>CAIYOD010000120.1 GCA_903927755.1 uncultured Thermoleophilia bacterium | reverse complement strand
GGTGTGGGTGACGCGCTACGGGCACTCTGTCTTCGTGTAGCCGACGGCTAGACAAAATGGGGCCCGGAGAACGTGAGGCCCGAATCCGGATAGCCAATGGCAAGCCGTGAACAGAGTAGCCGGACGGGTGCGAGCAGGTCGCGGCGGCGGGTGACGGCCCGCGCCTCAGTCGAACGGCGCGGCGGCGGGCGTGAGGTCGCCGCGCGGCTCAGGCGCCGGCGTCCTCCAGACGCTCGACCAGCGCGCCGTAGGTCTCCGGCCGCCGGCACTGGCGCCCCCACACCTCCCGGCGGCGCCACTCGCGCAGGGCGTCGAGGTCGAGGCGGACGACGCAGACGTCCTCCGCCTCCCCGGCCTCGAAGACGCGCGTGTCGCGGCTGCGACCCTCGGCGTCGAAGGCGATCGGGTCGACCACCGTCGAGTGGCCGTTCTCCTGCGGCGCAGCGTAGTTGGCCACGGCCACGGCGGCCATGTTCTCGAACGCGCGGGTCCGCACCTGGCCGAGCCGGTTGGCCTCGAGCTCGCAGGCGTTGGGGACGAGGATGAGCTCGGCCCCTCCGAGCGCGAGCAAGCGCGCCGCCTCCGGGAACTCGCGGTCGAAGCAGATCATGGCCCCGACCGCGACTGAGCCGGCACGCGTCTCGAGCCGGGCGACCGGGAATCCCGCCCCCGGCGCCAGCGCCTGTTCGGGCAGGTCGAAGCTGCAGGTGTGGACCTTGGCGTAGCTGAGCGCCTCGCGCCCGCCGGCGTCGAACAGGGTGACGGTGTTGTGAGGACCGGACGGCGACCGCTCGAGGAACGTGACGCCGATGGCCATCTCGAGGTCGGCGGACAGCCTCGAGAACGAGCGCACCCAGGAGTCGTCGCGCGCGATCGCCTGCGCCCTCCAGGTCGCGAGGTCGCCGTCCGTGAACGCGTACCCGGTGCTCCACAGCTCGGGAAACAGAGCGAGGTCCGCACCGGCGGCCGCGGCCGCGCGGAGCGCGGCCTCGCCGCGCGCCAAGCTCGCATCGCGGCCGTAGCCACAGCCGACCAACTGCAGGAGCGCGATGCGGAGCTCGGTCGCACTCACTCCGGCGCCGCCTCCCCCCCGTCCTCCGCCGACGTGAACACGGTCGTCTCGCCCGGATACACGACGCGCACATCCACGTCCGGGGCCAGGTGCGCGGCGTAGCGGGCGAACGCGTGCGGCCACTCGCCCCACTTGGCGTTGAAGGCGGGTGGCAGCCACGGCGGGTAGATGGTGCCCCAGTGCATGGGCACACAGGCTCTGGGGCGTAGCAACTGCAGCGCCTTGGCCGCCGACAGCGGGTTGAGGTGGTCGTCGGGCAGCCGCGGCCCCCAGCCGCCGACGGGCAGCACGGCCACGTCGATCGGCGCGAACTCGCGCATGCCGTCATAGAGGCCGGTGTCGCCGGCGAAGTAGACGCTGAGGCCGCCGGCGACGACGTAGCCGAGCGCCGGCGACTCCGTGGCCATCGGGTAGCGGGTGCCGGCGTGGTCCGCGGGGACGGCCCTCACGCGCACGCGCGCGACGCCCGCGCCCGCCGGCCCGATCTCCACTTCGTCCCCGACCTCCATCTCCAGGGGCACGAACCCGAGGCGGCGCAGCAACCCGCCGAGGCCGCGCGGCGCCACGACCGGCGTGCGCCGGTCGATGAGCCGCAGCGACGGCACGTCCAGGTGGTCGAGGTGCGCGTGCGAGATGAGCACGGCGTCGAGGTCGCGGCGCACGGCCGGCGACGGCACGGGGCTGCGCCGGATCAGGACCCCGATGCGCTTGCGCAGCAGCGGATCGGTGAGCAGCCGCACGCCGTCCAGCTCGAGGAGCACCGTCGCGTGCCCCGCGAACGTCACCGAAAGCCTGGAGGTCGCCGTCCGCGCGCTCATGCGCTCACTCTACCCGCACGCGGCGCTCATCGGGGCGTCAGCCGAGGCCGAGCACGTCAGCCAAGGCCGAGCAGCGCGCGGATGCTGGCCTTGGCCTCCTGCGGGCTGGGATCGTGCGGGTACGTGGTCTCCAGCTCGAACACCCGCCCCAGGCGCAGCTCGCCGCGCACCTCGTGCATCACCAGCGGGTCGGCGAGATCGGCCACTCCCACGCCGAGCGCCTCCGCAACCGTCCGCTTGGCTTGCGTCAACCGCATGCCCTTCGCCATCTCGAGGCGCGCCACCAGATCTCCAGCGGCGCGCAACCCGTTCATCCCGGAGGCGACGGCGTGCGCGATCGGCATGCCGAAGGTATCGCCGGAGCCCACCTACAATCCGTCGACCTTGAGAACGTCGACGCAGGCGCGCGAACACCGCGACACGGCGTCGACGGGGCTGAAGGCGTTCATCGGCACGCCGCCCACGCCCATACCTACGTTGGCGTGCACCGGTATGCGCGCGACGTCCATACACGGCTTCATGAAGGTGAGCGCGCGGGCGACGTTCCAGGCGACCGTGCGGCTCGTGTTGACGGTGATGGCCGGTCCGTAGATGGTCGCGCCGGCGTCCTGCACCACGCAGCACTGTCCCTCCGGCTTGAGGCCGGCCAGTCGCGTGCCGCAGTACTCGAGCTGGCCGTGCGTGCCGAGCACGACCTCCGAAGCCATGCCGACCATGATACCCATGGCCGGGTACTTCGCGCGGAGGCGCTCCACGGCGAGCAAGGCCGCCAGGAAGTCGGCGTCGCCGGCGGCGCCGGCCGTGTCGAAGTTGATGCCGTCGGCGCCGGCCTCGTACATCTCGGCGGCAACATGCACCATGTCCTTGACGGCGAGCTCGATCGCCTGCTCCTGCGCGGCGCGCGCCTCGTCGATGCGCATCGCCGGCAGCAGCTCCGACCAGTTGCCACACGGACCATCCGGATGCGAGTAGCGGCCGAGGTCGGGCTGAGCGCCGTAGTGGACAGGGATGGTGACGCGCTCCTGCGCCTCCTTCATCGCCTGCTGCTCGCTGCCGACGATCGTCTTGACCGCCTTGAACGAGTAGTCGATGTGGAAGAGCTCACACGTGTCGGCGCCGAGGCACTGCTCGTATTGCACCAGGGCGTCGACCCGGCTGCCCTGCTGCGGCGTGCCGCTGCCGTCGAAGCTCAGGACGACCTCGTCCCCGATATCGACGGCCGAGAAGCGCGCGCGGCTGGCGAAGATGTCCAGGAGATGGTCGAGCTCGTCCGCGAGCAGTTCGGGAGCGCGCGCCCGGGCGGCGGCCGCGCGCGTGCCCTCTTCGAGCTCGCTCCGAAGCTCGCTGCGCGTGAGCGAGACGGCGGAGCCGTCCCCCTGACGCGTCACGATCCGAGATTCCACGCGGCCCCCTGACTGTCGGGCGGCGCCCCGCTCTCCCCCGCGCCGCATCCTTCTCTCGCCCGATGCTACGCACGGCCCCTCCGGCGCGCAACGCCCGATACTTGGGCAAACATCGCGAAGGATGCGAACCTGAGTGAAGGCCCCTCTCGATGGGAGCAGCCGATCCGGGGCAGGCGAGCGCGAGAGCAGTCGGCGTCATGGGTGGCGGTATGTGTCGATCGCGAGTGGCGTCATGGGCGGCGTCATGGGTGGCAGCATGGGTCGCGTCATGGGTGGCATCACCTCACGAGAGACACCAGCCGGCCTGCCGGACACGCTGTCTTGACACCCGGGCAACGGCGCCGATATCGTCGGGCGGCATTCGGTTAGTTATCCGACTAACTAATCACGATCACCCTACGCGGGGGACGACGGGAGGATCGATGGCACAACGCATCCCGACACGGCTCGGCGACGGCTCGCTCGTCGAGATGACCCGGGCGGAGGTCGAGGCCGATCTGCACGCCGGCTCCGAGGCTGCCGCCAAGCGGGCGAAGGTCGAGCCGCTCACGCAGGACGACCTCGACCACCTGCTCGACATCTTCACCTCGTCGGCCAAGTTCAGCGCCGTCGACTACGGCGACGAGGTCGTCCTCAGCTTCGACGGCTCCGGCAACTCCGACGTCGCCGCGCCCGTCCTCGAGCAAGTCTTCTACCAGAACCACCACGGCGCCGACATGATCGAGTTGTGGCACCACGACTACTCGTACAAGGCGGTGCGCACCGTCCTGTCGTTCCAGACCCAGATGCTCAAGGACGCGCAGCAGCAGACGGTGATCCCGCTCAACTACGGGGCGATGCCCGACCTGGGCCGGTACTCGCAGCCGGACGGCCCGGCGCCGAACTGGTCGGAGCTCATGCCGCTGGGCAGGATCGACGAGGCACGGGCGGCGCAGCTCGAGGCCGTCGAGCACCTCGAGAAAGACATGTGGTGCGTCGTCGAGGCGATGGTCGCCGCCGGCGTCGACGGCATCGACTTCGACACCGCCGGCGCCTCGGGCGACGCCGACCTGCTGGCCACGCTGCGCACGGCCCGCAGGGTCCGGGACACGTGGCCCGACATCGGCGTCGAAATCGGGCAGGCGGCCGAGCTCGTGCTCGGTATGCACGGCCAGCTCGAGTACGAGGGCACGCGGCTGGCCGGCCAGTGGCCGCTCGGCCAGCTCCGCGCCTGCACCGCCGCCGGCGCCACGATCTTCGGGCCGGCGGTCAACGTCAACACGACGAAGTCACTCGCCTGGAACACCGCGCGCTCCTGCGCGCTCATCAAGCCGGTCACCGCCGAGGCCACCATCCCCGTGCACGTGAACGCGGGGATGGGCGTCGGCGGCGTCCCCATGACCCCGTATCCGCCGGTGGACGCGACCTCCCGCGCCTCGCGCGCGCTCGTCGACATCTGCAAGATCGACGGGTTGTAGGTGGGGGTCGGGGATCCCCTCGGGATGGCCTCGACACACGCGCTCGCCTCGGGCATGGGCGGGATGCGGACTGCCGGAGATCTGGTGGCCCGCATGCAGATGACCCGGGGCCTGCGCCTTCCGCAGGCCAAGCAGTACGTCGCCGACAAGCTCGGCTGTTCGGTCGCCGACCTCAGCGACACCGTCGCGATGCACGACATCCGCCGCGACCTCGGTCTCGGCCGCATCCAGGTCCAGGACCTGGCCTACGCCGACTGGCCGGGGGCGATGGAGGCGAAGTTCCACATCGCCGACGTGCTCGACATCCCGATCAACTCGGTGGAGCGGTTCAAGGCGCGCGCCGGACTGGAGTGACCATGACCTCGCAGCTCGACCTCAGCCGGCGGCAGCCATTGCTGCCGCTCGGCTCGGACTTCGCCGTGCACTTCTACGACCAGGCGAAGCTGGACCGGTACAAGGACGCCGTGCTCAGCGTGCTCGAGCGGACCGGCGTCCGGTTCGGCTCGGCGAAGGCCCTGGACGTCCTGGCCGAGCACGGCGCCGACGTGGACCGCGCGTCCGGTGTCGTGCGCTTCGCGCCCGACCTCGTGACGGCCGCGCTGGCGAAGGCCCCGCGGACGTTCTGGCTCGGGTCGCGCGACGGCACGCTGGACCTCGACCTCGCGAGCGGCGACACCTACAACACCACCAACGGCTGCGGCACCGAGGTGATCGACTGGCGCACCGGCGTGCGCCGGCCGCCGACCAAGGACGACCTCTCGGCCATCACGCGGATGGTCGACTACCTTGGCTCCCTCCAGTTCTGGTGGCCCAACGTGGCCGCGGCCGACTGCGGCGACACGCACACGCTGCACGAGCTGGACGCCGCCTGGAACAACACGGGCAAGCACCTGCAGGGCATGGTGCAGGGCGAACGCGAGGCCAGGTACGCGGTCGAGATGGCCACGGTGATCGCGGGCGGGGCGGAGCAGCTGCGCCGCCGCCCCCCGATGAGCAACCTCATCGGCACCGTCCAGCCCCTGATCAACGACAAGGACGGCATCGAGGCGGCGCTCGTGTTCGCGGAGGCCGGCATCCCCGTGTGCTTCGTCACCATGCCGACCTACGGGACGACGGCGCCGGCGACGAAGGCCGGCGCCTACGTGATGGGCTTCGCCGAGCTGGTCAGCGCCACGGTGTGCGTGCAACTGGCGCACCCCGGCGCGCCGGTCATCCTCTTCCCCCTGCCGGTGCACGCCGACCCGCGCACGGCGGCGCTGACCACGGCGCCGCTCAACCACCGCGGCCTCTTCCTGCCGTCCGAGCTCGTGCATCACTTCGGGCTGCCGGCGATGACGGGGTACGCGGGCACCGACGACGACCTGCCGGGCAGCTGGCTGGCTGCGGCGGAGACGGCGCACACGGTGATGCTCGCCGGCATCGTCGGCTCCGAGCTCATGACCACGATCGGGCTGACGAACCGCTACCAGCTGTTCACGCCCGAGCACATGATGCTCGACGACGACCTGTACCGGCGTGCGGCGAACGCCTTCCGCGACCTGGAGCTGGACGAGGAGACGCTGGCGCTCGACGTCATCGACAAGGTCGGACCCGGCGGCCACTACCTCGGCCAGCCGCACACGCGCCGGCACATGAAGGAGACCGTCGAGCGCTCGATCGGCCAGGAGATCGGCCCGGACGGCGCGCACCTCCGAGACGCCGTCGAGGTCGCGCGCGAGCGCGGCGTGGACATCCTCGAGCACTATGTGCCGGAGCCGCTGGACGCGGGGAAGGCGGCGGAGCTGGCGAGGATCTGCGCCGCCGCGGACGCCGAGCTCGGCGGCTGATCCGGCCGGCGGCGCGCCCCACCGGCGGCGGCGGCGGCGATAGCCGCGGGCGTCAGTCGGGCTCGCCGCCGCCTTCGCCGCCCGCCTCGCCGCCAGACTCGACGTAGCCGAGCACGAGCCGGCGCCAGAGGTCGAACGCCGGCTCGAAGTCCAGGTCCGGGTCGGCGAGTTTCTGCAGGGCGATGCCGTCGGCGATGGCGACGGTGAGCAGCGCCATCGGCGCGATGTGCTCCGGGGGCTGCGCATCGTCGGCGTCCTTGAGCGCCCACGCGTCCAGCTTGCGATACCAGTCGAAGAGGCCGCGCAGGTGTGGCCGCAGCTCGTCGTCGCGCAGGATGTGCGGGATCAGCTCGAAGAAGTTGCGGTACGCGTCCGTGTCCTGCGGCAGCCCTTCGTGCAAGGCGAGCAGCCGCCGGTGCCGTTCGGCGCCCGCCGGCACGGCGGTGAGCTGCTCGATGAGCTCGACGGCCTCCTGGTAGAGGACGGAGTCGACGAGCGCCGCGAGCAGGCCGGCCTTGCTGCCGAAGTGGTAGCGGATCAGCGCCGGGTTCTCCCCGGCCTCCCTGGCGATGGTCTCGAACGTGAGCGCGCGGAAGCCGTCGCGGGAGAGCACCCGCTTGGCGGCCTCCAGGATGCGGGCGGCGGTCGGCGCCAGGTCCGGCGTGGGATCGCTGAACGGCAGCTCGTATCTCGTCAACGCCATCGCCCCTTCCGGTCAGTCGCCCGCGTCCGCGGTCGCCTCCCCGCGATTTCGATGCGCACCCTATCCGATTCCGGCAGCCCCACGCTAGAGGCCGGCGCACGCTTGACACGCAAAGGCCGTCTGGTAGTGTACCGCAACATTAGTTATGTAACTAACTAAGCCTGCATGAGGCCATCGGGGGGTGTCTGAGTGGACAGACCTGTACGCACGCGGCTCGGGGACGGCTCGCTCGTCGAGATGACGCCGGCGGAGATCCGCGAGGACGTCCTGGCAGGCACGGAGATCGGCGCCCGCCGCGCCAAGGCCCCTCCCCTCACCGAGGCGGAGGTCGACCACCTCGTCGACATCTTCGCCAGCGAGGCCAAGTTCAGCGCCGTGGACATGGGCGATGAGGTCTGCCTGAGCTTCGACGGCTCGGGTAACCTCGACGTCGGCTCGCGTGTCGACGAGCTCTACAGCTACCAGAGCCATCGCGGCGCCGACATGCTCGAGCTGTTCGCCATCGACTACTCGTACAAGGCGATCAAGACGATGCTGAGCTACGAGGCGGCGCAGATGAAGACGGCCCAGCTCAACGTGATCGCGCCGCTGCAGTACGGCGCGATGCCGGACCTGGGCCGCTACTCCATGCCGGACGGCCCCGTCCCCAACTGGTCGGAGCTCATGCCGCTGGGCAAGATCGCCGAGGCGCGCGACGCCCAGGTCGAGGCCATCGACCACGCCGTGAGCGACATGGTGTACGTCGCCGAGGGCATGTGGGAGGCCGGCACCGACGGCATGGACTTCGACACCGCCGGCGCCGCCGGCGACGGCGACTTCCTCGCCACCCTCACCGCGATCGAGAAGATCAAGGGTCGCTACCCCGACATCGGCATCGAGCTCGGCATGGCGAGCGAGTACGTGCTCGGCATGCACGGCGAGCTCACCTACAAAGGCCGGCGGCTCGCAGGGATGTGGCCCAAGGAGCAGCTCGAGGTGGCCCAGGAGGCCGGCGCCACCATGTTCGGGCCGGCCGTCAACGTCAACACGACCAAGTCGGTGGCCTGGAACGTCGCCCGGGCGTGCACCGTCATCAAGCCGTGCATGGACGTCGCCGAGATCCCCGTGCACCCCAACGTGGGCATGGGCGTCGGCGGCGTGCCGATGAGCCCGTACCCGCCCGCCGATGCCGTCTCCCGCGTCTCGCGCGCGATGGTGGACATCCTGAAGTGCGACGGGTTGTAGGTAGGCGTCGGTGACCCTCTCGGCATGGCGTGCACGCACGCGCTGGCCTCGGGCATGGGTGGCATGCGGACCGCTGGAGATCTGGTGGGCCGTATGCAGATGACCCGGGGCATGCGCCTCAAGCAAGCCAAAGCCTACGTGGCGGAGAAGCTCGGCTGCGCCGTCGCCGACCTCGCCGACCCCATCGCCATGCACGACCTGCGCCGCGACCTCGGCCTCGGCCGGATCCCGGTGCAAGAGCTCACGTATCCCACGCACGCCGGCGCCATGGAGGCTAAGTTCCGCATCGCCGAGGTGTTGGGTGTGCCCATCAACAGCGTGGCGCGCTTCCAGGAGTGCGCCGGACTCAGTGGATCCAGACCAGGAGGAGCGGTGTGAAGCGGAACCTGTTCTCCGGCGGCATGCGCAGCCGCGGGCTGAGCGTCAACGTGTTCACCGAATCCGAGCTCGACGACATCCACCTCTCCACGCTCGAGGTACTCGAGCGCACCGGGGTGTTCGTGGAGGCGGACGACGCGCGCGACATCTTCAAGGACGGTGGCTGCGTCGTCGACTCCGAGACGCGCATGGTGCGCATCCCGCCGCACGTCGTCGAGGACGCCATCGCCTCGTCGCCCAGCAAGTACGTCCTGTGCGGCCGCGACCCCAAGAACGACTTCCTCATGGAGCCGGGCAGGGTCGCGTTCACCAACTTCAGCGAGGGCATCGCCGTCATCGACACGGACACCGGCAAGCTCCGCGAGTGCACGTTGCAGGACGTCGGCGACATCGCCCGGCTCAACGACTACCTCAGCGAGATGGACACGCACGAGATCTCCGTCGGGGCCAGGGACGTCCCACCGGAGACCGCGGCGGTCCACAACACCGAGGCGCAGCTGCTCAACACGACGAAGCCTCTCGGCATCGGCCCTCTCTCGGGCCTGGAGTGCAACGCCATCCTGCGCATGTGCGCCGAGGTCGTCGGTGGAGCCGACGAGCTGCGCGCGCGGCCCATCGTGTACGGCGGCGTCTGCCCGGTCAGCCCGCTCAAGCTCCCCAAGGACGCCACCGAGGTCATCATCGAGTGCTCGCGCTGGGGCATCCCGGACAACATCCTCAGCATGGCGATGGCCGGCGGCTCCAGCCCGGTCACGCTCGCCGGGACCCTGGTCACGCACAACGCCGAGGTGCTGGCCGGCATCACGCTCGCGCAGCTCGTGGAGCGCGGCAGCCCCATGATGTACGGCAGCTCGACCACGGCGATGGACCTCAAGCTCGCGGCGGCCTCCGTCGGCTCGCCCGAGATCTGCCTGATCAGCGCCGCGGTGGCGCAGATGGCGCGGCGCTACATGATCCCGAGCTTCGTAGCTGGGTTGTAGGCGGATTCCAAGCTCGGTGACGCGCAGACCGGTCACGAGAAGACCCTCACCGGCCTTACGGCAGCGTTGGCAGGCGCCAACCTGATCTATGGTGCGGGGATGATCGAATCGGGCGTCACCTTCGACAGCGCGCAGTTCGTCATGGACAACGAGATCGCGCGCATGATCAAGCACATCGTCGGCGGCATCCGCGTCGACGACGAGAGCCTCGCGGTGGACGACATCGCCGCCGTCGGGGCGTTCGGCGACTTCCTCAGCCTCGACGCGACCATGCGCCACATGCGCGAGCTGAGCCAGCCGGAGGTCCTCGACCGCCGCGTGCGTGAGGACTGGGAGTCGCGCGGCAGTACGGACCTCTACGACCGCTGCCGCGCCAAGGCGAGGGACGTCCTCGCCGAGTACCATCCGGAACCGCTCCCCGACGACGTCGCGCAGCGCATCCGTGCCATCGTGGAAGAGACCGACCGCGCCGCCGGCGTCGCCTGAAGGAGACCCAGATGAAAGAACCACTGAAGCAAGCCATCATCGACGGCAACGCCGACACGGCGACCGCTCTGACCACGGCCCTGCTGGCCACCGGGGCCTCGGCCCGGGAGATCCTCGACGAGGCCCTGCTGCCCGGCATGGAGGTGGTCGGGGCGCGCATGCGCGACGGCGACTGCTTCATCCCCGAGGTGCTGCTCAGCGCCCGGGTCATGCAGGCCTGCCTCGACCTTTTGCGCCCGCACATGGCGGCCGGCGACGAGGCCGGCGGCGGGGTGGTCGTGATCGGCACCGTCGAGGGCGACCTGCACGACATCGGCAAGAACCTGGTCGGCATGCTCCTGCAGGGCGCCGGCTTCGAGGTCGTCAACCTCGGCACCGGGGTCAGCGCCGCCGACTTCGTCGCCGCCGCGAAAGAGCACGCCCCGAAGATCATCGGCATGAGCGCCCTGCTCACGACCACGCTGCCGCACATGAGCGAGACGAT
>CAIYOD010000119.1 GCA_903927755.1 uncultured Thermoleophilia bacterium | reverse complement strand
TGCTCTGCAACGACACCGCGCTGACGGAGACGGACGGCCGCTTCGAGGTGGCCGGCGACCCGACCGAGGCGGCGCTGCTGGCGAGCGCCGCCAAGGCGGGGCTCGACCGCGCCGCCCAGCAGGAGGCGCTGCCGCGTCTCGACGCCATCCCCTTCGAGAGCGCCTATCAGTACATGGCGACGCTGCACGACGCCGGTGACGGAAGGCGCGTCGTCTACGTCAAGGGCGCCGTGGAAAAGGTGCTCGATCGCTGCACGGCGGCGGTGGGCCCTGACGGCGAGCCGACCGGGCTGGATGCCGGCGCCGTCGCCGCGGAAGTGGACGCGCTGGCCGCCGACGGCCTGCGCGTCCTCGCCTTCGCTCGCGGCACGCGACCTGACGGTACCGACCACCTCGGCCACAAGGACGTCGCCGGCGGCCTCACGTTCCTCGGCCTGCAGGCGATGATGGACCCGCCGCGCCCGGAGGCCATCGCCGCCGTCAAGGCGTGCCACCACGCCGGCATCAGCGTGAAGATGATCACCGGCGACCACGCCGTCACCGCCACCGCCATCGCTCACGAGATCGGCATCGCCGGCGCCGGCGAGCAGGCCGTGACAGGCGCCGAGATGGCGGCTCTCCACGACCGTGAGTTCATCGAGGTCGCGGACGAGACCAACGTCTTCGCCCGCGTCACTCCCGAGCAGAAGTTGCGCCTCGTCGAGGCGCTGCAGTCCAAGGATCAAGTCATCGCGATGACCGGCGACGGTGTCAACGACGCACCGGCGCTCAAGCAGGCGGACATCGGCGTCGCCATGGGCATCACCGGCACCGATGTGGCCAAGGACGCCGCCGATATGGTGCTCACCGACGACGACTTCGCCTCCATCGAGGCCGCCGTCGAAGAGGGCCGGGGGGTCTTCGACAACCTCGTCAAGTTCATCGCCTACGCGCTGCCCACCAACGTTGGCCAAGGGCTCGTGCTCCTGGCGGGCATCATGCTCGGCACTGCCCTGCCCATCGAGCCGCTGCAGATCCTCTGGATCAACATGATCACGGCCGTGCTCCTCGGCCTCGGCCTCGCCTTCGAGCCCAAGGAACCGGGGATCATGGACCGGCCGCCGCGCGCCCCCGGATCCGCCATCGTCACGCGTGGCGTCATGATCAGGATCGTCGTCGCAGGCCTCGTCCTGCTCGTCTGCGCGTTCGGCATCTTCGAGTGGGCGGAGGGGCGCGGCCTCGGCGACGCCGGCGCGCGCACCGCCGCCGTCAACGTCTTCATGTCGGTGCAGGTCTTCTACCTCTTCGCCTGCCGCTCGCTGCGCCGGTCGCTGTTCACGTACAACCCCTTCGGCAACCCGATCATCCTGCTGGGCGTGGCTGTGGTCGTCGTGCTGCAGTTGCTGTTCACCTACGCGCCGTTCATGAACGTGGCCTTCGGTACCGCGTCGATCTCGGCGGGGGAGTGGGCGGTGATCGTCGCCATCGGTCTCGGCACGATGGTGTTCATGGACCTGATCGGCATCGTGCTGCGCCGGCTGCGGATCGAGTAGGGAATGGGCGGAGAGCGCCGGGTGACGACGCCGTCGTTCGAGCAAGGTCCGATCCGCCCGCCCAGCGAGGCGCACAGCCTGCTGGTCCGCGCGATCCGCAACTGCACCTGGAACCGCTGCACGTTCTGCCCCGTGTACAAGGGGGCGAAGTCGTCGCTGCGACCGGTGGAAGACGTCCTCGCGGACGTCGACGCGATGGCGGCGGCCGCGGAGGTGCTGCGCCGCCGCGGTGTCACCGCGGTGCACGAGGGTCTGGTGCCGAGCGAGGCGTATCAGGTCTCACTCTTCCTGGGCGACGGTGCGCGCACCGTGTTCCTGCAGGACGCGGATCCGTGCGCGGTCAAGCCGGAGAAGCTCGCGGCGGTGATCCGCCGGGTCCGCGAGCGGTTCCCGTCCGTCGAGCGCGTGACCACCTACGGCCGCGCGAGCACGCTGGCGCGGCGCTCGCCCGATGACCTGGCGCTCCTGGTCGACGCAGGGCTCACGCGCGTGCACCTGGGCCTCGAGTCGGGCGCCGACGAGGTGCTCATGGCCATCGACAAGGGCTGCAGCAGCGGCGACCTCATCGCCGCGGGGCAGAAGGTGCTGGGCGCCGGCCTCGAGCTGTGCTTCTACCTGATGCCGGGGCTGGGCGGGCGCGAGGCCGCCGCCGCGCACGTCGCGGGCTCCGCCCGCGTCATCCG
>CAIYOD010000118.1 GCA_903927755.1 uncultured Thermoleophilia bacterium | reverse complement strand
CGGCGCTCGCCGGGGACGCCCCGGCGCTGATCGCCGACACCGGGCCCGCGGCGCTGTACGGAGCCCTGCCGGCCGGCACGCCCGACGCCGTGCTCGTCAACGTCGGGAACGGCCACACCGTGTGCCTGCTGGCGCTGGACGGCCGCGTCGCCGGCGTGTTCGAGCACCACACCTCCTGCCTGGACGGCCCAGGGCTCGAGCAGCGGCTGCGGCGCTGGCTTGCCGGCGACCTCGAGAGCGACGAGGTCCGCGCCGACCACGGCCACGGAGCAGTGCTCGCCGCCACGGCCACCGGGCGCGATCCGCTCGGCCTGCCGCTCATCGTCACCGGCCCGCGCCGCGAGTTGCTCGCCGGCAGTGAGCTGCCGCTCTCCTTCGCGGCTCCCCACGGCGACATGATGCTCACCGGCTGCTTCGGCCTCCTGCGCGCGCTGGGCGACCGGCACGCCGGCCTGGACGAGAGGACGCCGGCGTGAGCCGCCCCCCGTCGACCGGACTCGTCGTGCCGGTGGACGTCGCGCGCGAGCTCGTGGCGCCGTGGCTGCACCTGCTGCCGGCCGCGGGCCGGCAGCTGCCGCCGCACGTGACGGCGCTGTGGCCGTTCCTGCCGGTGAGCCTGCTCGACGCGGCCGCGGAGCGGCGCCTCGAGGAGCTCCTCTCCGGAACCGGGTCGTTCACCTTCTCGCTCGCCCGTGTCGCGACCCTCGCCGACGCCTCGGTGCTCGTCCCGGAGCCCGCGGACCCCTTCGCCGCGCTCACGCGGCTGCTGTGGGGCGAGTGGCCCGAGTACCCACCGTTCGGCGGCGCCTTCGACGACGTCGCGCCGCACGTGGTGGTGGCGCTCGATCCGCCGGCGGCCGACCGCGCGGCGATCGCCGCGGCCCTGGCGCCGCGGCTCCCGCTCGGCGCCCGTGCCACCGAGGTCCTCCTCGTTGAAGAAACGGAGAGCGGCGCACTGCGCGAGCGGCGGCGCTTCAGGCTGGGCGCCGGCGAGGACGCCTAGGCGGCGCGCGCCGACCGCCGGACGCCCGCGTGCGGCACGAGCCGCAGACCGGCGCGCTCTCGGCGGCTCGCTCCTCTACTCCCCGTCGAGCGCCTCGCGGATCGCCCGGAACTCGTCGGCGCGCGCGACGAACGCGTCCACGACGGCGGAGTCGAAGTGCGTCCCGCGGGAGTCGAGGACGATGTCCCGCGCCACCTCATGCGGCAGCGCCGGCTTGTACGTGCGCTTCGAGCGCACCGCATCGTACACGTCGGCCACGGCCACGATGCGCGCCGCGAGGGGGATCGCCCGGCCGGCCAGTCCGGACGGATACCCGGAGCCGTCCCACTTCTCGTGGTGCGACTTGGCGATCTCGATGCCGATCCTGAGGAAGTCGTTGCCCGGGTACTGGGCGTGGACCGACTCGAGCGTCTCGGCGCCCAGCGTCGTGTGGCGCCGCATCTCCTCCAACTCCGCGCCGTCGAGCTTGCCCGGCTTCAGGAGGATCGCGTCCGGGATGCCGACCTTGCCGATGTCGTGCAGCGGCGCGGCGCGGGAGAGGTTCTCCACGTACTGCGGGATGAGGAAGGTCGCGAACGCCGGCGCCCGGGCCAGCTCCCCGGCGAGGATCCGGCAGTAGGCGGCGACGCGCTCGAGGTGGCGGCCGGTGTCGTCGTCGCGGTACTCCGCCAACTTGGCGAGCGCGAAGATCGTCGCCATCTGCGCGTTCACGATCTCCTGCACCTTCTGCTCGACCAGGTCCTCGAGGTCGCGGCTGTGCTTCTCGACCTCGAGTTGCAGCCCGCGCAGGCGCAGATGCGTGGCGACGCGCGCGTACACCTCCTCGGCCTGAAACGGCTTGCTCACGTAGTCGACGGCCCCGAGCGCGAGCGCCTTCACCTTGTCCTCGGTCTGAGTGAACACGGCGCTGACGAAGATGACCGGGATGTCCCGCAGCCGCTCGTCCGCCTTGAGGCGCCGACAGACCTCGTAGCCGTCCATCCCCGGCATGTCGACGTCGAGGAGGATGAGGTCGGGCGGGTCGGCCTGCGCCGCCGCGAGGGCCGCCGCTCCGCTGAGCGACGGGCGCGGCTCGTAGCCGCGACCGCGCAGCAGGTCGGACAGCAGCTCGAGGTTGGCCGGGGCGTCGTCGACGATCAGGATGCCGGCGACGGAAGACGCAGACGATGCGCCGGTCGTCATACGTCCTCCTCCAGCGCGCCAAGGACGGCCGCGTAGTCGAAACGGGCGATGACGTTCTTGAGCGCCACGCCCAGCGGCGGGTCGATGGCCGCGGCCTCTTCCACCAGTTCGAGCAGGCGGCCGTGACGCGCCCTGAGCGCGGCGTCCCGGAGTTGCTGTCTGAGCGCCGCCGGAAGAGCCTCCAGCGCATCCTGTCGGAGGACCGGCGCCTCTACAGCGGCCGCATCCGAGGCGGTCTCTTGGGCGTACACATACCGCACGCCGGTCAGCCTCTGGACCTGCTCGAACAGCGCCGGCGCCCGGAAGGGCTTCGCCATGAAGGCGTCCGCACCGGCCGCGAACGCGCCGACGCGGACGCCGTCGGTGAAGTTGGCGGTGAGCGCGATGATCTTCGCCTTCGCGCCGCCCTCGCAGGCGCGGATGCGGCGCATCGCTTCGTTGCCGTCGACGTCGGGCATCCACAAGTCCATCAGGACGATGGAAGGGCGGCGGCTCGCGAACAGCTCCACGGCCTCGAGACCCCCGGAGGCCGCGATGACGTCGAATCCTGCGCCGCCGAGCAGGTCGACAAGGAGCGCGCGGCCGTCGTCGTCGTCGTCCACGACGAGCACCACACACGGGGGCTGGCCCGCCTCGAGACGCTCGACCAAGCGGGCCCCGCTCTTCTCGGTCATGGCGGCCGTCCCCGCCTCGAGGGGCACCTCCAGCCGGAAGACGCTACCCTTGCCCACCGCGCTGGTGACGCTCAGGTCGCCTCCCATGACCTTCGCGAACTGGCGGCTGATGGCCAGGCCGAGCCCCGTGCCCGTGCCGCTCGTCAGCCCCGACTTCGTCTGCTCGAACGGCGCGAACAGTGCCCCCATCTCGTCGTCGCCGATGCCTGCGCCGGTGTCTTCCACGAGCGCGACCAGCAGGTGCCCGCCCGCCCCGGCCTCCGGCAACGCCGAGACGCGCAGCGCAACGCCGCCCTCTTCGGTGAACTTCACCGCGTTGGCGAGCAGATTCGTGAGCGTCTGACGCAGCTTCACCTGGTCGCCGGTGACGAAGCGAGGGACCTCGTTGAACCCCTCCGTCCGGAACGTCAGGCCCTGGGCCTCGGCGCGGACGCCGAACACGAGCGCCAGGTCCTCGAGGAGCTCCCGCAGATCGAAGTGAGTCCGGTCGAGGCGCTGCACCTTGGCCTCGACCTTGGAGAGCTCGAGGATGTCGGTGAGCAGCGCCAGGAGGTGCTCCCCACTGCGGTTGATGATCGTCACTCTGTCCGCCTGCTGGGCGGTCAGCGACGGGTCGTGCTGCAGCAGCTGCGCGAACCCGATGATGGCGTTCAGCGGCGTGCGGATCTCGTGGCTCATGTGCGCCAGAAAGCGCGCCTTGGAGGTGGTGGCCGACCGCGCCTCCACCGCCAGGTCGTTGGCGTGCGCGACCGCCTGCTCGAGCTGGCGGTTGGCGCCGCGCAGGCGCTCGTCTGCCAGCCTGCGCTCGGTGACGTCGGCCGCGTAGCCTGTGGTGCCGAGAAGCACTCCGTCTTCGTCCACCACAGGCGCCTTGTAGGTCTCGAACCAGCGCGCGCCCGCCGTCCCCTCGATGGGCTCCTCCACGACGGCCGCCCTGCCCGTCTCCATGATCATGGCGTCGTCGTCGCGGTACTTCTGCGCGAGCTCAGCCGGCCAGATCTCGAAGTCCGTCTTCCCGACCACCTCCTCGGCGTCCTCTCTCCCGGAGGAGGCGACGAACGCCCGGTTCACGGCGAGGAAGCGACTCTCCGTGTCCTTCAGCCACACGAGCCCCGGCTGGTTCTCGATGATCGCCGAGAGGTAGGACTCGCGCTGGCGAAGCGCATCGTCCACGCGCTTGCGTTCGGTGATGTCGAGCGCCGTGCCGGTCATCCTGACCGGACGGCCGTCGCCGTCCCATTCGGAGACCTTGCCGCGGTCCAGCACCCAGATCCAGTGGCCGTCCTTGTGGCGCACGCGCTCCTCAAAGGAGTAGATCGGCGACTTGCCGGCGAAGTGCTCGTCGAGGAGCTCGTCGGCGCGCTGCAGGTCGTCGGGATGCGTGAGCATCCTCCAGGTCTCGATGGAGGTCGGGGCGAGCTCGGCCAGGGTGTACCCGGCGATCTCGGCCCAGCGCTCGTTGAACGTCTCCTCTCCGGTCTGGACGTACCAGTCCCAGAGCCCGACGCCGGACCCCTCGACGGCGCTCGCGAGTTGCTCCTCGCTCTGGCGCAGCCGCTCCTCCGCCTCATTGCGCACGGTGATGTCACGCGAGACGAAGACCATGCCGGTCGGCTGCCCGTGCACGTCGCGAATGAGCTCCCCGCTCACCTCGATGTCGAAGGTGCTGCCATCGACACGCAGGCCGCGATACTCGGACGCCGCCGGCGCTGCGCCGCGGTGCAGGAGCGCCACGTCGCCGAACGCTCGCTCCCTGTCCTCGGGAACGAGGAAGTCGGTGAGTGGGCGGCCCTGCGCCTCCCCCACGCTCCCATAGCCGAACATCGCCAGCGCCGCCGATGACGTCAGGCGGATGCGGCCCTCCAGGTCGGTGACGGTGATGTTCTCGGGGGACGCGCTCATGATGGAGCGGTAGAGAGCCTCGCTCTGCTGGAGCGCCTCCTCCGTGCGCTTGGTCTCGGTGATGTCCCAGTTGGTGCCGATCAGGCGCGTGGCTCGCCCGGTCCCGTCCCGCTGAGCCTGGGCTATGCCGCGGATGTAGCGGACCGTCCCGTCGGGCCACAGCACGCGGAACTCCGTGTCGAACTCCTTCTCGCCGCGCACCGCCATCTGGATCTCTGCGTCGCCGCGCTCCCGGTCGTCCGGGTGCAGCCCCGACTGCCAGGCCTCGTACGCGCCGCCGAACTGTTCACGTGTGATGCCGTACATCCTGAACATCTGGTCGTCCCACGCAAGCTCGTCCTCAACGACGTCGTACTCCCAGACGCCGACGCCGCCGGCGCTCGTCGCCAGGGCAAGGCGGTCGCCGGACCGGCGCAGGGCCTCCTCCGCGGCCTTGCGATCGGTGATGTCGCGGGCGATGACGACCATGCCGGTCGGCTGCTCGCCCGCGTCACGGAGGAGCTCGGCCTTCACTTCGATGGCGACGACGCTGCCGTCGGCGCGGAGCCCGCGGTACTCGGCCGGTCCCGGGTAGATCCCCCGGTGGATGAGCGCAGTATTGGCAGCGGCGCGTTCCCGGTCCTCCGGGGCCAGGAAGTCGGCGAGCGAGCGGCCCAGCATCTCCTCTTCTCGCTCGTAGCCGAACATAGCCACCGCCGCGGGAGAGACCAGACGCACGCGGCCATCCAAGTCGGTGACCGTCACATCGTCGGGCACGGCGCTCAGGATGGACCGGTAGAGGGCCTCGCTCTCGGCCAGCGCCTCCTCGGCCTGCCTTCGCTCGGTCACATCGAGCATGGTCGTCAGCAGACAGGGCTCGTCGTCGAGCACGATCGGATCGGCGGAGAACAGCCCCTGGATGACGGTCCCATCCTTGGTGCGCGCCTCGATCTCCAGATTGCGCACGCTGCGCCCCGCCGCTGCGCCGGCGGCCTCGAGCCGCTCCCTCGGGTCGACGAAGAGTCCAAGCTCCTCGGAGGTGCGGCCGATGACTTCCGCGCGGCTCAAGCCCAGGGTCGAGAGGAACATGTCGTTGACGTCGATGAAGCGGCCGTCCTCGAGCCTGGAGATGGCCATGAGCACCGGCGCGGAGTCGAACGCGCGGGAGAACTTCTCCTCCGACAGCTTGAGCGCCGAGACGTCCTTGGTCACGCCGAAGAGGGCGGGTCTGCCGTCCCACACCCCGGGGACGACGCGCGTCTCCACGGGGATCTCGACGCCGTCACGCGTGACGACCGGGACGGGGCAGAAGTCGGCGGTGCCGGCGAGCATGGCGGCGACGATGCGCCCGGCCTCGTCGCGACGGCCGGCCGGGTGCACCTCGAGGACCGGCCGGCCGACGAGCTCCTGCTCGGTGTAGCCCAGCCGGCGGCGCACCGTCTCGTTGACGTGGATCATGGCGCCGTCGGCGTCGAGCACGAAGAGGAGGTCGTCGATCGTGTCGAAGAAGGCCTCGAAGTTCTCCTGCCAGCGCGCCGCCTCCTCGCCGCGATCCTCGAGGATGCGGTTGGCTTCGCTCAGCTCGCTCGTGCGCGCGGCGACGAGCTGCTCCAGGTTCTCGCGCTGGTAGACGAGCTCCTCGGTCGCACGCTCACGCTCGGTGACGTCGTGGACGATCGAATAGAGGAACGTCCTGCCGTTGAGCTCGATCGGCCCGCTGTACACGTCCACGTCGCGGACCGAGCCGTCGGCGCGCCGGTGCTTGAAGTGGAAGAGTCCCCGCTCGTTCAGGCGAGCGCACTCCATCTCCTTGAGGATCTCCTCCGGCGTCAGCGTGTTGATCGCGGAGATGCGCATGGCGAGGAGCTCGTCCCGGCTCCAGCCGTACCAGGCACAGGCGGCGGGATTCGCGTCCAGGATGCCTCCGCTCTCCGGGTCGATGAGCAGCATCACGGCGTGATTGCCTTCGAACAACGCTCGGTAGCGGCGCTCGCTCTCACGCAACGTCTCTTCGGCGATCTTGCCGGCGGTGATGTCGGTGACCACGGCCCACCGGAGGACCTCGCCGCCGGCGCCGCGGAAGGCGGTGCACTCCAGACGCACCCAGGGAGCTGCGTCCCCGGGCGCCGCGAGGCGGACCTCGCACGCGTCGCGTGCGGCGTCCCAGGCGAGGCGCCGCTCGTGCAGGTAGTAGGCGTCCTGGTCATCCGCGTGGATGAGCGAGCTCAACCGGCACCCGAGCAGGGCAGGGCGCTCCACGCGGAGGAGGGTGGCGGCCGGGAGGTTGGCCTCGAGCACGCGACCGTCGTGGTCGAGCGTCATGTACCCGACGGGCGCCAGGTCGTAGAGGTCGATGTACTTGCTGCGCGACGCTTCGAGTTGCTGCTGGATGCGGCGCAGCTCATCGTTCTGCATCTCGAGCTCGATCTGGTGGACGCCGAGCTCGTGCAGGAGGGCGGCGGCCTCATCCGGGGTCGGCGCGTCCGGCTGCGGCCGGGCGGCGAAGGTCTCCTCGGCCCGCCGGCGCAGGTCGCCGGGAGTCATCCCCTCGTCGCTCGTCTTCCCCTCAGGCACGGCAGACCCCCTCTCACCACCCTGGGACCGCGCTTCAAAGCCGCGCCGTCGCTGCGGACAACTGTGCACGCGGGCCGCCGACTCCACATCGGCGCCCGGCGAAACAGTCTCTCACGTTTCATCGGCTCCGTGGCGCGCCGGCTAGAGCGGCAGCTCGCGGCCGACGCCCAGCTCGCGCGCCCGCCGCAGCGCGAGCTCGCCGGTCACGACGTCTTCGAGCGCCATCCCGAGGTTGAGGCAGAACAGGCGCTCGTGCGCGTCCTTGCGGCCGGCGACACGGCCGGCGGCCAGCTCGCCGAGGTCCCCGGCGATCTCGCCGGGCAGAGCGGCGAGCCTCACGCCGGCCGCCTGCGTCGCGCGCACCGTGGCGACGTCGTCGCAGAAGAACCGGTCGCAGGCCGCCATCGCCCGGAGGGTCCAGGCGGCGTCGTAGTCGAGCGCCACCGCAAGCGCCCCGGGCTCGAGGAGCCCGGCGTCCAGCGGCGGCCGGATGTCCGCCGTCATCGTGATCGCCGTGACGACCACGCCGGCGCCAACGACGACCTCCGCCGGCGCCGGACACGCGCTGAACTTCATGTCCGGCGACTCGACGGCCAGGTCGGCCGCGAACCGCGCGGCCGCGGCCGGCACGGCGTCGTGGCAGCGGACCACGCGCAGATCCGGCAGCACCGCCGCCAGCGCGCGCACCGCGGCCCGGGCCTGCACGCCGCAGCCGAGCACGCCGGCGGACGCGACGTCGCGGCGGGCGAGATACCGCGCCGCGACCCCGACGGAGGCGCCTGTCCGCCAGGCGGTGATCGCCCCGGCGTCCATCACCGCCGACGGCAGCCCCGTCCCGGGGTCGCTCAGGACGACGAGGCCGTTCGTGATGGGCAGCCCGCGCGCGGCGTTCTGCGGGGAGAGCGTGACCCACTTGGCCCCGAGCCCGCCGTCGCCGGCCAGCGTCGCCGCCATCACCTGGGAGTAGGCGTCGCCCTCGCCGTGCAGGCTGAGCTTGGGCGGCATGACCACCTCTCCCCTGCCCTTGGCGGCGCAGCCGCGGTCCACGGCGTCGACGACCTCGAGCATCGTGACGCCCAGCGACTCGAGATCATCGCGGGAGAGGTAGAGGAGGCTGCCGCCGGGGGGACGGTACGGCTCGCGCGGCCCGCCGGCGCAACTACAGCCGGGCGAGCTCATCGGGCGGTCTCGCCGGCGCGGCCCGCATCCCCGGCCGCGCCCAGCTCGCCGGCGGCGGGGATGCCGGCGAGCCCTGTGGCGCTCGCGACCGCCGCCAGCACCGCCTGCGCGAGCGCGGTCGCCGCCGCGGCGCCGACCGCGGTCACGTCGGCCGGTATCCCGGCGGCGCCGGTCGCCAGCGCGAACACGGTGTCGCCGTCGAGCATCGTGTGGACGGGGTCGATCGTGCGCGCGAGCCCGTCGTGCGCCATGCGCGCGACCTTGGTCGCCTCGACCTTGGTGAGCACGGCGTCCGTGGCCACCACGGCCAGGGTGGTGCTGCCGCCGATGCCGATCTCGGCCGCGCGCTCGCAGAGCCACTCGCTGGTGCAGGCGAACCCACCCTCGGGAAGGCGCGGACCGGCAACGATCTCGCCACGCGCCGGGTCGATGACGTCGCCGGCGGCGTTCACGGCTGCGAGCGCGCCGACGGTCACGCCGCCGGACAGCCCGATGCTCGCCGAGCCGAGGCCGCTCTTGGTGGCGCACTCGAAGCCGAACATCTTGCCCACGGTGGCCCCCGTACCGGCGCCGACGCAGCCCTGGGGCACCGGCGCCGTCGACGCTGCCTCGCAGGCGGCCTCGCCGGCGGCGCCGTCCGGGCGCACGCCGGGCCGCCCGACGAGCAAGTCGAAGAGCACGGCGGCGGGGACCAGCGGCACGCGCACCCCGCCGACCTCCACACCGCGCCCGCGCGCCTCGAGCCAGCGCATCACGCCGCTCGCGGCATCGAGACCAAAGGCGCTGCCGCCGCCGATGAGGACGGCGTGGACGCGCTGCACGGCGTTCACGGGGTCGAGCAGGTCGGTCTCCCGGGTCCCCGGCGCCGAGCCGCGCACTTCCACGCCGGCCACCGAGCCCTCCTCGCCGCACAGGACGACGGTGCAGCCGGTCGCCGCCTCGAGGTCGGTCCAGTGGCCGACCGAGAGGCCGGCGACGTCGGTCAAGGTGCCGCTCATGTGCCCTCCTTGGCGTGCAGTGGGGGTAGAATACCGCACGCTCGCGCACGCCCCGCGGCACCGCCGCGACCACCACGACCGGGGGAGCCGCCGTGTCGGGTCACGCCAACGCCTTGCTGATGCTGTTCCTCGCCTTCGCCGGTGCGCGCCTGCTCGGCCACGTGTTCGCGCGCCTCAAGCTGCCAGTGGTGGTCGGCGAACTGCTCGCCGGGGCGATCCTCGGGCCGCAACTCCTGGACCTGGTGCACTCAAGCGAAGTCATGGACGCGATGGCCGAGCTGGGCGTCATCATGCTGCTGTTCATGGCCGGGCTCGAGACCCACATGGAAGAGCTCATGGAGACGCGCGCCGCGGCGATCAAGGTCGCCGTGCTCGGCGCGGTCCTGCCCTTCGTCGGCGGCGCGCTGGTCGGCCTCCTCTTCGGCTGGGGCTCGAGCTCCGCGCTCTTCATGGCGACGGCGCTTACCGCCACCTCCGTCGGCATCACCGTCCGCGCGCTGCGCGAACTCGGGCACCACGAGCGCCGCTCGGTGCGCATCATCCTCGCGGCCGCAGTCCTCGACGACGTGCTCGGCCTCATCGTCCTCGTCGTGGTCGCCGGCGCCACCAGCGGCAGCTTCGACTTCTTCAACCTGGCGCTGCTGATCGTCGAGGCGATCGCCTACGTCGGCCTGTTCGGCTTCTTCGGCCCGCGCCTCGTGGTCCGCCTGCGCGACTGGCTGAAGGACCTCAAGGTCTCGATCCTCTTCGAGATCGGCGTCGTGCTCACGCTTGCGCTCTCGCTGCTCGCCGACTACATCGGCCTGGCGGCGATCGTCGGCGCCTTCATCGCAGGGCTCACCATGAGCGAACTGCGCCAGCACACCGGCATCGTCAAGCGCTTCGAACCGCTCGCCTGGTTCTTCACGCCGTTCTTCTTCGTGCTCATGGGCACCTATCTCGACTTCGGCGCGTTCGCGCAGCCGTCGGTGCTCCTGGCGGTCGCGGTGTTCACGGCGCTCGCCGTGGCGACCAAGTACCTCGGCGGGATGGTCGGCGCGCGCGCAGAGGGCCGGCAGATCGCGCGCGAGGTCGGCGTCGGCATGACACCGCGCGGCGAGGTGGGCATCGTCGTCGCCGGGTTCGCCCTCGCCGAGGGCGCGATCGGCGACGACGTCTACGCCGCCATCCTGGGCATGGTGCTGGCGACGACCATCCTGGCGCCGTTCCTGATCAAGGCGGTGTTCGGCCGGGACGCGGAAGTGCGCGCGCCCGGCGAGTCCGTCTAGGAGTCCCGCGGCTTCGCCGGCGGGCCCGGCGGGCCGGCGCTCGCATCGGCCTCCTCGCCGAGCCGCGATGCCAGCGCGGCGATGCGGCCGTCGATCGCGGCGTTCAGCGACGCCGCCGCCCCGGCGGTGACCGCGCCTCCGTGAAGCAGCGCGTCGACACGCCGGCGCTGCGCGACGAGCGCGCCGATGCGCTCCACGAGCAGGCCGTCCTCCCCACGGATCGGCTCGTCCACCAGCGGCGGCAGGCCCTCGAACACGCTCGTCTCGCCGGCGTCGATGACGCGCTCCAGGTCTCTGCGCTCCACGCGGCCCACCACGCCGGCGTCCTCGAGCCGCACGAGCTCCTCGTGCGCGCGCACGAAGCCGTCGAGCAGGACCTCACGGTCGCGCTCGCCGGCCGACCGCGCCTCGCCGGCGAGACCCAGCCGGCGGGTCAGCCACGGTATCGTCAGCCCCTGCACCAGCAGTGACAGCAGGACGACCCCGAACGTCACGGTCACCAGCTCGGAGCGCCCGGTGGCCGCCGCCGGCACGCTGAGCACCAGCGCGAGCGCGATCGTCCCCCTGAGCCCGCCCCAGACCAGCAGGTGCTGCCAGCGAAGGGGTGGGCCGGCCCCGAACAACCTCGCGAACGCCCCGAATCCGTAGACGGTGACCGCCCGCGCGACGATGACGACGACGAAGGCGATCAGGACCGTGCCGAGGTGCTCCAAGATCAGGTCCAGATGCACGCTCAGGCCGATGAGCAGGAAGATCAGCGAGTTGGCGACGAACGCCGCGTAGTCCCAGACCGTGGTGAGCGTCACTCTCGTCACGGGGCTCATCGTGCGCCTGCGACCCAGGTTGCCGAGGACGATCGCCGCCGTCACGCATGCCACGACGCCGGACATGCCGAGCGCCTGGGCGAGCAGAAACGATCCGTAGGCGACGATCGTCGAGAGCGTGATCTCGATGAGATGGTCGTCCAGCCGCCGGTGGATCCAGGAAGCGCCGTAGCCGACGGCGAGGCCTACGACGGTGCCGCCGAGCGCCATCCACAGGAACGAACCGATGGCCCAGCCCGGAGAGAAGGCACGGCCGTCGACGACCACCGCGAGGACGACGGCGAAGAGCACCGCGGCACCGCCATCGTTGAACAGGCTCTCGGCCTCGACGAGCGTGGTGAGACGTTCCGACACACCGAGCTTGCGGAACAGGGCGACCACACTGACCGGGTCGGTGGCGGCGATCAACGCTCCGAACAGCAGCGCGATCGACCAGGCGAGGCCGCCCAGCAGGTGCACGCCGACGGCAGTGAGCACAAAGGCGACGAGGACGCCGGGGATGGCGAGGGCGGCGATGCGCCGCCACTGGTCCCTGAGCAGCGCCGCCTCCAGCTTGTACCCCGACTCGAACAGCAGGATCGGAAGGAAGACATAGAAGACGAGGTCGCTCGAGAGCCGCAGCGACTCCAGTTGCAGGGCGAGGCCGACGACCAGCCCCACGAGCACGAGCCCGATGATGTACGGGACGCCGATGCGCCGCGCCAGCACGGCGACGGCCGCGGCGATGATGAGCAGCAGGACGAGCGCCTGCTCGGTCCCCGCCGTCGATCCCAGCAAGGGTGAGGGGACCATCGGCGGAGCAGGCGCCGCCGGCTGCTAGATCCGGCTGATGCCGGCCATGGCGTTCTTGAACGCCGCCCTCGCCGCGTCGTCGTAGACCGACAGCATCACGTGGCGCAACGCGGTGTGCGGGTGCGCCTTGAGGTACGTGACGACCTCGCCGACCATGAGGCTGGCGCACTGGTAGAGCGGGAACGCGCAGGCGCCCGTTCCGAGCGCCGGCAGCGCGACGGAGCGGGCATGGGAGCGCTCGGCCGCCGCCAGAGCGGCATGCGTCGCGGCGGTGAGGGCGCCGGCGTCCGCCGTGGGACCGGCGTCCGTGAGCGCGACATGGATGACCCAGCGCGCTTTGAGGTCGTGGCCCGTGGTGACGACGGCTTCGCCGACCTTCACGGGCCCCTGCAGCACGGCCTCCTTCTCGACGGCTTCGCCGCCGGCGCGCTTGACGGCCGCGGCGACACCGTGGTCCATCCACAGCTCCGTGGAGGCGGGAACGACGATCGCGTCCACCTCGAGATCGGTGATGTCACCGCTGGCGAGTTCGAGCTTGGTCTTGCCCACTGACGTCTTCATGTGTCCTCCACTCTGCGCCGCCTGCGCAGGGATACGCGTTCCGGGCAGTATACCTGCCGAGGTAGACTGCGCAGGAGCCTCGGGGGGTCGTCACGAGCACCTACTCCATCTGGATCGCCGCCGCCTTCGGCATGACCGCGCTGTGGGCGCTGGTGGTCGTGGTCAACAAGAAGATCCTCGAGTCGGTGACCCCCATCGCGGTCAATTTCTTCATCCGTCTCGCGGCCATCGGCGGTCTCCTGGCGATCACCATACCGCTGACGGCGTTCGACCTCTGGAGCAACGGGTTCGGCATCAACGCCGAAGCGGCGGGGTGGATCGCCCTGGCGGCTGTGAGCACCTGGGTCGTGGCCTTCAAAGCGGTGCGACGTACCGTCCACGGCTTCGAATCGATAGCGAGAGCCGCCGGACTCCCGCCAAGCCGTAACGAGCCCACATGACCTGAGCGAGCGTCAATCCCATGTCACCAAGTCGCATCCCGGTGACGTGTTCTCCCACTTGACGCCCCTCTCGGCGCCTACGCGGGTGTAGTGACAGTTGCCGAGGCGCCGGGCGCTCGTGTTGCCATCCTTCATCGGGGAGCTCGCCGAGCCAGGGTCGTGTGAAGAGGGCGCCTTCGGCCAACCCGACACAACACTTGCACCCCACTCCGCGGCTCATAGCGGAGAACGTCTCCTCGTGGAGGCACTACACCGCCTCACCGTGGTCCACCACCTGACGAAACGTCACAGGGACCCCCGTGGTTATGCGGACGTGACATCGGACCACGCTTCGGCATTGGCCCGAAGGGTGGCCTCTCGGGAACAGGCGACGGCGGAGGTGGGGGACCTCCGCCGCCGTGCCTGATCCAGCCGAGACGACGCAGGGGCGATGCGATCAGGGGGTGCGCAGCGCCGCCGCGGCGAGGCGGCGAGCTCAACGAAGGGGTGCGAAGAGCCGCCGGTCTCGGTTCCGCATGTTGCGGACCGCCCGCTGTGGGCGGGGGTCACTTGCCTCATGGACGCTTCAAGGTCGGGCTCCGCCTCAGTTGCCAGTCAGCTGGTTGATCTTGCGCACGCCGTCGTTGGCGTCCTCGGCATACGCGTCGGCGCCGATCTTGTCAGCCCACTGCTCGGTGCAAGCGCCACCGCCGACGATGACTTTGTACTTGTCGCGAACACCAGCGGCCTTGAGGGCCTCAATCACGCGAGTCTGCTCGCGCATGGTCGTCGTGAGCAGAGCGCTCATGCCGATGACGTCCGCGTTGAGCTCCTCTGCAGCCGCGATGAACTTGTCGCCCGAGATGTCTCGGCCGAGATCGGTCACGTCGTAGCCGTTGGCGCGCAGGAACGCCACGACGATGGTCTTCCCAATGTCGTGCACATCGCCCTGGACGGTGCCGATGACGACGGTGCCCTTCTTCTCTGCCTCGCCCTCGGGCAGGGCCGCGTTGCATACCTCGGCAGCGCCCGTCATAGCGTCCGCCGCCAGGACGAGCTCGGGCAGGAACACCTCGCCGCGCTCAAAGAGGTCGCCCATCTTCGAGATGCCGGGGATGAAGCCGTTCTTCAGTACATCCCCGGGAGCCATACCTGCGGCGAGGGCTCTAGTCGCCACATCTGTGGCTGCGGCCCTGTCGCAGGCGCGAATCGCTCCCTGTGCTTCGGTGTAGAAGTCTTCATTTGCCATGCTGTGACCTCCAGCGGTCAGTCTGGACAAGTCTTCGGAAGCCGGCGCGAGACGCGCCGGTCAGGCCATCTTCTCCCTGAGCTTCTCCACGGCGTCGATCTTGATGTCCAGGAGTTTGGCGATGTGATCCTTCGCCGCCAGGCCCTTGGCCAGGCCGGGGACGGCCTCGATGAGGCCGATGTCGAGCTCTTCACGCAACTGACGCATCACGGTGGAGTCCGACAGGTCGAACGGACTCACGTGGAGCTTGTCCGCGACGTACTTCTTCGCCGCGGGGAGTTTCATCCGATAGTTGAGCTGCATGCGTGCCACCAGATCTCCAGCGGTACGAATGCCACCCATTCCGGACGCGATCGCGTGGGTCAGGGACATTCCGAAGGGGTCGCCCACACCTACCTACAACCCGTCAACTTTGGCGATCTCGACCATCGCGACACTCGCGCGGCTGAGGGCGTCCACTGGCGGGGTCTCGAACATCGGCGTGCCACCCACGCCCATACCGACGTTGGCATGGATCGGGATGGTGGACTGCTTGCAGACTTCCTTGACGAAGGTCACAGCGCGAGCCACGTTCCAGGGAGCCGACTTGTTGGTCTTGGTGTTGACCACCGGACCGAAGATGTCGGCGCCCGCCTGCTCGACGACCTTGAGCTGCTGGTGCGGCCACAGGCCGGCAAGTCTGGTGCCCTTGTAGTCGACCTCGCCATGCATGCCCAGGACGAACTCGCCGGACATCCCGACCTCGATGCCGAGGTTGGTGGTCTTCTTGAGCTCTTCGACGGTCCGGAGCACTGCGAGGAAATCAGCATCACCCGCCGAAGCGGTGGTGTCGAAGTCGATGCCGTCAGCGCCGATCTCGGCCATGCGCTTGCAGACGAAGACCATGTCCTCTTCGCACAGCTCGGAGGCCTTCATCTGCATCTCGCGCGCCTCTTCGACCTTCATCATGCCGAGAAGGTCGGCCGGGTTGGTGAACGGCCCGTCAGGAGTGTAATAGAGCCCCATGTTCGGCATGGCGCCGTACAGGATGGGGAACACGGTCGTCGCGAGCAGGCGCTCGATGGAGACCTGGTCGAGCGAGACCATGGGCTTGGCCTGCTTGAACGAGTAGTCGATCCAGCCAAGCTCCATGGTGTCGAAGGCGAAGACTCGCTCGAAGATCTCAACCGCGGCTTCGCGGCTTATCGGAAGGTGGGCACCGCTCGAGAGCTGCGATGAGACGAGAGTGCACGCCGTTTCGTCTTTGGTCAGTGGTACCTCGTGACCGGGTTCGACGCCGATCACGCGCCAGGGTGCGGAGAAGATCTCGACGAGCTTCTCGATCTCGCGCTCTTCAAGCGGTGGGACATTGCCCTTGTCGGCGGCGTCCTCGGACGCCTCGATGATGTCTTGACGGAGCTCATCGGGAGTCATCTCGACGGCTTGGCCGTCACCCATCCGGGTCCAGATCTTGCTCACTGCTCAGCACCTCCGTTTCGTGTGGAGAACGCGGTGTGGTGATGCCCATATGCGACTGCCGCCCGTGCTTCCTGACCCCCGCCCCTCTGGGCAACTGCAGCCGCCTCTTGATGCCCAGGAGCCTTTCGAGTTGCCAGACGCCGTCGCTGGCGTCCGCCGCGCACGCACCCGCACAGTTCGTCGGGAATCAGATCGACGCGCCCTGGCCGTCGACCGCCCGGGCGCCAGATCGCTCTGTCTCCCGGCGCAGTCACTGATCCTGGGCCGCTCTTGGAAGACCGACATGGGCCGAGATTCCACCCGCAGCGACAGGGTCGACATCACAGGCCCAGGTAGACCTCCTTGACAAGCTTGTTGTCCAGCACCTCGTCGCTGGTCCCCTCGAGCACGATCCGACCCTCTTCGAGCACATAGATGTGGCTGCCATACTCGAGCACTTCGGCGACGTTCTGTTCGATCAGAAGGATGCCGATGCCCGCATCGTTGATCTCCCTGGCTTTGGCAAACACCTCGCTGACCACGTTCGGGGCGAGCCCCACAGAGGGCTCGTCCAAGGCAACGAACTTCGCATCCGCCATGAGTCCTCGACCGATCGCCACCATGCGAGCCTCACCGCCGCTGAGCGTACCTGCGGCCCGGCCACGCCAAGCCTTGAGCTTGGGAAATAGCTCGAAGACGAACTGAAGACTCTCCTTGCGCTTCTTCCAGGCGCGCGGGTTGTAGGCTCCCAGCAGTAGGTTCTCGGTCACGGACATGCTCGGGAAGAGGTTGCGGTTCTCCGGCACGTAGACAAGACCCCGGCCGACGATCTCGGCGCAGGACAGACCGGATATCTCCTCGCCGCAGAATCTGACGGTTCCTGAGCCCGGCTTGTGCAGCCCGCAGATAGTGCGCAGCAGCGTACTCTTGCCGTGACCGTTGGGACCGAGAACGATGACGAACCCCCCGTCTGGCACCTCGAGAGTGACGTCATGCAGGGCTTGATAGTGACCGTAGAAGCTGTTGAGAGCGTTGACCTCAAGCACCGCAGGACCCCCCTCCCAGATAGAGATCGATGATGTCCTGGTCGGCGCACACCTCTTGCGGAGGCCCCACACAGACCTTGCGGCCGCTGCTCACTATGAGAAGTCGGTTGGCCAAGGCCGTCAGCACCCGCATCACGTGCTCGATTACGACCACCGTCAGGCCGAGCTCGCGGTTGATCCGCCGGAAGAGCTCAATCGTCTGAGAGACCTCTTGGGGACTCAGGCCACCAACCGGCTCGTCGAGCAGCAGCAGGCGCGGCTTGGTGGCTAGGGCGGTGGCGATGAGCGCCATCTTCTTGTCGTAGAGGTTGAGCCCGTCCACGAGATCGTCCTTCTTGCCGGAGAGGCCGACGAATTCAAGGGCGTCGCCGGCGGCGCCCTCATCGCGGCCCCCGAAGTAAGCGCCGACCTTCACGTTGTCGAGCACAGACATGCTTGAGAAGGGCTGCGGTGTCTGGAAGGTCCGCGCCAGCCCTCGGCGACACAGCGCGTTGGGGCTCAGTCGAGCGACGGAGCTGCCCTCGAACGAGATTGAGCCCCTGCCGTGGCCGAAGCCGGTGATCACGTTGAAGAGCGTCGTCTTGCCGGCTCCGTTCGGTCCGGCCACGCCGAAGATTTCGCCTTCCTCGATGTCGAAGCTCACGCCATCGAGCACGAGCAGCTTTCCATAGCTGAAGGAGAGGTCACGAACCTCGAGGTGACTCATGGCTCCGGCTCCGGTCTCGTGTCCGGACTGGGCTGTTCCACGTCGGTCTTGGGCGCGCCCCGAGGGCGACGTACGGCTCTCCGGAGACCATCAATCCGGCCGAGGCTGGTGAGGCCGTCGGATCCCCCCCCCAGGGTGCCGAGCAGGCCGCGCGGCAGGAAGAGCACGAGGAGCAGCACCATCGCGCCGAAGACGATCGGCCGGTAGACGTCCGCGACACGCAGGTACTCGTTGAGGAGCAAGACTGGGAAGGCCGCGATGGCCGTGCCCGGGAAGATGCCCAGGCCCCCGGCCACTTGCATCACCATCAGCATGATGAACATGTCGAGCCCGAGCATGCGCCCAGACACGAATCCCGTGTAGTGCGCGTAGTAGGCGCCGATGGACCCCGTGAGCACTGCCGAGATGGCGAAAACGAGCAGCTTGTACCGGTACGAACTGACGCCCACGCTTTGGGCCAACTGCTCGTTGTCGCGCAGCGCGATGAACGCGGTGCCCGTGTGCGAGAAGATCACCTTGTAGATGATCAGCATCGAAACCGCGAAGAAGCCAAGTGCAAGGTAGAGCCAGGGGCCCAAGGTCAGCGCATCGAGACGATAGCCACCTATCGAGAAGGGCGGAATGCCGAGGATTCCCCCCGAACCGCCAGTCCCGATCGCGACGCCCAGACTGCTCACCACGAAGGCGGCAAACAACATGTGCACGCCGAAGGTGAGCAGAGCGACGTAGGAGCCCTTGAGCCGCAGACAGGGAAGGCCGATGAGCACGCCGACGGCGCCGGCCATGACGCCTCCGGCAAGAACACCGAGCCACGGCGAGACTCCGTATTCGGTGCTCAGAATGGCTGTGGTATAGGCACCGATGCCGAAGAAGGCGATCTGCCCGAACGTGAACACGCCTGCGTATCCCATGATCAGATCCCAGGCGCTACCCACGACCGCGTAGATGAGGCCCAGGATGATAATGCGCATCACGAAGGTGTCGTCGCCGAAGCCCAGGGGCACTAGCCCGGCGACGATTGTAAGGATGATGATCAGCAGCAGCTCGCGTCTCACCTTCATGCCATCACCCCCAACGTCCCATGATGCCCTGGGGCCTGAATATGAACAGCACAATCAGCAGGCCGAACCAGACGAACGTGGTGAGCGAGGCTCCGATCTTCCACGCGACGACAGCCTCGAGCAAGGCGAGACCGACGGCGGCGATGGCAGCGCCCATCAGACTGCCCATCCCACCGACGGCCGTAATCACCCAGGCCTTTAGCAGGATGTCCCAACCAGCCTTGTACGAGACGAAGTACCTCGACGCCAACAGGATCCCCGCCACCGCGGCCAGCGCCGCGGCGATGGCGAACGTGTAGGTGAACACGGTGTTGTGCTTGATGCCGACGACCTGGGCGCCGTCGATGTCCTGCGCAACGGCGCGGATGGCCAGCCCCATCTTCGTCTTGCTCAGGAAGAGCAGCAGAGCGCCGATGGTGGCCGCGGCGGCGCAAAAGATGGCGACGTCCAGGTTGCTGATCACGAAACCCCCCACGGTCGTCGTGCCACCTACCAGAGGTGGCAGCTCTCTCAGGAACGGGCCGAACACCGCGAGATCCACGCCATCGAGGATCAGCGCCATGCCAAGCGTGGCGATGACCACAAGCGTCTCCCACTCCTTCTGCGGGCGCAGCGGCCGGATGAACAAGCGGTCCGCCCCGGCACCCAACACGAACAGCATGATGACTACGAGGGGGATGACCGCCGGGTAGCCGAGGCCGATGCTGAACAGCACCCAGGCGAGATAGCCGGCCAGCGAGAAGAACGAGCCATAGGCGAAGTTGAAGACCTTTGAGACGCCGTAGACGAGCGCCAGACCCATCGCCAGAAGGGCGTAGACGGATGCGTTGGAGAGGCCGCTGATCAAGACTGATGTGAACTCACGCATGGCTCATTGACTCCTCGCGCATCTCCCCCCGAGGGCGGGGGGAGGCGCCGCGACACCTAATGGGTGTCGGGGCGCCTGTAAGTGTGGACGCACTTCCGATGTCATTCGATCCAGCTGGGAATCTGGAGGGCCGTCTGGTTTCCCTGCCAGTCCGTGTACGGCCCCGCGTAATCCAAGGTCACGAGGTTCTCGTCCTGCAGTTGCCCGAGCGCCATGGGGAGCACCGACATCGAGATGTAGTTGTCCTCGTTGAACTTCATTGGCACCCATCCAGGCACGACATCGAAGGTGGTCGACCGAATGTAGTCGTTGATCTCCTTGTACTTGGTCGGGTCGCCGACGGCCTCGACTGCCTGCGCCCACATCTTGACGGCCGCGTAGTCGTTAGCCCCGCCGCCGGCTATTGGCGACCCATACTTCGCAATGAACCTTTGATTCCACTGCTCGCCCTCTTCCGTCTTGGAAGGCATGGGATAGCCCATCCCGGGAGTCATTCCGAGGACGCCGTTTGCCTCTGGCCCCGCGGTATCCAGGAAGTCGCGGAGCTGCAACGCGAATCCATACAGCAGCAGGGTGTCCGTCGGATTCTGCTTGAACTGCCGGAGAAACGTGATCATGGCGGGTGCCATGTCGACCTCGAGATACAGCATCGACGGCTTCTGGCTACTCACCTTGCTCAGGATTGGGCCCCAGTTGGCGGTCTCGTAGGGCACGTACTCCTCAATGACCTCCCACCCGGACTCCCTCGCGCGGTCCCCGAAGGCGCCCGTCATCGCATGGCCCCAGTCGTCATCCGAACCTATCGTCATTACCTTGTTGTTCGGATACTCGTACGGCAGGTCGCGCATGAAGTCGAACATGTATTCGGCCTGTGGCAGCTCTCCGTCGATCAAGTGGAAGGTGTTCGTATAGCCGCCCTCTTTGATGACGTCGATGGCTTCGCTCGAGCCGTCAGCGCAGAAGAACGGGTTGGGGTACTTGCCGAACGCTTGAATGTCCGCTCCCGAACCAGCCCAGCAGGTGACCGACACGTCGCACCCCTTCTCCGCCACCAGCGTGTCGGCGGCAAGCAGCAGGCGTTCCGGCGAGAGGTCCTGGATGTCGAAGATCTCCATCTGCAGCTGTCGGCCCAGCACGCCGCCTTGGGCGTTGATCTCATCAATGGCGAACTCGATGCCCTGCCGGGCCAGCTCACCGTCGGCGGCTGAGAAGCCTGTGACCGAAATCGGGACCCCGACGAGGATTGGGTCTGTACTAGCCTGCGTCTTGGAATCTGTGGTCGTAGTCGATTCGGATCCGCAGGCGGTCAGCAACAGCACACCTGCCGTCGCAAGCAACGCAATAGCGGCCAAGAACCTCTTACTCATGACTCCCCCTGTTCTCTAGTCTCGTTGTGCGCACGCCGCACGTTGCGGGCTTCTTCGTTGGTATGGGCCTTGTCGAGACGCCCGGTGCGCTGGGATGCCTCGTACTGACTCCTGTGGTGAGCCCCTCGGGCCGTGCGGCGTGCCTTTGCCCGATCGCTGCTGTTTAGACACCCGTGATCCATCGCGTTCACAGGTCGATCCGTAGCAGGTCCTTACCGACGATGACCTTCTTGCCTCCACCAGGTAGACCGAGCCGCGAGACCAGACACTCCTTTGCGACGGAACCGGGTATTCGCACCATGTGCGTCGCGCGGTCCACCAGACAGCCGCCGTCGGCGAGGATGTCCATCGCGCCGACGTCCTCGACCAGCACCCCGACTCGCTCGAGCACGTCGAGTGCGGCGAGATGCACGGCCTCGATCTGACCCTCGGCAGGGTCTTGAGCGCCACTCCGTTCAGCCCGCGGATGATGGCGGCGGACTCAGTCATCCCGCACGCCTGCCATGGGTGGATGAACTGCCACGAAGTCTGAAGGCGAGCCGGTCGGGCGGGCGCTCGGCGCAGCTCGCAGTACGCGGCACGCCAGCGCTGGGAACGCCACGACCGACACCATGCCTGCGCCCACCAGGGCTGACGCCGTGGCTGGATCCATCGCGCCCGAACGGGTGGCGGTCGTGGTGATGACGATCACCAGAGGCAGAGCCGTCGCGGAGAACAGCGCGAGTGCTTTCGCATCAGTGGATCGGAGAAAGCGTCGATAGAGCAGAACGGGCACGCCACGGACGACCAGGAACGCGGCGGTGAACACGAGCACCAGGACGGCTGCCAAGGGCCCGCGTGAAAACACGTGGAGATCGAAGCGCATCCCGGTCGTAATGAAGAAGAGGGGGATCAGAAAGCCGAACCCGACCGCATCCAAACGCACTCGCACCAAGGTCGCATCGCCAGCGGGGTCGAGCGCTCTCACCAACGCACCGGCGCAGAAGGCGCCGAGCAGGACGTCGAGGTCGAGCCGAGAGGCCAGCAAGACCAGCGCGAGCAGCACGAGGATTGAGCCGCGCACGACGAGCTGGCCGCTCGTCAATAGTGACGCGCGCGCGAGCATCAAGTGCCGCGGCGGCCTCACCCGGCGACCGGCGATGGCGAGGGTGACGACAACCGCTGCAAAGATCGCCAGGGACGCAAGCGCTTGCACGGGCGAACCAGGGCCGAACAGGAGAGCGAGCAGCACGATCGGCCCGAACTCCCCGACCGCTCCGAAGCCGAGCATCAGCGGCCCCAGCGAGGAATCGAGGACCCCTGAGTCGCGAAGGACCGGCAGCAACACACCGAGAGCGGTGGTCGTGAGAGCCAGGCCAACTGCGACCGCACCCTCGACGACCCCGGCGGTGGCCAGCGCGCCGGCCACAACCATGCCCAGACCCAGGGACAGTAGCCAGCCGGCCCCGATCATCCCCGGCCGCGCGCCTCTGACGTGACGGAGGTCGATTTCATACGCGGCGAGAAAGAACAGCAGGCAGACGCCAAGTTGGGCTGCAGCACTGAGCAGGGCCGTCACATGGACCAAATCGAGCACGCTGGGGCCGATCACCACGCCAACGAGGATCTCGATGACGACGATGGGCACCAGCAGTCGTCTGGCGGCGTCGGCAATCAGCACCGCGCCCACCGACGCGGCAACGACGACAACAAGACTGATCATGTCCCCATCTGGCATGTACTCGACTCCCCCCGCCTCAAGGCCGGCTGCTCCGCAGCCTCACTTCTTCCAGTAGTCGTTGTCTGGCGATCGCTTCGGGATCCGGTGACGGCCGCCGACCTCTTCGAGGTCGAACCACCACTTGTAGCGGATGTCCTGTTGCCCGTAGCCCAGCCACTTGTCGAACTTGACCCAAGCGCGGTTAAGGAACGGCGTTGCGCGGATCGCAGCGCGCACGAGGTCGTGAGTCGGGCCCTCGGGTTTGGTCCACGGGCATACCTTGATGCACTTGCCGCAGAAGGCCCCGTTCTGGTTCATGATCCGATACTTGGTACAGCGCTCGACGTCGAACTCATAGGTCATGATCCCGTTCTTCAGCACCATGAGATCCGAGTCGGAAATCGCACGACTCGGACACTCTTCGGCGCAACGCTTGCACACCCGGCAGAACGATTGCAGACCGAAATCAATCGGCCTGTCCGGTCTGAGCTCGAGGTCGGTCGTGACCACGGACGCCTTGAAGCGGCCACCGAGGAATGGGCTGAGAGCCCAGCCCGCACGACTCAGCTCACCGAGGCCGGACAGCACAATGAGTGGCGTCACGGGCATGTCGAATGTAGGGTTGAAGTCACCCGTCTCAAAGTTGGCCTTGGCCTTGTACCCAAGTCGACGGATGTACGCGGCCATCGCAACGGCCATGTGCGCCGTGCGGTCGTAGGCCACGAAGCTGCACGCATCCGAGATCCAGTCGTCGCCGAGCGAGCCAGACGTCGTCTTGTAGTCCCACTCCGAGAGCAGCACGATTGCGTACTTGTGAGTGCAGACGATCGGGTCGCGCTCCGCGTCGCGCGAGTACAGCGCCCACTGTGGGAGCTCGCAGACGCCGACAAGGTCTGCGCCCAGGAAGTAGCCGAGGCTCCGGATGTGCTCCGATAGGATGGCGGGGTCGTTCGGCAACGGAGCCTTCTCAGGCGCGACCGGACCCGTCCCGTAGGGGGAGAAGATGGAGCCTACGAATTCGGCGAGAGCGTAGTCAAGGGGAAACTTGGTCATGGAACGCTCGTACTCGGTCCGGCATTTCTCGCCGTAGGCTCCAGCCCCAGCGAGCTCGAACCCGTTCTGCGTCTGGTCGACGCGCTGAATCTCTCCCCGCACCTCCGTCGTGATGGCGTCGACCCGCCGCAGCTTGTGCACCGGGTACCTGCCGAGGGACTTCCGTCCGAGAAGGATGTCGGGGTAGCCGCCGCTCCTGGACTCTCGATTGCTCATCGCGAGCTCGCCGTCGGGTACGGCATCTCGTCCTCGCCTTGCGCAGCGAACTCGCAGCGGCTCGACGGCTGCTGCGGGAGTCCCGGCCGGTCGGGGTACTTCTCGGCGACGGCCAACACCTTCGGATTGTCCAGCACGCGCAGCCTCCCTGCCTCGTAGACCACCGTCTCGCCGACCGTGAGCGTCGCCGTCCGAACGTCGCCTGTGATATGGAGCCAGTAGGGGCTCGTCCGGTTCTGGGGCTCCGCCCCGATGTGCATGTGGATGTTGCTCGTGTGCGCGTGTTCGATGAGGCGCCGGTAATTGACGTTCGGACACTCCTGAGCAGACACCGCCGCCTGAGGATGGATGCCGCCATGCAAACAGCTGAACTCATAGACGCTCTCGCCCTCGACGAGCGCCATGCGCTCGAGGAAGCTGCGCAGCTTCGTCGCCTCTTCGCCTCCCTCGATCCCGACAATCCGGCCATCCTCGACGACGATACGGATGGGGCTAGCCAGGAATGGCGGCACACCAATGGCTCTCGTCCACGTGCTCAGCATCCGGTCGAACACGAGCTCCCCGCACGTACCCGCCAGGTTGATGGGCGGGTAGACCCACTCGGGCCAGGGAAGATAGCCCCCGCCCCCTTCCCGATAACAGGCATATGTCGGGAACCATTCGTGAGTGGTCGCGGCCACCGTGCCCTCGAGTTCCGTCCCGTTCACGTCCGTCAGCCGCCACCGGTCCCCTTCGTTGAACTGGGCACCGGCCTGGTAGCGGATCTCGGCCAAGAGCTCTGAAGGTGTCTGCGCCCACGGCGTGTTCAGGAGTGCGGCAGTCGTTGCGAAGTTACGCACGTACCTGATCCCAAGTTGCGTGAAATGCTCCCTCAACACGCGCATGTCCTCGGTGACCAGATTGAACGAGTGATTGATGAAGACGTCGCAGCCGGCCATCGCCGCCTTCAGTACCGGGGGAATCCGGCCCTCCAGGGCGCTCCATCCCTGTTCGTCGATCCAGAGAACAGACGCATGCGCGCCGCGCTGGTGTATGCCTGATTGGATCCATGCGATGGCCTGCTCATCCACGAGGTTGTCTGAGCCGTAGAGGCCGTCGACGTGTGCCAGCAGCAGCACCTCCTGGCCGGCCTCGATCCGCGCGACGTTGTCCAGCAGGTCGCTGACGGCGCACGCTGCCCCGCCCGACATACCCTGTGCAATGGTCATAGCTCTAGCTCCCGATTCTGTCGGTCTGGCTCATTCCACGCCCGCTCTATCCACCGGCGACAAGTGGCAACACCGCCACGGAGTCGCCATTCTCCAGTCTCCTGTCGAGGCATCTGCTCGCGTCGCAGTACGCGCCGTTCACCACCAGGAAGTACGAGCGGTCCTCGACGATGGCGTCGCGGACGTCGAACCCACACGGGCCCGAGAGGTGACGCAACAAGCCGTCAATCGTCGCCCCCTCCGCCAGTTCCGCCCAGCGGCTGGCCAGCGCCTGGTGACCTGATCGGGTCTGGACGCGGACCTCGACCTCGATCAACCGACCCTCGCGCGGCGTCGTTGCTCGTTCTGGGGTCATTCGAGCGCTTCCTCAAGGCCCAACTCGGCGAGCTTTTCGCGACTCGGTACACCTGTCGCCAGGTCCCAACCACGCGCCAGGTAGTACTCGTCCAACATCGCGTTGAACTCGTCCACGCCGACCACGTGCCCCTTGGACGCACCGGCCTTCAGAGGTTCCGTCAGAACCCGCGTCGGCAGGGTGTCGTCAGCGCGCGAGAATCCGGCGCGCACGTTGAAGACCCGTGCGAGGTTGTTGATCCGCTCCCCCACCCGCTGGACCTCTTCCGGCGTAAGCTCGATGCCGGTCACCGCGTTCATCACCGCAGCGGTGTGCTCGAGGGCATGTGCCGCCAGGGCTGTGTCGAAGACGAAGGCGCAGAGGGTCGGACAATCGCACACGGCCGTACGCACGTCCTGATTCCACTTCGTGAGCTCACCCTTGCGCTCCGTGCTGAAGCGGTCGGCCTCGAAGGGAACGGGGACACCGAAGATCTCTTGGATGGCGTAGCCGCGGTTGTGGTCCGCCCCAGTGAAAGCGGTGGCGAGATTCATGCCTTGTGCCATGGCGCCCCGCGGGTCGTACGCCGGCAGCTCGAGGCCTTTGACGTGCATGGCGTAGTACTCAGTGTCCTTGCCCAGCCGGGCGGCGGCGACCCTGACCCCGTCAGCCAGAACGTCACCGAAGCCCTCACGCATCGCGATCTTCTCGAGGAGGGTGAGCATGCTCTCGTGGTTGCCGAACGACAGGTCCAGGCCGTCAACGTCCTCGGACGAGAGCAGGCCGCGTTCGAAGAGCTCCATGGCGAACCCGATGCTCACGCCGGCGGACATCGTATCCAGGCCGAACTCATCAGAGAGGCGGTCAGCCGCGATGACGCTGTCGAGGTCGGCGACGCCCGTCTGCCCGCCGAACGAGTAGATGGTCTCGTACTCCGGGCCTTCCGTGAGGATGCCTGCGTGGCGGCCCGTCCTGGCCAGCATCAGCTGCCCGCAGCCCACCGGGCACTCGGCGCAGGACGCGTGTCCGATGGTCTGGGCCTGCCGGGCCTCGCTGCCCAGGGTCTCGATGGGGACGAACTCCCCCGTGTCCTGGAAATTGCGCGCGGGAAAGTAGCCTCTTGCCCCGTGACCGTCAATGCCGCGTGACGTTCCGTACTTCGCGAAGAAGGGATAGAGCACGGGGCTCTCCTTCATCCAGCGCCCCATCTGCTTGCGCTGCTGCCGGAAGCTCTCGTCGTCGGCGATACCGACCGATTCCGTTCCCAGCACCGCGATCGCCTTGAGGTTCTTGGAGCCCATGATGGCGCCGAATCCCTTGCGGCCTGCAGCCCTTCGTTCATTGATGATGCAGGCCATCCGGCTCAGCTTCTCTCCCGCCGGACCGATGCACGCTACTCGGTAGTTCTGGTTGTTCAGCCTGTCCTTGATGATCTGCTGGCAGTCGCTGGTCCGCGTGCCCCACACATGGGCCGCGTCGTGGAAGCGCACTGACTCTCCGGTGATGGCCACGAAGGTCGGCTGCTCAGCCTTGCCCTGCACGATGATGGCGATATAGCCGGCATGCGCGAGCTCGGAAGGAAAGTGGCCTCCAGTAAGACCCAGCGCCATGCCGCCCGTCAGTGGAGACTTGGCCACGACCGCCATGCGGCTCGAGCACGGTATGGACGTACCAGTGAATGGACCGCAGGCGAGGATCAGCTTGTTCTCCACGCTCAGCGGGTCGGTCTCGGGGGGGACTTCGTCGAAGACGTACTTCACTCCGAGGCCCGCTCCCCCGATATAACGCGCCATGATCTCGCGGGGAATCGATTCTTCGCTGGCCGACCTGCTCGTCAGGTCGATCCTGAGTAGCTTCTGGGAGCCGTCAGCGCTCATCGCCCTCTCCCGCCACTTGTGACCCCGGCCGGCCGCCGGCACTTGTGCTACTTCGCAAGGGTGCCTCCATCGACCGGCAGAGCGACGCCCGTGATGTAGCCGGACTCCGGTGACACGAGGAACAGAGCAGCCGCAGCCATCTCTGCTGACGTCCCGGCTCTCCGCAGCGGGACGGTCTTCTGCAGGATGGTCTCTGTCAGTTCCGCTGGGTCCACGCCCGGATTGCGCGATACGAAGTCCTCCCAGAGAGGAGTCTCCGTGATCGGTCCCGGACACAAGCAGTTGACCCGAATGTGATCATCCGCCAGGTGCAGAGACAGGGACTTCGTCAGCATGACGAGGCCGGCCTTGGCCACCGAGTAGCTTGGCGAGCCGGCAGGTGACGGGTGGACCCCCGAGGTCGAGCTTGTGAAGAGGATATTCCCGCCGCCTGCCTTGCGGAGCTCGGGGACCGCGTATTTGGCGCCAAAGAACCCGGCCTTCAGGTTCACAGCCATGGAGAGGTCGTAGGCTTCCTCGGTCGTGTTCTCGAGAAGCCCGGGGCCTGCAATCCCCGCGTTGTGGAAGTAGATGTCGAGGCGGCCGTAGGTTGACACGGCCGCGCACACAAGCGCTTCCACAGCAGTGAGGCTGGCCAGATCGGTGCGGACGAAAGCTGCGCGCCCGCCGTTTCCCGAGATCACCTCCACCGCCTCGAGCGCAGCCCGGTCGTTGATGTCGCCGATGACGACTGCGGCGCCATGCGCCGCGAAGAGCTCCGCCGAGGCGCGCCCGATCCCCGTAGCTGCTCCTGTGATGACCGCTACCTTGCCGTCAAGAAGCATCGGTCCCTCCCTCGCCTCTGTCCCACCGAATCTGCGCTGGGAGCATCTCTTCCTTCGTCTGCCACACCGGGGGCCTCAGGTACTCCGGCATGTACCTCTCCCTGCCCACGTTCGGATTCAGCGGGCAACGCACGGGGATGAAGACTGTCAGACGCAGCGTGCAGGCGTAGCAGCGGGTGCACCGCACGATCTGGTCGATCTTGTTCGCCCGCACCTTGTTGGGGATGTCGGGATCGGCGATCAGCGGCCGGCACATGTTGACGATGTCGCAGTAGCCCTCTTCGATGGCCTTGAGGTAGTTCGCCGGCTCGTGAAGGTTGTTGCACATGACCGGAAGACCAGTAGCCTCCTTGATGCCCTTGGCGTACTTCATGTTGGTGCCGTCAATGTCCGGGACGAAGTCCTTGAACGAGGCTCTGCTGGAACTGGTGATGTCGAAGTAGTGCACCCCTACAGCAGCCAGCTCTACTGCAAGGTCCCTGGTCTCAACGAACTGGTAGCCACCCTCGACATGTTCCTCTGCGGACAGTCGAACGCCCACGGCGACCTCGGGGAAGTCGGTCTCGATAGCTTCGACGGTCTTCTGCGAGATCTCCACGATGATCCGATTGCGGTTCTCGACACTGCCGCCGTACTTGTCGGTGCGAATGTTGGTGAGCGGAGAGCGAAACTGGTCCAGCAGATACCCATGACAGGCATGGATCTCGATACCATCGAACCCGGCTGTTGCCGCCAGCTTCGCGGACGCCACGTATGTCTCGATCTCCTCCTCGATCTCCTCAGTGGTATACGCGCGCGGCGGTACCACAGCGTGGCCGTCCACCATGGCCTTGGAGTGCGGCAGTCTCAGGAAGTAGGTGCGGAATCCCTCGTGATCGGGCATTCCGCCGGGAAGTTCGGCCTTGGCTATCGCGGATGGTGCCCACCCAGGGCTTCCATCAGCTTTGTAGCCTCGGTTTCCAAGGCCGAGGCTCAGCTGAATGAAGGCCTTCGCGCCGAAGGCGTGGGCGGTGTCTGTCAGCTCGGCATATGCGCCGACATGAGTGGGGTCGTACAGAGGGTGCTGGATCTCTGACTGCCCGATCCATGCTTTGGGCGTACCCTGGACCGATCCCGTGTGCACGATTCCCGCGCCGCCTTTGGCTCTGGCTGCGATGTAGGCATAGTTCTGCTCGGTGGGAAGTCCGGTCTCCGCCTGCACCGCCGATGTGGGTGCCATGGAGAACCTGTTCTTGACCTCGACCGGGCCGAGTCTTATTGGCTGATAGAGCGCTTCGAATCCCACGTGCCTGCCATTCCTCTCTCGTCGCGGTGCCCATCCGTCATGCGTACGCGTCCACACTCAGCCGGGATAGGAGCTCCGGCGTGGGGCGGCCGTCTTCGGTCCAGCCCCTCTCACGGTAGTAGTCCGCCTTCATCTCTTCGAAGAGGGCCGGAGCGATAGCGCGGCCCGTGTCCTCAAGCGGGATCTGAAGCGCCGCCGGCATGGTGTCGTCCGCCGCCGTCCAGCCCTCCCGGAGATTGAAGAGGCGGACCAGGTTCCACACCCGCTCCCCGAGCTTGAGATACTCGGCGGGAGAGATGTCAAGGCCGATGGCATGCAGCATCGCCGACCCCTCACCTTCGCCGTAGGCCATGAAGTGACAGGCGACGAGGCACCATGCCGCCGCGTTCCCGTCCTGCTCGGCCTTGACGATCGCGGCCTTGACGGAGGCCGCGTACGGATCCCCGGCGGAGTCGGGGTCCTCGGCGAGCGCATCTGACCCTATCGGCCAACTGCGCATGTGGCAGCCACCCCGATCGGAGGTCGCATATGCCAGAGCCATACCGACCGAACCACGCGGGTCGTAGCCAGGGCACTCGAGGTTCTTGACCTGCACCACAGGAACCTGGCTCTCGTCGATTCCCCATGCGATGCTTGCCTCCCGAATGCCTCGGGTCAGATCGGCCCCGATCCCCCGCCCGTAGGCGATGTCCTCGGTCAGCCGAACCTGCCCCTCGGAGTCGCCGAAACGGATCGGGTGGTCGATCAGGCCGCGCTCAGCGCAGTCCATGGCGAAGGCGACCGCTGCCCCTGCGGAGATCGTGTCGAGCCCGAGTTCGTCGCACAAGCGGGAGAACTCGACGATGGATGAGAAGTCGCCATTGTCGGTGTTGGACGCGGCGAGGGCGATCGTCTCGTACTCGAGCCTCGGGGCCTCAACGCCCGCGAAGACCCCGGTCGAAGCCTTGACGTGCGGTCCGCAGTTCACCGGGCAATTGAAGCAGGTATCGCGGGATACCATGTCTCGAATCACCGCTTCGGGACCGATCAGGGCTGAGGCGTTCTCAAACGATCCCCTTGACCAGTTGCGCGTCGGCAGCACGCCGATGGCGTTGGTCCACTCCAAAGTCGAAGGAGTGCCGCAATCGGCAGCCCAAGAGGCAGGAGAGTCCTCTGCCATGATCCTCTTCGAGAGGGACTTGCGGAGCTCTCTAGCCGCCTCCGAGACCCTAGGGCTCTTCCCCCCTTTGACCGCAATGGCCTTGAGATTCTTGGCGCCCATCACCGCGCCTGCACCGCCGCGGCCGTTGTAACCCGACCGTCCGCGCTTCGTCTTGCCCGTGTTGTTACCGATGGACGCCATGACCGAGCCGTGCTCGCCTGCCGGCCCGATGGCCGATACGCGGAAGTCGGTGAATCGAGGGTCGTCGTCCACCAGGGCCGGTGAGAGCCCGGCGAATTCGGGAGCCGATATCACGACTGCCGAATCCTCAGTGATCTCAACGTAGGAGAGCTGCTCCGCCCTGCCGCTGACGATGATGCCCATGAGGCCGGCCTTACGCAGTTCCCAAGCGAAGTAGCCGCCCGCGTACGAATCGAGAAAACCCCCGGTGGCGGGCGACTTGCAGACGACGGCATGACGAGACGTGCCCGGGAAGATGCCCGACACTGGTCCGGTCATGAAGATGAGGAGGCTCCCCGGAGTCAGGGCGGCGGTCCCCTGGGGAAGCTCACTCATCAGGTAGTGGGCAGCGAGACCCTTGCCGCCCACAAAGCGAGCCACCAGATGGTCCGGAACTTCCTCTCTCAGGCACACCCCGGTCGTGAGATCCACACGCAGTATGTCGTTGGTCACGAGGCCTCCTTTGGATCAGTCATCAACGCGAGACTGTTGATGAGGAGAAGCTCTGTCAATCGGGTTTCACCATATGACCATCTGTGCATATAATGACCACGGCGCCATGGTAGCGAGGGGAGCGGAGGTTGTCAACAGAAGGGAGGCCTTCCCTCTCATGTGTCAAAGCCAGCGGATGTCGAGCGCCCGAACCAGGGAGCTCACGAGAGGCGGGACGGACCATGCCCTTGCGACAACAGCGTGGGCGCTGCCAGAATGCGGATGGGAAGACGCGACTGGGCAAGGGGGATGAAGCGCATCTCCCCAAAACGTCCGCCGGAAGTCTGATCTGAAACGGAGTTCGATGGCTACCAGTGGAACACGTGAATCCGACGGCCCTTCAAGCTACCGGAGCCAAGTTCTGGACCGCGCCATAGACGTGCTGGAATGCTTCTCATTCCGGAGAAGAGAACTGAGCCTTCAGGAAATCGTGGACCTCACGGATCTCAACCGGTCCACCGCGAGGAGACTCATCGCTGTTCTTGAGCGCCGGGGGTTCCTCCAAGGAGACACGGTCACACGAAGGTATCGGCTCGGCCTGCGGCTCTTCGAGATGGGGGGGATCGTTTCGTCCTCGTTCTCGCTGAAAGCAGCTACGGCCCAACCACTCCGCAATCTCGCGAAGCAGCTGAACGCCACGATTCTCCTGGCAGTCGGGAGCGAAGATCGGTTCGTCATCGTCGACAAGCGAGAAAGCGCGGACATGGTCTGGATGCCAAGCGAAATCGGGATGACTCGACCCCTGACCCACGGGCCAATTGGCAGAATCCTTATGTCCGATATGGGCGACGACCGTGTTTCCGAGCTACTGGATACGTCCCCCCTCGAGAGATCCACTCCCCATTCGATTGTCGATGCTGACCGATTCCGTGCAGAGCTGGCAAAGGCCGCCGAAGTCGGATACACCATCGACATAGAGGAGGTCGTCGAGGGAATCATGGGCATCGCCGCTCCAATCATTGACTCCAACGACAGCATCGTGGCCGCGCTCTGTGTCGGCCTGCCAGCCACAAGGCACGCCGAAGGCGAGTACGTCGACGCCGCCATCTCTCATCTCACGAGTGCCTGCGCAGAGATCTCCAGGGGCCTCGGCTGCAGCGGCAACGGACTGGCCCACGGCTCAGCCGCTCACGGGTAACGCGCCGTTTCGCGAGCACCCAACTCGACTCGCGCAACTTGGACATCAGCGGTTCCCGCCAAGCACCGTATCTCCGTGCTGTCGCCGACCATCGTCATGGCGTCCAGATGGAGCGGTATCTGGTCATCGCTGGGGAGTAGCGCATCCTGCTCGAAGACGCTGCACATGAGCTACACAGGTGGGAAATCGTGCGCGTCGCACCCGAGGTTGTGCGCGTGCTCGAGGCGGCACCGCACGGCCTCGCACTAATCGCCACCGGCTGCCCGAGGGCCGATACCTTGATGGTCGAGGTCGTGTGGCCGGCCGGAGGAGGCCACAGGGATAGACGATTCCCTGGTTGCCAGCCCGTCCCCGTTGACTTCCATCGCGGCCAGCGCGCGCGCTGAGCTCTGGGCGTCCCGGACTCCGCCTCGTGCTCGCGGCAGCCGTGACCGTGACCGGCGTGCTCATCGCCACGCTCGACGGCCTCACCTGAGCAGCTCGTGAGCAGCGCGCGCCGGACTGACGGGGCAGGCTGGGAGACTGACGGAGCAGGCTGGGGGTGTGCTCCTCGCACTATGCTTGCGGATAGCCGACGGATAGCCGATTCCCCGGGTTTCCGCGAATCAGCCCGGCTCCGGATATCCATTGGCTAGCCGGGATCAGAGCACCCCTCGACATGACCCCCCGCCCCGGTCACTCGCGGGCACAGCCGGCTCCTGAGACACGAGGGCCCGCCGCGGCGGCCGCCGCGGGCCGCGCGACCCGTCAGCCGCGCGTCACTTCGCGCGGCCGAACAGCCTCCGGCGCACGGCCGCCATCTTGAGCCACTGGATGCCCTCGGTGGGACTGAGCTCCTTGGGGCAGGCCTCGATACAGTTGGCGATCGTGTGGCAGCGGTAGACGCCGCGCTCGTTGTCCCAGCGCGGCAGACGCTCCTTGCGGGCCTCGTCGCGCGAGTCGACCTCGAAGCGGTATGCCTTGAGCAGCGCGGCCGGGCCGAGGTAGTTGTCCTCGGTCCAGACCGATGGACAGCTGCTATAGCAGGCGCCGCAGAGGATGCAGTCGATCGGCATGTTGAGCTTGTGACGGTCGGCCGGCGACTGGAGGATCTCCTTCGCCGGCTCCTGCGACGAGCGCTGGAGCCACGGCTGCACGTACTCGTACTTGGCGAAGAAGTCGTCCATGTCGCAGACCAGGTCCTTGACCAGCGGCAGGTGCGGCAGCGGGTCGACGTGCACCTCGTCGGTGTGCAGGTGCAGGACGTTGGTCTGACAGGCGAGCCGGTAGCGGCCGTTGATGTACATGGCGCAGGAGCCGCAGATGGAGGCCCGGCAGCAATAGCGGAACGAGAGCGACGGGTCCTGGTGCTCCTGGATGTGGAACAGGCCCTCGAGCACGGTCAGGCTGGTCTCGTACGGGATCTCGAAGGCCTCGACCCGGGAGGTGCCCTTCGCGTCACGGGCCGGGTCGTAACGCTTGATGTGGAAGTTGACGGTCCGCATCAGTACTTCCGCTCCTGTGGCTCGAAGGTGCCGAGGGTGACGGGCGCGTGCTCCAGCCGCGGGCCCTCGGGAGTGTAGTAGGCGAGCGTGTGCACGAGCCAGCGCTCGTCGTCGCGCGCCGGGAAGTCCGTGCGCGAGTGCGACCCGCGCGATTCGGTGCGCGCGAGCGCGCCCTCGGCGACGCACAGGGCGAGGTCGACCATGCCCTCGAGCTCGAGCGTGCGCATGAGGTCGAGGTTGAAGACGCCGGCGGCGTTGCGCAGGCCGATGCCGCCGCAGCGCTCCTTGAGGCGGCGCAGCGTCTCGAGGCCGGTGCGCATGACCGACTCCTCGCGGAACACGCCGAAGTAGTCGCGCGTCGTGGCGATCATCTCGGCGCGGATGGCGTACGGGTCGGCGCCGTCGGCGCCGCGCGAGGCGAGCTCGGCGACGCGCGCCTCCATAGCGGAGACCGCGGCGCTGCCGGCGGCGGAGACGTCGCCCCCGCCGGCCGACCCGCCCTCGAGGTCCGCCACGACGGCCATGCCGGCGCGGCGCCCGAAGACGATCGTCTCGAGCAGCGAGTTGCCGCCGAGCCGGTTGGCGCCGTGCACGCTCACGCAGGCGCACTCGCCGGCGGCGTAGAAGCCGGGGAGCCTGGTGCGCCCGTCGACGTCGGTGTCGATGCCGCCCATCGTGTAGTGCTGGACCGGGCGGATCGGGATCGGCTCCTCGATGGGGTCGACCCCCTCGAAGTGGATGGCGATGTCGCGGATGCCCGGCAGCCGCTCAAGGATCTTCTCGGCGCCGAGGTGGCGCAGGTCGAGGTGGACGTAGTCCTCGCCGTTGATGCCGCGGCCCTCGATGATCTCGGTGGTGATGGAGCGCGCGGTGATGTCGCGCGGCGCGAGCTCCATGGCCTTCGGCGCGTAGCGCGCCATGAAGCGCTCGCCCTCGCCGTTGACGAGGTAGCCGCCCTCGCCGCGGCACGCCTCGCTCATGAGGATGTGCGTGGTGAGCAGGCCCGTGGGGTGGAACTGGATGAACTCCATGTCCTCCGCGGGCACGCCGGCGTGGTAGGCCATCGCCGCGCCGGCGCCGGTGCTGATGATGGCGTTGGTGGAGTTGCCGTAGATGCGGCCGGCGCCGCCCGTGGCCATGACCACGGCGTCGGCGGTGAACGCGTGGAAGCCGCCGTTGATCATGTCGTAGGCGACGACGCCGCGGCAGCGTCCCTCGTCGACGATGAGGGAGGTCACGAAGACTTCGATGTACATCTTGACCTGGCGCTCGTAGGCGCGCTCGACCAGCGTGTGCAGCAGGTAGTGGCCGGTCTTGTCGGCGCCGTAGCAGGTGCGCGGGTACCCGGCGCCGCCGAACGGCCGCTGGGCGATGCGCCCGTCGTCGAAACGGCTGAACGGGCAGCCCCAGTGGTCCATCTCGAAGATGACGCCGGGGGCGTCCTTGGTCATCTGGATGGCGGTGTCCTGGTCGGCCAGGTAGTCCGAGCCCTTGACCGTGTCGAAGGCGTGCTTCTCGGGCGTGTCGTCGTGGGCGTCCGGGTGGTTGGCGAGCGCCGCGTTGATGCCGCCCTGCGCGGCGCTGGAGTGACTGCGGCCTGGGTGCACCTGGCTGAGGACAGCCACGTCGAGGCCCGAGGCCTTGGCCTCGACGGCGGCGCGGAGCCCCGCGAGCCCGCCGCCGACCACGATCAGTTGATGATGAGGCATGCGCTCCCCCTCAGCTCACCCAGACCCAGAGGGCCCAGATGCCGTAGACGATGCCGAGGATGCCGACGACCCAGAGGAACAGGTCGAACCCACGCCTGACGCCCTTGCCGGAGAGCCCCCAGTCGAGGACGACCATGCGCACGCCGTTGAGTGCGTGGTAGACGACGGCGACGAGCAGCAGCACGTCGTTGACGAGCACCGCGGTGGTCGCGAGCCGCTCGCCGATGTTGTCGTAGCTCAGCTCGCCGATGGCCACGAAGTGCGTGAGCACCAGGTGGACCATGATGGTGACGATGATGACGACCGCGGTGACGCGCTGGCCCAGCCAGGGCCACATCCCGCCGCGGCTGCGATCGAGTGTCTCGGTTCTCACAGGTTCGCTCCGTGCCTAGAAGATGAAGGGGATGGCCTTGTAGGCGAACGCCCACAACACGGCGATGGCGACCAGCATGCAGATCCAGAAGACGGCCTTGTGCCGCTGGATGCCGATCCCGAAGTCCATGAGGATGATGCGCACGCCGTTCAGCGCGTGGTACAGCACGGCCGCCACCAGCACGGAGTCGAGGAACACGAGGAACGGCTTGTCGAAGAACGAGAAGAAGCTGTCCAGCGTGTCGGCTCCTCCGACGCGCCCCTGCGAGATGACCCAGATGTGGACGAACAGATAGGCGGCGAGGACGAGGCCGCTGATGCGGAAGAGGATCCAGGCCCACATGCCGATGCCCTTCCACAGGCCAGCGCCGACGTTGGCCGTCTCGCGCTCCTGAGCGCTCAAGATGACTACCCCCTCACAGACTTGCGCCTCCCCGCGAACGGGGCGACAGGCTCCCGGTAGACCGCAATCGTACAGCGTGCGCGGAGCGTGGCAATCAGAAGAGACCGGGACCCGAGCGACGGGCCGGGCCGAGGCCACCTGCGCATACCGCACAGTGATATGTCGATATCATAGTGGACGCGAAAAGCACGGGCAAGGGCCGCGCGCCGGCCTGCGACGGATCAGCGGCGCTTGCGCCCGCCCCGCGGGGCGCGCGACCTGGGGCCCGTCAGCGTCCGGCCCTTGGGCGCGACGCCGGCGGCCACGGCCGCCTTGATGCGCGCCGCCCGCAGCCGCTCGAGGACGGCGAGGACGACGTCGGCCGCGGTCTTCGCGACCAGCAGGATGGCCAGGGCGGTGACCGACGAATCGAGCAGCCAATAGATGAGGAGCGCGCCGGCCAGCACGCCGAACTGGAGCACGAAGAGGCGGCGCAGAGGCTCCGCCACCGCCGCCTCCGGCGGGAGCACGGAGGCCTCGCCGCCGCGCAGGAAGTCCCACACGTAGAGGAACGCGCGCATGACGACGAGGCCGACGACGACCGCCCAGAACTGCCAGGTGACGAAGGGCGCGCCCGGCTCCACCGGAGCCTTGCCGCCGGGCTTGAGCAGCAGGCCGCCGAACACCATGTAGGCGACGACCGCCTGCACGCCGACGACGACGAGGTAGGTGCGCAGGAACTCGCGCAGGAGGATCTCGTCACGCGTGTCGGTCGCCGAGCCGGCGGCGAGAGAGGCGCGGGCGCGCCGCCACGCGAAGATGCCGTCGGCCAGCCCGTCGATGACGCACGCGACGACCACCACGAGCGCCGTCCACGAGCCGCTGACGGCGGCCCACACGGCAGCCGCATCGGCGAGAAGCAGGATGGCGAAGCTGGGGATCGCGCGCGTCAGCGCGGAGGCGCTGTCCACCTGCGGCGCGTCCGAGTTGTTCCCCTTCGTCGGCGAGTCGGCCATGTGGTCCCTTCGCGAGGACCGCGCCGGCGACGCCGGCGCGGGACCACGCCAGCGTATGCGGCGCGCCTGCCGGAGGCAACTGCGCGTGCCTCGCGGCGTCCCGGCGGCCACGCCGGTCATAGTAGACTCACCTCTGGTCGGGGACGCAACGGCCCTGCCGGGGGTCCAGTCGGGGAATGGTCGGGCCGATACCTCCCGTGGGCCGTCGTCGACGGGCCGGCAGCAGGGAGAGCAGAGGAGCCAGATGACCGAGACGGATCCGTTCGCCGCACGCCGCTGCGCGCTCACCGTGTCGAGCACGCTCGCCTTCCTGCCCATGGTGCAGGGCTTCGTGCGCGAGTACGCGCGCGACGCGGGGTTCCCGCCCGAGGAGCTGGGCCGCCTCGACCTCGTCATGGAGGAGGCGGCCACCAACGTGATCTACGGGGCGTTCGGCGGCGACGAGGGCGGGAGCTTCGACGTCGTCTGCGAGCGCATCCCCGCCGGCATCCAGATCACCGTGCACGACGAGGGCATGCCCTACGACCCGTCGCTGACGCCGGAGTACGACCCCGGCGCCGACCTCGAGAGCCAGACCGGCGCCGGCCTCGGCAGCTTCCTCATGCAGCAGATCGCCGACGCGGTGGAGTTCCACAACCTCGGCAGCCGCGGCAAGGAGACGGTCATCGTCAAGTACCTGCCGGCCGACACCGTGACCTCGGCGCCGCCGGCGGAGGCGGCGCCCCTCGAGGCTCCCGATCACGTGCCGGTCGCCGAGCGCGTGCCGCTCGAGATCGGCCCGCTGCGGCCGGAGCAGGCGATCGAGGTCTGCCGCTGCATCTTCGACGCGTACCGCTACACCTACGTGAACGAGCACCTGTACTACCCGGATCGCGTCGTGGCGCTCAACGAGAGCGGCGACATGGTCTCGGCGGTGGCCTCGGCGCCCGACGGCGAGGTCGCCGGGCACGCGGCGCTCGTCTTCCCCGAGGACACGCACGAGATCGCCGACCTCGCCGTGGTGGCCACCAAGGCCAAGTTCCGCGGGCAGTCCATCGCCCGGCGCCTCGGGGAGTACCTGGACGCCGAGGCGCTCGCCCGCGGCCTGCACGGGCTGTTCATCGAAGAGGTCACGGTCCACACGTTCACGCAGAAGTTCTGCCACCGCCTGGGCTTCGTGGACACCGGCTTCCTGCTCGCGTACTCGCCGGCGACCATGGCGTTCCAAGGCATCGCCGAGGAGACACGCGCGCGGCGCTCGGTGATCCTGGGCTTCAAGTACCTGACCGAGCCGCAGGTGACCCGCGTGTACGCCCCCAGGCAGCACCGCGAGACGATCGCCCGCATCTACGAGCGGCTCGGCGTCAAGGTCGAGTTCGCAGCTCTTTCGCGCGTGGCGCACCGGGGCGAGCCGCGCCTCTACGTGAGCGTCAACCCCAAGCGCGCGGTGGCGACGGTGCGCATCCCTACCTACGGCAGAGACCTGCCGCAGCACATCCGCAGCGAGGTGCTGCGGCAGCTGCGCGACAACGTCGTCGTCGTCAACGTGTACCTGGACCTCAGCACCCCGGGCACCGGCCGGGTGGCCACCGCCCTCGAAGAGGCCGGATTCCTCTTCACCGGCATCCTCCCCGGCGGCCGCTCCGGCGACTGGCTGATCATGCAGTACTTCAATGGGGTCCTCGTCGACTACGACTCGATCCAGGTGGAGGACGACGCCACGCGCGAGCTTCTGGCGACGATCCGCGCCGCCGACCCGCGTGAGAAGCCATGAGCTTCGAAGGCCTTGAGCTCGACCTGATCGTGGACCTCGTCGAGAGCATGGCGGTGGTGATCGTGGTCGCCTACCTGTTCACCCGCACCCCTCTCTACCGCCAGGTGCTCGACCAGAAGCTCGGCCGGCAAGGGCGCCTCCTCCTCGTCCTGATCTTCGGCGCCTTCTCCGTCTGGGGCACACTCTCCGGCGTGGACATCAACGGGGCGATCGCCAACACCAGGGACCTCGGGCCCGCCCTGGGGGGACTGATCGGCGGGCCCGTGGTCGGCATCGGCGCCGGCCTCATCGGCGGCATCCAGCGCCTCTCGATGGGCGGCTACACCGCCCTCCCGTCGGCGCTGGGCACGGTGGCGGCCGGCGTGGCCGGCGGCGTCGTCTTCCTGCTCTACAAGCGGCGCGTCGCCCCCGTCTGGGCGGCCATGCTGCTCGCCGTGTTCACCGAATCCGTCCTGATGGGCCTCAACCTGCTCATGGCGCGGCCGTTCCACGACGCGCTCGAGCTGGTCAAGGACGTCATCGTGCCCATGATCCTGGTGAACGCCGCCGGCATGGGCCTGTTCGTGTTCATCGTGCGCAACGAGGAGCGCGAGCGCCTCACGGCGGCGCAGAAGGAACGCATGGAGGGCGAGCTCACGGTGGCCCGCGACATCCAGCGCTCCATCGTGCCCTGCATCTTCCCGCCGTTCCCGGAGCGCGAGGAGTTCGACCTGCACGCCTCGCTCGAGCCGGCGAGGGAGGTCGGCGGCGACCTCTACGACTTCTTCCTGCTCGACGACGACCACCTCTGCCTGGCCATCGGCGACGTGGCCGGCAAGGGCGTGCCGGCCTCGCTGTTCATGGCCGTGACGATCACCCTGCTGCGCGCCGCCGGGCACGACACGAGCGGCGGCGCCGGGCACGACACGGCCGATCCCGCCGGGGTGCTGGCGCTGGTCAACGCGCCCCTGTGCCGGGACAACGAAGCCGCGATGTTCGTCACCGTCTTCTACGGCGTGTACCGCATCAGCACGGGCGAGCTGACGTACTCGTGCGGCGGGCACCCGCCGCCGTACCTGCTCCGCGCGGACGGCACCGTCGAGACCCCGACGCAGACGGAGGGGCCCGGCCTCGGGGTGACCGCCGCGGCCGCCTTCGGCACGGCGACGCTCCAGCTGGAGCCGGGCGACGCGCTCGTCTGCTACACGGACGGCGTGACCGAGGCGATGGACGCGCAGGCGCGGATGTTCGGCACGGAGCGGCTTCAGGAGGCCCTGCGGGCCGCGGGACCGCCGCGGGACGCGCTCCACGTCACCACGGCGGTGCGCGAGGCGGTCGCCGCCTTCTCCGCCGGGGCCGAGCAGTACGACGACCTCACACTGCTCGGCTTCCGCCGCACCACCTGACCGCAAGGGCGGCCCTCGCCCGCCCGCCGGCGCGCCCTCCCGTGAAGTACGTCCGCAAGTGGCATCACCGGTGGCATCATCAGTGCTGCCGCCGGTGGCATCATTGGTGCTGCCACTCCGAAGTCGACACCCCACCCCCCACCGCGACTGCGGCTCCAGCCAACATCCCGGAGCTGCCGCACTACTCCCGGCGCTGGCCGACGACGCTCAGGCGAGCGCGGCGACCGCCTCGTCGCGGCCGTCGACGATGGTGAACAGCCCCGAGAACCCGGAGATCGTGAACACGTCCAGGACGAACGGCGGCATGGCGCAGAGCACCATCCGGCCGCCGACCTTCTCGAGCGCCTTCAGGACGCTGAGAAAGACGCGCAGGCCGGCGCTCGACACGTAGTCGTTGCCGGCGAAATCGGCGACCAGCCGCCGCGCGCCGTCGGCCAGCAGAGCCCTGAACTCCGCCTCCACGGCGCCCGCGCTCGTCGTGTCGACTCTCGCGGGCAGCGTGACCACCGTCACCTCTCCGACGGTCTCGACCTCCATCTTCCCCTCCCGTTCGTGAGGCGCACGCGTCACGTGCGCCGGATGACCAACCTGAGGACGTTGCGCCCGGCCTCGCGCGCGTAGCCGACCTCGTCCATCACGCGGCGGACCAGTACGATGCCGAGACCGCCCAGCTCGCGTTCGCCGGCGCCGGCGCGCAGGTCCGGCTCTTCCACGGCGAGCGGATCGAACGGCACGCCCTCGTCGACGAGCTCGACGACGAACCGCTCCTCACCCGGCTCAACGCGCACGAGCACCTCACCGGGCGGGACCTCGTAGGCGTAGAGGCAGATGTTGACCACGGCCTCCTCGACGGCCAGCTCGAGCTGCATCAGCCGGCGCGGGTGCACGCCCCAGGCACGCGCCGCGCCGGCGACGAAGGCGATGATGTCGGGGACGGCATCGACCCTGCCGGCGAACACGCGCTCGACCGTGCCTCGGGACTCGTCCGCCATGCCGCCTCCCCCGTCTCGCCGCCGTCACCGTCTCGCCGCGCCTTGATCGCGGACCTTCGTGCCGCCGCGGCCCCCGGGCGCCGCGGGCGTCGTCGTCGCCCATCGTACCCGCGGACGCGCCGGTGGAAAAGGAACGGAGCCGGGGAGACCACGCTCCCCGGCCCCGTCGTCATTCGCAGCTCGCAGCCGCGGCCGCGCCGGCGTGCCCCGCCGGCTACTTCTTGCGGCCGCTGCGGCCGCGCGCGGCCGTGGTCTTCTTGGCGTCGCCCGTGGGCTTGGCGGGCGCCGCTTTGGGCTTGGCCGTCTTGGCGGCCGGCGCGGGCTTGCGCGTCGCCGGCTTCTTCCCCGTCGTCTTGGCGGCGGGCTTCTTGGCGGCGGGCTTCTTCGCCGCAGCCTTCGCGACCGGCTTCTTCCCCAGCCGCCCGTTCTCGTCGCCTGCGGCCGCGACCACCCGGTTGCCGGCCTTGCGCCGCGCCTTCTCGAGCAGCTCGCCGGCCTCCTCGATGAGGTCGCCAGCCTCGATGAGCTCGGCGGCACGCAGGTCCAGCCGCAGGCCCATGGCGGCCTCCCAGACCTGCTCGACCCTGTCGACCGGGATGAACGTCATGCCCTTGCGCAGTTCCTCGGGCACGTCCTCGAGGTCGGCCTCGTTGCGGCTCGGCAGGATCACCGTGGTGATGCCGGCCCGCTGCGCGGCCAGGGTCTTCTCCTTGAGCCCGCCGATGGGCAGCACCTGGCCGGTCAGCGTGACCTCGCCGGTCATGGCGACGTCGTTGTTGACCGGCGTGCCGGTGACCAGCGAGCAGATCGCGCTCGCCATGGTGACGCCGGCGCTGGGGCCGTCCTTGGGGATCGCCCCAGCGGGCACGTGGATGTGGATGTCATGCGTCTGGAAGTAGTCGTCCTCGAGGCCCAGCTCCGGCGAGTGCGTGCGCACGTAGCTCATCGCCGCCATCGCCGACTCCTTCATGACGTCGCCGAGCTGGCCGGTCACGGTGAGGTGGCCGTTGCCGGGCATCGCCGTCGCCTCGATGAAGAGGATGTCGCCGCCCACCGGCGTCCAGGCGAGGCCGGTGGCCACGCCGGGGTCGCTGGTGCGGCGCTTGACGTCGCTGTAGGCGCGCGGCCGGCCGAGCAGGTCGTGCACGCGCTTGACGTTGACGGTGAAGCGCTTGCGGCTGCCCTTGGTCGCCTCGGCCACCTCGCGGGCGAGCTTGCGGCAGATGGTGCCGATCTCGCGCTCGACGTTGCGCACGCCGGCCTCGCGCGTGTAGCTGGTGATGATCTCGACGATCGCCTCGTCCTTGAACGTCACCTGGTTCGGTTTCAGGCCGTTGGCCTCGATCTGCCTGGGCACCAGGTACCGCTTCGCGATGTGGAGCTTCTCCTCGATCGTATAGCCGGCGAGGTTGATGATCTCCATGCGGTCGCGCAGCGGCCCCGGGATGGGCTCGAGCTGGTTGGCCGTGGTGATGAAGAGGACCCGGCTGAGGTCGAACGGCAGGTCCATGTAGTGGTCGCGGAACGTGACGTTCTGCTCCGGGTCCAGCACCTCGAGCATGGCGCTCGACGGATCGCCGCGCCAGTCGGCGCCCATCTTGTCGATCTCGTCGATCATGAACAGCGGATTGTTGGTGCCGGCGTCGCGCATGGCGCGCACGATGATGCCGGGCATCGCCCCGACGTAGGTACGGCGATGCCCGCGGATCTCGGCCTCGTCGCGCACGCCGCCGACGCTGATGCGCTCGAACTTGCGGCCCATCGCCTCGGCGATGCTGTGGCCGAGGCTCGTCTTGCCCACGCCGGGCGGGCCGACGAAGCACAGGATCGGCCCGTGCAGGTCGTCCTTGAGCTTGCGCACGGCCAGGAACTCGAGGATGCGGTCCTTGACCTTCTCGAGGTCGTAGTGGTCGCGGTCGAGGATCTCGCGAGCGTGCACCACGTCGAGGTTGTCCTCGCTGTGCACGTTCCAGGGCAGGGTGATGATCCAGTCGAGGTACGTGCGGATGACCGGATACTCGGCGCTCTGCGGCGAGATGTTCTTGAGGCGGTCGAGCTCCCGGCGGGCCGCCTTGTCGGCCTCCTCCGGGAGCGCCAGCTCTTCGATCTTCTGGCGGATCTCGTTGATCTCGGCCTCTTGGTCGTCGGTCTCGCCGAGCTCCTGCTGGATGGCCCGCATCTGCTGCCGCAGGAAGTATTCGCGCTGGCTCTTGTCGATCTCGCCACGGACGTCGCTCTGGATCTTGGAGCCCAGCTCCAGGACGTCGAGCTCGCGCGTGAGGATGCCGATGAGCTTGCGCATGCGCGCCTCGACGTCGTCCTCCTCGAGCAGCGCCTGCTTGTCCTCCGCCTTGATGCGCATGGTGCTGGCGATGAGGAACGTCAGCGGCCCCGGCTCCTCGACGTTGGCCGCCGCCATCTCGAGCTCTTCGGGCAGGTACGGCACGAGCGCGACGATCTTGCTGAAGACGCTCAGCAGGCTGGCGCGCAGCGCCTCCGACTCCTTGGACTCGTTGGCGACGTCCTCGATCTTCTCGGTGCGCGCGACCAGGTACGGCTCTTCGCTCACGTACTCCTTGACGCGCACCCGCTGCAGGCCCTGCACCAGGATGCGCATGGTGCCGTCGGGCAGCTTGATCATCTTGTGGGCCAGGCCCACCGTGCCGACCGGATAGAGCAGGTCGGGCCCCGGCGTCTCGATCTCGGCGTCGCGACTGGTGACCATCGTGAGCAGGCGGTCGCCGGCGAGCACGTCGTCGATGAGCTTGATGCTCCGCTCCTGACCGATGGTCAGCGGGATCATCGTGTCCGGGAAGACGACGGTGTCGCGCAGCGGAAGGACCGGCAGGACCGCCGGGATCTCCTGCGCGGCGGCCTCCTGGATCTGGGCCTCTTCTGGATCGCTCATTCGCCACCTCCCCCGGTCTGTATGTCGATCTTGCGGGCGCCCGGCTCCTGCGCGGTCAGCGTGAGCCGCACCTCGAGGACGCCGGTCTCGTACGTCGCCGTCGTGACCTCCGGGTCGACGTCGACCATGAGGCGCACGCGGCGCTCGAAGGGGCCGTAGTCCATCTCCACCTGTTGGTAGACGCGGCCCTCGCGCGTGGGGAACGTGCGCTCACCGCGCACGATCAGCTCGCGCCGGTCGACCAGCAGTTCGATGTCGTCCATCGCCATGCCGGCCAGGTCGAAGCGCACCACGATCTCGCGCGTGTCCTCCTCGAAGAAGGCGTCCGCAGCCGGACGGAACCCCCGGCCGCTGTACTGCCGGGTGGCGATCACGCACGAATCGTTGAAGGCGCGCAGGACCTCGTTGTGAAGCTTCTCAACATCCACGGGGTGACTCCTCTGCGCAGGGGCCCCGGACGGGCGGCAGAGCCGCGTCGCCGGGGCATTGACTTCCGGAAACTCCCTCACGCTCCTACCCGGTTCGTGGGCGAGCGTAACGACGCACGCCGCGCGAGCGCCGTACCTTTCCGTGCATCCGTCGGCGCGGGGGCATAGGATTATCGCGTGCAGCTGGCGTTCACCACGGTCGACGAGTTCCACGGCCTGCTCGAGCAGGCTGGCGAAGCCCTCGATTACCGCGAGGTGTGGCCGCGCCTCTTCCCCGTCGCCAACTGCCCTCCGGAGCTCATGCGCAAGCTCGTCGTCGACATCGTCGAGGGCGACGAGCGCTTCGCCTGGGAGAGCGACGTGCACGTGGGCCTGGCGGCCTGGCGGGCGCGGCAGCGGGACCTCGCCGACGTCGCCTTCACCGTGGTCGACCTCGAGACCACCGGCGCGACGCCGGGCTTCAGCAAGATCACCGAGATAGGCGCCGTGCGCATCGAGGGCGACCGGGAGGTCGGCACCTTCTCCGCCCTCGTGAACCCCGGAATCCCCATCCCGCCCATGATCACCGGCATCACCGGCATCGACGACGAGACGGTGGCCGGCGCGCCGCCGATCGAGGTCGTGCTGCCCAAGTTCGTCGACTTCGCGGCGCACTCGGTGCTGGTGGCGCACAATGCCCCGTTCGACCTCGGTTTTCTCGACTACGAGCTGGGCAAGCAGCGCGGGCAGACGTTCCCACGACCCGCGCTCGACACGCTCCGCCTGGCGCGCAAGCTCTGCCCGCAGCAGCGCTGCTCGCTGAAGGAGCTCGCCTACCGCTTCGACACCAGGGTCAAGCCGGTCCACCGCGCGCTCCACGATGCGCAGGCCACCGGTGAGCTGCTCCTGCTGTTCCTCTCCTGGCTCCAGGAGCAGGGCATGAACACGCTCGAGGAGGTGGCGCGCTTCTGCGAGCCGGGCACGCGCCGCAACTACCACAAGATCTCGCTCACGGAGAAGCTCCCGACCACGCCCGGCGTGTACCTCATGAAGGACGACAAGGGGGCGCCGCTCTACATCGGCAAGGCCGAAAACCTGCGGCGTCGCACGCGCGACCACTTCCTGCAGCGGCAGGCGTTCCACGCGCGCCAGGCGCTCGAGCTCCTGGAGCGGATCGACGTCGTCGAGACCGGCTCGGAGTTCGCCGCGCTGCTGCTCGAGAGCCGGCTGATCGCGAAGCACCGGCCACCCTACAACTCGCACGGCACCAAGGTGAGCAGCTACCACTACGTCAAGCTCAGCGCCGAGGAGTACCCGCGCCTGTACGCGACGCCCAACCTGCGCGACGACGGCTCCTACTACGCCGGGCCGTTCCGCAAGGCCAGCCTGGCCCGCCGCTTCGTCGACTGCGTCAACGGCGCCTACCCGTTGCGCACCTGCGCGCACCTGCCGCGGAGCGCCCGCGAGCACGCCTGCCAACGCGCCGGCACGGGCGCCTGCCTCTCGCCCTGCAGCAGGCCTCTGAACGGCGAGTACGCGGCCGTCGTGGCCGACGTGCGCCGCGTGCTCGAGGGCGACGCCGGCGACCTCGACCGGCGGCTGGTCGAGCGCCAGGCGGCGCTCGTCAAGACGCTCGCGTTCGAACAGGCCGCGCGCCTGCAGCACCAGCGCGAGACGCTGGCGCGCGTGGTGCGCGGCGTGCTGCGTCTGCACGCCGCGCAGCGCGAGCATCTGGTGCTCGTCTACCCCGCCCACCGGCGCGGCTGGATCTCGGTCTGGGGCGTGCGTGCCGGCGGCATCGTACTGGAGCGCGAGGTCGGCCGCGGGGCGTTCGGCGAGGAGGCCGCCGCGGCGGCCATCGCCGAGCTCGCCGCGGCCGAGCCGCCGCGGCCGCCCCTTCCGGCGGCGGCGATCGACGAGATGCTGCTCGTGCACTCCTGGACGGACGCACACCGCGCCGCACCCGGCGTCGTCGACCTGCGCGCCTTCGTGACCGGCGGCGAGGACGCCGCGTCCGCCGCCGCCCGCCTTCTGCGCGCCGTCCGCCTGGCGGCCTCGGACGAGCCCTCCGCGCACGACGGGAGCGCCCGCGCCGCCGCGCCCTGAGGCATGTGGACCCACGGGCGGGCGGGCGACCCACCTCAGGGCTGCCGGGGTGTTCGCGCACGGGACAGGCACATCTGGGCGTACGTCCAAGAGCACATACGTGTCGTTGGACGTACGTCTGGACGTGCTTGTCCGAATCACATAGAGGGCCGCCGGCCGCGGATGACGGGGACGAGCCGGCGAGCGGCGGACGACGAGGCGCCGCTCGCACGCGGAGATGACGGAGCCGGCTTCGCCCGCCGGCCCGTGAGGACGCCTCAGGGGCCGGGCGCCTGCTCCTCCGGCCCCCACACGGGGACGATCCGGAACCGCAGGCCGGGGACTTCGCTCGTCAGGTCTCGCTCCATGTGTCGGCTCAGGGTGCGCACGTGGTCCACGGTGCGCTCGCCGTCGAACCCGAGCTCGACCTCGACGATCCGGCGGTTGCCGCTCGCGCGCGTGAAGAGCGTGCCCACGCTGTCGTAGTCGGCGTAGTGGGTGGCGAGCACGCGCGTGATCGTGAGCTGGTCCTCCTCCGGCAGCGGCAGGTCCATGAGCGCGCGGAAGTTGTGGCGCACGAGGTCCACGCCCACCCACAGCATGTAGCAGGCCATCACCAGGGCGACGATCGGGTCGATGCGATCCCCGAGCCCCGGGATCCCGAGGCTCACGACCACCGTGCCCAGCGCGAAGGCGATGAGGACGCCGCCGTCGGTGAGCATCCCGATGAGGTAGTCGGCGCGGTAGGCGACGAGGAGCGGTGAGGGCGCGGCCGTGCGACGCAGCAGACGCGCCGCCAGCGTGAAGAGCACCGCCCCGCTGGCGAACGTGATCGCCACCGGGATCAGGCCGATCAGATAGCCCACTTCCGGCGCGTGCATGAGCCGCTCGATGGAGTCGACGAGGACGAAGATGCCCGACGGGACGTAGAGCGCGCCGCACAGAAAGGCCGAGAAGTTCTCGAGCTTGCCGGCGCCGTAGGGGTGGCTGTACACGTTGTGCCGAAGCACCTGACGCATGGCGTACACGGCGAAGGCGTTGATCACCAGGGCGACCCCGGACTGCGCCGCCATGGCGACGAGGGCGGCCGACCCGGTGAGCAGGGCGCTGCTCACCATCATGATCACGATCGGCACCTCGACGATCAGGCCCCACTTGAGCAGCTTGTACAGTTGGACCGACTCGACGTCGGCGGCGACCACCTGCTGACTCACTTCGTGACTCCTCCGATGTGCGTTCCGGCGCGCGCGGTCCCGCGCCGCTCACGAGCTGTATCGGCAGCGGCGCGGCGAGAGTGAACGAAGGGACGGTGTTGAACGACGCGGCGGCAGAGACGACGCGCGAAGGGGGCGGGCGGCTCTTCCGTGCCCCCCGCCCCCTTCGCTCAGCTCCGTCGCCTCACGCCGTCGCGGCGGGAGGCCGTCGCCCTCAGCCCTCTTCGGTCTGCGGCTTCTTGCGCCGCAGCACCAGCACGAGCAGCAGGATGACGATCACGACGCCGACGCCGATGGCGACCCAGAGCGCGGTGTTGCCGCCACCTTCGTCCGCGGTCGTCGCGGCCGTCTTGGGCTGGATGAGCAGGAAGTTCTCGTTGCCGGCCTGGCCGTAGGGCGGGAACAGGACGTTGCCGATCTTGCTCGGCGACGCCTCGTAGCCCTCCCACTTGTCGATGTTGTAGGCCTCGAGGTCATTGGAGTACACCGTCGGGATGTACGGCGACTCGCGGTAGATGATCTCCTGCATCTTGTCGATGAGCGCCTTGCGCTCGGTCGGGTCGATGGCCTCGGACTGCTGCAGGTACAGCTCGTCGTATTCCTTGTTCGACCAGGCGCAGTCGCTCCACCCGTTGATCTGGTCGGTGGTGAAGTAGCTCAGGATGGGGCTGGGATCGAGGTCGCTGTACCAGCCCCAGAGGAACAGGTCGTAGTCGGGGTTGAACACGTCGTTCTTGGTCGCGTAGAGCTGGTCGGTGAGCGCGCCGTCGTCCATGGTCTGGAGCGTGACCTTGAGGCCCACGTCCTTGAGCGAACCGGCCACGAGCTTGCTGACGCTCTGGCTGATGGTCGACTCCGAGCGCGCCCACAGGCGCAGGTCGATGGGCTTGCCCTGGTAGTCGCGGACGCCGTCGCCGTCCGTGTCCTTGTAGCCGGCCTCGTCGAGCTTCTGCTTGGCCATCTCGAGATCGAAGCCGTAGGCGACGTCGGTCGGCGGCTCCCAGTGCCAGTCGGGGTCGGTGTAGTAGTCCGCGGTGATGATCGTCGTCGCCGGCGCCGCGTGACCGCCGTAGGAGACCGAGGCGATCTTGTCCTTGTCGATCGCCCAGTTGAGCGCCTGGCGGAACTTCCAGTCCTTGAGCACCGGGTTGCCGCGGCTTGGCCCTGTGTAGCAGTTGAACCCGATCTGGTCGAAGCCGTTGGTGTTGATCGTGCGCGCCTGGATGCCGGGCACGTTGAGCAACTGGCGGTACTGCGCGTCGAGCAGGCCGGTGGCGCCGTCGATGGTGCCGGCCTTGAGGTCCTGCACCATCGTGTCCGGGTTCGTGTAGTAGTCGAAGAAGAGTTCCTCGATCGTCGGCGCGCCACGCCAATAGCTCGGATTGGCCGCCAGCTTGACGAAGCTGTTCTTCTTCCACTCCACGCACTGGAACGGCCCGGAGCCGACGAACGGCGGGTCGTTGGCGTACTTGTTGGCGGCGTCCTTGCCCGAGACCTTGGACCAGATGTGCTCGGGCAGGATCGGCACCCACACGGTGAGCATGTTGGCTTTAGGCTTGGAGCACTCGAACTTGACCGTGACGTCATCGACGGCGACGGCGCTCTTGATGCCTTCCGTCGCGGTCGTGAAGTTCGAGAGCTGGTTCTCGTTGATGTAGTTGTAGGTGAAGGCCACATCCTTGGCCGTGAGCGGCTGGCCGTCCTGCCACTTCACCCCGCTGCGGATGGTGAACGTCCAGGTCTTGCCGTCCGGCGTCACCGTCCAGTCCGTGGCCAGCCCGGGTGAGTCCTCGCCCTTGACGGGCTTGAGCTCGCCGTAGTCGAAGCCCACGAGCGGGTCGTACGCCAGATACCAGATCTCGAACGAAGACCACAGGTAGCCGATGAACGGGTTGAGATTGTCCGGCTCGGCGAGGATGCCGACCTTGTACATGACCTTGCCCGCGTCGACCGCGGCGGCCGACGGAGAGCCGTCTCCGGCCGGCGCCGGGCTCTCGCTGGCGCCCGCCACCTCCATGGCCCCCGCGAGGCCCAGGACGAGCAGCGCCCCCACAAGGAGCAGGACGAGGACATGCCGGACGTGTCGTTGCTGCTTCACGATCCCCCCTTTGACCGATGATGCCCCGATGCCGACGCGCCTCGTATCCCCCGCGGCGCGACCGGCGCTCGCTGACCATGGTCTCACACCCCCGGGGAAGCGTCTATCATGTGAGTAGGACCGCGAGGCGAACGAGAGGCACACGTGGACTCCACCCGGGTGAGCATCGAGAAGAGCAGGTTCGACGCCGTCATCTTCGACCTGGACGGCGTCGTCACCCAGACGTCCGCCGTGCACGCGGCGGCCTGGAAGCGGCTGTTCGATGCGTATCTCGCCGAGCGCGCCGCCCGCACGGGCACGAGCCCGGGCGGCGCCGGCGACGCGGCGGCCCCCGGCCCGGATGACGCCGCCGCAGCGCTCCGGCCCTTCGACCTCGAGGCCGACTACCGCCTGTACGTGGACGGCAAGCCGCGCTACGACGGCGTCCGCGACTTCCTGGCCTCACGCGGCATCGAGCTGCCCACGGGCGATCCGTCCGACCCCCCCGGGCGGGAGACGGTCTGCGGGCTCGGCAACGGCAAGAACGACTTCTTCAACGCCGAGGTCGAGCAGCACGGCGTCAGGACCTTCCCCTCCACGGTCGCGCTCATCCACCAGCTGCGCGACGCGGGGATCCGGGTCGGCCTCATGTCGTCGAGCAAGAACACCGCCATGGTGCTCGACGTCACCGGCACCACAGACCTGTTCGAGGTCCGCGTGGACGGCGTGGTGGCCGCGGAAGTGGGCCTGCCGGGCAAGCCGGACCCGGCGATGTACCTCGAGACGGCGCGCCGCCTGGGAGTGGACGCGGCGCGCTCCGTCGTGGTCGAGGACGCGCTCTCCGGCGTCCAAGCCGGACGCCGCGGCGGGTTCGGCCTCGTGATCGGCGTCGACAGGCTCGGCCAGGCCGCCGAGCTGGCCGAGGCCGGCGCGGACGTCGTCGTGGACGACCTCGCCGAGGTGGGCGTCAGCGCCTGAGTGCGATGGCGGGCCGCCGCAGTTGCGACTCAGCTCGTACCGAGGCCGAAGAACCGCTCGAAGAACTCGCCGAGCTTCGCCAGCACGCGCTGCTTCTTCTCTCCGTGCTCGCCGTCAGACGAGAACCGCGACACCGGCGGCAGCACCCTGGTGATCGCCGTACCCGTCGTCTGGACGGCGCCATCGCGGAAGGCCGTAGCGATGAACGCACGAGTCGCGTCGGGACGGAGCCCCTCGGCCTCGATGATTGCCTCGAGCTCAGCCTCACGCCTCGCACGCACGAACGCCCGCCACTCCTCGTCGATCGCTCCGTCGACCGAGACGGAGTCGACGAAGGCCTCGATCAGGTCCTTCTTGTTGCGCAGGCTGGGGCTGGCGTCGACGGCGCGGCTGATCGACTCGCGGACCTCCACGTCGGAGCCGTCACCGTGGGCGTCGCGCCACTTCTGCACGAGCATCAGGATGTAGTCGACGTTGATCTCGACCTGTTTGATGAGTTCGATCTCGAAGACGATGTCGTCGTTGATCGGCGCCTTGTCGGCCTCCGCCTTGCCGCGAATCTCGGCGTAGAGATCGAGGTACACGCTGCGATAGTCCTGCGCCTGGCGCTCCGAGAGGATCTCGTTGCCGGCGAAGTCGTCGAACGAGGTCAGGATGTTCTGCAGGCGCAGGATGGCCCCGAAGAGCGCGATGAACTCCTTCTGCTCCGACTCCCCCACGATCCGCGTTCCCGGTGAGTACTGGTAGAGCAGCAGCGCGACCTTCTCGGCGTACACGGAGTAGTAGTCGCCGTACGGCTTGAGCAGCACGATCCCGCCGGCATCCTTGTTGCCGAAGATCGCGATCGCGTCGTTGGTCTCCTGCTCCAGATCGCGGAACGAGACGATGTTGCCGTAGGTCTTCACGGAGTTGAGGATG
>CAIYOD010000117.1 GCA_903927755.1 uncultured Thermoleophilia bacterium | reverse complement strand
GGCTGCGACTCGCTCGCGGCCGGCGCGCGCCGCGCCGAAGTCCTCTTCTTGCGCGGCTTCTTCTCTTTGGGCGGCAGGGACGCGGCGTAGGCCGCCGCCTTGCGCACCCACGCTCTCGCCGCGTCCGGGTCGGAGATCATGCTCTCCGGCAGCGCGACGTACTCCTTCATCTGCCTGCCCGGCATGGGCTCGAACGGCCTCCCTCCGGCGGCCGTGATCTCGGCGCGCTCGTCCTCGGAGAGGCGGAGCATCCAGGTCTCCTGCCAGACCCCGGCGAAGAGGTTGCCGCCGGTGAAGTACGCGGGGCAGCCGAACATCGGCCGGTAGTCGACCGGACCGTCGAACTCAAGGCCCGCGACGGTCTCGTCGAGGAGCTTCACGAGCTTCTCGTTGGGTTTGTCCCAAGGGCTCACTGCGGGTCCCTTCCGGGAGTCACTTCTTGTCGTGTCGTGGCACGACGAGCACGGGGATGTCGCTGTGATGCAGCAGCTTGAGCGCCGTGGAGCCCAGGAACGCCGCCGACATGGCGCCCTCTCCGTGGCTGCCGACCACGATGGCCACGGCCTGCTTCTCGCGCGCGGCTTCGATGAGGACGTCCACCGGCTTGCCCTCGCGTACTTCGCCGCTCGCGCGCACGCCCTGCTTCTCGAGCTCCGCCCGCGCCTCCGCGATCTGCTGCTCGCCGAACCCGCGCACCATGTCCACGTGCTGGTCGTACTCGGCGCTGATCATGAGCGGCGAGTCGGTCATGCCCATGGGGACGTAGCCGATGGAGAATTCGAACGCGCTCACGACGAAGACTTCTCCGTCATCGAGATGCTTCGCGATCTCGGCCGTGTGCGCGAGCGCCTTCTTGGCGCAGTCGGATCCGTCGTAGCCCAGGACGAGCGTCGTCGGCATGGTGACCCTCCTCGTATGGTTTCCTGCAGGGACTATTGCACACCGGGGGTGTGCGTGAAACGGAGGGTGACGCAGCCCGCGCTCGATGGTCCTTCCGGGAGACGGGTGCCTGGTCGCTTCAGAGCTGCCAGGCGCCAGTCACCTGCGGGGTGTCCTCACGGCAGACTGGTGCTTGATACCTTCGAAGGTATCAAGCACCAGTACCCGGATATGGACTCCGAGTGCCCGGCGTGATCGACGTCAGACCGCGTGCCGCGCGGCGCGGCGGGCGAGGAGCCCGCGCCGCGGCGCGAAGGCGTAGGCGAGCAGGAAGGCGGCGGTGGCGATGAGGACGACCGCCGCTCCCGACGCCACGTCGAGGTAGTAGCTGGCATAGAGGCCGGCGACGCTCGAGGCGGCGCCGATGACGGCGGAGACGACCATCATCGTCGCCAGCCGGCGCGTGAGCAGATACGCGGTCGCCGCCGGGGTGACCAGCATGGCGGCGACCAGTCCTACGCCCACCGTCTGCAGCCCCACGACGATGGTGAGGGCCAGCAGGATCAGCATCGTGAAGCGCAGCGTCTCGGGCCGCTTGCCGAGCATGTGCGCGAGGATGGGGTCGAACGACGCCAGCTGGAACTCCTTGAAGAACGCGATGAGCACCGTGAGCACGATCACCGCGAGGATACCCGTGAGCCACAGGTCGGAGGCGCTCACCCCCAGTACGTTCCCGAAGAGGATGTGGGTGAGGTCGGTGGCGTACGAGCGCACCGTGCTCATGAGGAGCACGCCGAACGCGAGCGCCGCGGCGAAGAGGATGCCGATGGCGGTGTCCTCCTTCAGCCCGCCGCGGCGCGAGAACACGCCGATGCCGACGGCGACGACGATGGCGGCCACGAGCGCTCCCAGCAGCAGGTTGGCGCCGAGCAGGTAGGCGATCGCCACGCCGGGCAGGATGGCGTGGGCCAGCGCATCGCCGAGGAATGCCATGGCGCGCAGCACGACGAAGGTGCCGATCACCGAGCACAGCACGCCGACGATGAGAGAGGCGAGCAGCGCGCGCTGCATGAACTCCAGCGTGAACGGGTCGGTGAGCCAGGCGATCATCGCGGCCCCGCGTGTGGTTCGTGACTGTGGCGGTGCTCCTCGCCGCCGCCGACGTGGCCCGGGCAGCACTGGTCGATCACGACCATGCCGTCGAGGAAGAGGGCCTGGCCGCCGAAGGCCTCGCTGAGGTGCTCGGGGGTGAAGACGGAGGCCGGCGCGCCGTAGGCGATCAGCCGGTGGTTGAGCAGCGCGGTGAGCTCGAAGCGCTTCGCGGCGATCTCCATGTCATGCGTGCTCACGAGTACGGTGATGTGCTGATCGCGGAGTCGCGCGAGCAGCGTGAGCAGGGCTTCCCGCGCGTTCACGTCGACACCGGTGAAGGGCTCGTCGAGCAGCAGCACGTGCGGCTCCTGGGCCAGCGCCCGGGCGAGGAACACGCGCTGCTGCTGGCCGCCGGAGAGCTCGCCGATGGCGCGCTTCTCGAGCTCGGCGATGCCGAGCTCGTCCAGGCAGCGCGCCACCACCTCGCGGTCGGCGGCCCGCGGGCGCCGCAACCATCCGAGGCGCCCGAATCGACCCATCATCACGACGTCGTGAACGGTCACCGGGAAGCTCCAGTCGATCTCCTCCCGCTGAGGGACGTACGCGATGGGGTCTGCCTGGCCACCGGGCGCGTGGCCGTGCAGCAGCACCTGCCCGCTGCGCACGGGGAGCAGCCCGACGAGGGCCTTGAAGAGCGTGGACTTGCCGGCGCCGTTGGGGCCGACGATGGCCACCTGGGCGCCGTGCGGGATGTCCATGGTCACGTCCTGGAGGGCGGGGCGCCCGTCGTACCCGGCGGTGACGCCGCCCAGGGAGAGGTAGGCATCGCCTCCGGGCCCGGTGCTCACCGCAGCGCCTCGACGATGAGCCGGGTGTCGTACTTCATCATCTCGATGTAGGTGGGCGCCTCGCCGTCCGGCTCGCTCAGGGAGTGGTCGCGAAGATCGTCGACGACCACGATACCCGTCTCGGCGGCGATCTGGTCGGCGAGTTGTGGGTTCTCCTCGAGCTCCACGAAGATGGCGCGCACGCCCTCCGTGCGGATGGTCTCGGTCAGCTCGGCGAGCTGTTTGGCCGTGGGGGACTCGCCGGTGGCCACGCTGGGGATGACGGCGCCGGCGATGCGGAAGCCGTACCTGTCGGCGAAGTATCCGTGGCTCACGTGGTTCATGACCAGCAGGCGGTCCTCCTCGGGCAGGGTGACCACCTGGCTCTCGATCCAGGCGTCCAGCTCCTCGAGCTCGGCGACGTAGGCCTCGGCGTTGGCGGTGTACTCGGCTTCGCCCTCCGAATCGGCGGCGATGAACGCGTCGCGGATGTTCTCGACGTAGGCGACGACGAGCGTCGGGTCCAGCCAGAAGTGGGGGTCGGCCTCGTGCTCGTCCGCGAGTCCTTCCTCTCCCTCCGTGTGGCCTTCTTCGCCCTCGTGCTCGTGCAGCGGTTCGCCCGGCTGCGGCTCGCGGGGCGTGATGCCCTCGGAGGCCTCGACGAACGCCGTGTCCGGCGCGGCGGTGCGCAGCGTGTCCTCGAGCGTCTCCTCGAGGCCGCCTCCGTTGAGGATGAAGAGGTCTGACTCCGCCACGGTCGCCACGTCGCGTGGCGTCGGCTCGAACGCGTGGAGGTCGGCGTCGCGCGGCACCAGAGACTCGACGGTGAAGCGGTCGCCGGCGACGTTCTGGGCGATGTCGGCGAGGAACGTGGCCGTGGCCAGCACCTGTAGCGAGCCGCCGTCGGCGGCGGCGGTATCGTCGCCGCCGCCGCAGCCCGCGGCGGCGAGTATCCCGGACGCCCCGAGTGCGACGAGCAGCAGTGTGAGCGTGATGCGGTGGACGTGCGGGTGACGCTGCTTCATCGGTCTCTCCGTGGCTGATCGTCGCGGGTGCCGCACCCGGCGCAGAGGCCGGTGAGCTGCAGGAAGTGGTCGGTGATGCGGTACCCCGTCTCGAGAGCCGCGGCGTCGGTGATGCCGCGCATGTCGCAGGCGGTGAACTCGGTGACGCGACCGCAGCCGCTGCAGACCACGGTGTGCCCGTGCTCGGCGCCGGCCGGGACGAAGCTCTCACAGTGACCGTCGCCGTGGACGCGGCGCAGCGCGCCGATCTCGTCCAGCACCTCGAGGGTGCGGTAGACGGTGGTCAGGCCGAGCTCCGGGCACTGCTCGCGCGCGGCGTCGTAGACCTGCAGGGGGCTCTGACTGCAGGGCGCCGCCGCGATCGCGTCCAGTACGGCGCGGCGCTGGCGGGTGAGGCGCAGCCCGCGTGCGGCCAGGGCGGCGGAGACCTCTGAGGCGTCGAAACTCACGGCGGTCCTTTCTGAAAGTGAAAACCCTTTTCAGTAAGGAGCGGAGCCTAGCACTACCCGGGCGTTACGGCAACGACCGCGGGGTCAGTGCTGCGTTGCGTACGGGCAGGCGGCGATGCAGATGCCGCAGATCTCCGCCTCGACGCCGGTGAACAGCGTCATGTGGTGGCGGCAGGCGCCGGCGTCGAAGAGCAGTTCGCGCGCCATGCCCGGCCGCCACAGCACGTCGCGGCCGCAGCCGGCGGGGCACGCGTCGACGCAGTCGCGGCAGGCGCCACAGCCGCTCTCGACGACGGGGTCCCCGGCGGGCAGTCCGAGGTCGGTGAAGACGGTCGCCAGCCGGACGGCGGGCCCGAACTCGGGCGAGACGAACAGCGCCGTCTTGCCGATCCACCCCAGCCCCGCCTGCGTGGCCGCCGTCTTGTGCGGGAACGGTTTGTCGCCGTTGGTCTTGTCGATGGTCGCCGGCACGCGCTCCGCTGTGTGGCCGTGGACCTTGAGCACGTCGACCAGCGTGTCCGTGGCGTCGTCGAGCGCGGCATTCACGCGCAGGTACTCCTGGAGGTAGTCCTGTGTGGGCCCGTGCCGGAGGCCGCGCACGACCAGCGGATCCAGTCGCATGAGGATGGAGATGGCCGTGGGAGAGTCCGGCGCCTGGGGCAGCCTTGGATGGTTGGCGGCGACGCCCCAGGCGTCAACCTCCTTGGTGCGGAGGATCTGCCCGATGGCGTGCCGGTCGAGAACGCGGAGCATGTGACCTCTTCCGATGGCGGACCGGGGTCGCGAGTGCGGACAGTCGGCCCCCGCCCGCTTCATCCTCGCACCAGGCCGTCGACGGCGACAATGGACGCGGGTGGGGATTTTCACTGCCTGGCTTGTCCTTATTGGACACCCGGGTGACTGAGCGGGGGCGCCGGATTTATGTGCGATACTTCACAAGCATGGTTTATTTTCGTAGGAGTCCGGCAATATCAGAGTGCAGACCGAGACAGACGAGGAGGTGAGACCATGGGACCTGTGCATTTCAACAAGACGCGCGTGAAGCAGGAGGATCGCTACGGCAAGCGCCGCAAGTGATCGTGGCGGACGATGAATGGATCGACCGACAACTCAGCATCGCCACCCGGGAGGGGCGGTTCCGTGAGTCAGGACCGCCCCTCTCGCCGCGTACGGAGCGCGGCGTCGCGCGCCCGCGCACGCCGGACGCGCCTCATTTGGGCTTGAAGCCGCGCAGCCGCAGGCTGTTGGTGACCACCGTCACGCTGCTCAGGCCCATCGCGGCAGCCGCGTAGATCGGATTCAGCAGGATGCCGAACGCCGGGTAGAAGACGCCGGCCGCCAGCGGGATGAGGGCGACGTTGTAGGCGAAGGCCCAGAAGAGGTTCTGCTTCACCGTGCGGATCGTCGCCCGCGACAGCTCGACCGCGGTCGCCACGCCGCCCACATCGCCGGACATGAGCGTCACGTCGCTCGCCTCCATGGCGACGTCGGTGCCGGTGCCGATGGCGATGCCGACGTCCGCCTGAGCGAGCGCCGGCGCGTCGTTGATGCCGTCGCCGACCATCGCGACCCTGAGGCCGTCCTGCTGCAGCGCCGAGACCTCCGCCGCCTTCTGCTCGGGCAGCACTTCCGCGACCACGCGCTCGATGCCGACCTGCTCGGCGATGGCCTTCGCGGTCGCCGCGTGGTCGCCGGTGAGCATGACGACCTCGAGGCCGAGCTGCTTGAGGCGGCTCACGGCCGCCGCGGAGCTCGGCTTCACCGTGTCGGCGATCGCGATCGCTCCGACCGGCTCGTCGTCCACGACGACGGTGACGACGGTCTTGCCCTGGCCGGCGAGCCTGGCGGCCGCCTCGCCGGGGTGGCCGGCCAGCCGCTCGTTGCCGGCGACGACGCTGTGCCCGTCCACCTCGGCGCGGATGCCGTGGCCGGCGATGGCCTCGAACCCCGTCGCAGCCGGCGGCTCGATGCCGCGCTCGGCGGCCTCGGCCAGGATCGCCGCCGCCAGCGGGTGCTCGCTCCCGCGCTCGGCGCCGGCGACGAGGCGCAGCAGGCCGGCGTTGTCCAGGCGCTCGCCGCGGCCGATGTCGCTGCCGTCGCCCGACCCGAACAGCACGATGTCCGTCACCCGCGGCTTGCCCTCGGTGATGGTGCCCGTCTTGTCGATCACGACCACGTCGAGCTTGTGTGCCGTCTCGAGCGCTGCGCCGTCGCGGATGAGGACCCCGTTCTCGGCGCCCTTGCCGGTGCCGACCATGATCGCCGTCGGCGTCGCGAGCCCGAGGGCGCACGGACACGCGATGACGAGCACGGCGACGAAGTTGAGCAGCGCGTAGTTGAGCGCCGGCGACGGCCCGAACACGAGCCACACGATCAGCGTGACGGTGGCGATGACGATCACCGCCGGCACGAACCAGGCGGCGATGACGTCCGCGAGCCTCGCGATGGGCGGCTTGGAGCCCTGCGCCTGCTCGACGAGCCGCACGATCTGAGCGAGGGCGGTCTCGGAGCCGACCTTCGTCGCGCGGAACGTGAACGAGCCGGTGGTGTTCATGGTGGCGCCGATGACCTCGTCGCCCGGGTGCTTGCCCACGGGGATCGGCTCGCCGGTGAGCATTGACTCGTCGACCGGCGACGAGCCCTTCTCGACGATGCCGTCCACCGGCACCTTCTCGCCGGGGCGCACGACGACGAGGTCGCCCACCAGCACCTGGGCGACCGGCACGTCGGACTCCACCCCGGCGCGGACCACGCGCGCCGTCTTGGGCTGCAGGCCGATGAGCGCCTTGATGGCGGCCCCGGTCTGCCCCTTGGCGCGCGCCTCGAGCAGCCGCCCGAGAAGGATGAGCGTGATGATGAACGCCGCCGAGTCGAAGTACATCGGCTCGCCGAGGCCCTGGTGCTCGAAGAAGGCGGGGAAGAGCACCCCGAGGACGCTGTAGATGTAGGCGGCGGACGAGCCCATCGCGACGAGCGTGTTCATCGTCGTCGTGCCGTGTTTCAACGCCGACCACGCCGTCGCGTAGAACTGCCAGCCGACCCAGAACTGCACCACGCTCGCGAGCGCCCACAGGAAGTAGCCGTTGTGCAGCCACTCGGGCAGGAACGGGAACCAGTGCGGCTGCATCGTGCCGGCGAAGATGACGACGCTGAGCACGAAGCCGACGATGACCTTCAGCTTGAGCTTGCGGTAGGCGGCGGCGCGGGCGGCCTCTTCGGCGTCCGCCGCCGCCTCGACGCCTTGCTCACCGGCGCCGGGCGCCGGCTCCACAACGTCGTAGCCGGCGCCTCGCACGGCCTCAACCAGGTCCTTGTAGCTCGTCTGGCCGGGGATGTACGAGACGGTCGCCTTCTCGGTCGCCAGGTTGACGTCGGCCTTGAGGACGCCGGCGGGCAGGCGCAGCGCCTTCTCGACCCGGCTCACGCAGCTAGCACACGTCATGCCGATGATCGGCAGCGTCTCCTGCGCGGTCACGACGCCGTAGCCCGCTCCCTCGACGGCGGCGACGAGCTCGCCGGCCGTGACCTCACCCGGATCGAAGGTGACGGTCGCCTTCTCGGTCGCCAGGTTCACGGCGGCCTTGCCCACGCCCGGGACCTTGCCGATGGCCTTCTCCGTGCGCGCGACGCAACTTGCGCAGGTCATGCCTGTGATGGGGAGCTCGATGGTGGTGTCGCGATCGCTCATGCCGCGCTTAGTGTTCCCGCGCTCGAACGATGGTACCCATGGGGGTATTCTGGGACCGCCGCGTGTGGCCGGGAGGGCGGGCGGCGGGCCGGCCGGAGGCGCGCCCGCCTCTCGCCCCGGTATGATTGCCTGCGGCACCCGGCAGCGACGAAGCGAGAGACCATGGCCATCTGGGACGAGCAGCACGAGACCATAGATCGCGAGCGGCTGCAGGAGCTGCAACTCCGTCGCGTTCGCGACATGCTCGCCCGGGTCTACGAGCGCGTCCCGTTCTATCGCGAGCAGCTGAGCGCCGTCGGCTTCGAGCCCGGCGACCTGACCAGCCTGGACGACCTTGCCGGCCTGCCGTTCACCGACAAGACCGACTTCCGCGACAACTACCCCTACGGACTGTTCGCCGTGCCGATGAGCGAGGTCGTCGAGATCCACTCCTCGTCGGGCACCACGGGCAAGGCCGTGGTCGGCGGCTACACGAGGGCGGACCTCGAGAGCTGGACCGAGCTGGTGTGCCGGCTCGCCGTCGCCGTCGGCGCGCACGACGGGGACATCGCCCAGATCGCCTTCGGCTACGGTATGTTCACCGGCGGGTTCGGCCTTCACTACGGGCTGCAGCGCGCCGGCGTGGCCGTGCTGCCCATCAGCGCCGGCAACACCGCCCGCCAGCTCCAGTACATGAAGGACTTCGGCACGACCATCCTCATCGCCACGCCGTCTTACGCGCTCTACATCGGCGAGGTGCTCCAGAGGCGCGAGGTCCCAGTCGAGCAGCTGCGCCTGCGGCTGGGGATGTTCGGCGCCGAGCACTGCAGCGAGGAGATGCGCGCCCAGATCGAGAGCCGGCTGCCGATCAGGGGCACCGACAATTACGGGCTCACAGAGCTCACCGGGCCCGGCGTGGCCGGTGAGTGTGAGTGCCGCACGGGCATGCACATCTCCGAGGATCACTTCCTCGCGGAGTGCCTCGACCCGGCGACCGGCAAGCCGGTCGCGGACGGCGAGGTCGGCGAGCTCGTGGTCACGGCGTTCACGCGCGAGTGCTCGCCGGTGCTGCGCTACCGCACCCGCGACCTCACCTCGCTGACTCGCGAGCGCTGCGCGTGCGGTCGCACGACCGCCCGCATGGGCAAGGTGGTCGGCCGCACCGACGACATGTTCATCATCAGCGGCGTGAACATCTTCCCGTCCGCGATCGAGAGCGTGCTGTTCCAGATCGAGGGCGTCGAGCCCTTCTACCAGATCGTGCTCGGGCGGACCAACGGGCTGGACACGTTCGAGGTGCACGTCGAGGTCACGGACACGCTCTTCGACGGCTGGATGGACGACCTGCGGGCGTTCGAGCGCCGAGTGACCGAGGAGCTCCGCTCGGCGCTCCTCGTGCGGCCCAAGGTCAAGCTGGTCGAGCCGGGCAAGCTCGAGCGCAGCGAGGGCAAGGCCCGGCGCGTCATCGACAACCGGCCGTCCTGAAGCAGACCGGCCTCCGGCGCCCGAGGCAGCCGGCTCAGACCTGAGCCGGCTGCGCCTCCTGATCGGAGGGATGTCGCCGGTGGCGAGCCGCAGCGTGCGCGGCGTCCAGCGGGATCTCGTCCTTGCGCCACAGCGCCTGGAGCGCCGTGGCGACGCCGGCGTCGTAGACGGTGCCGGCGCCCCGCTTGATCTCGACGAGGGCGGAGCTGAACGGCAGCGTGGGCCGGTACGGGCGGTGTGCCGCCATGGCCTCGACCACGTCGGCGACGCCGATGATCCGCGCCTCCAGCATGATGTCCTCCCCGCTCGCGCCGAGAGGGTAGCCGGAGCCGTCGGCCCGCTCGTGGTGCTGCAGGACGATGGCCGGGATGGGCCCGAGGAACTTCATCGGCTGCAGCAGATCGTAGCCGTGCGAGCTGTGCTCCTGCACGAGGAGGCGTTCTCCCTCTGTCAGCGGGCCCGGCTTCGCGAGGACGGTGGCCGGCACCCCCAGCTTGCCGATGTCGTGCAGCTGGGCGGCGATGCGGACGAGGTCGATCCGGTCCGGCGGCAGTCCCATCTCCGTGGCCAGAGCCACGGAGAGCAGCGCCACGCCCACGACGTGGCCGGCCGTGTAGGGGTCCTGCAGCTGCAGCGCGCCGTTGAGCGCCTCGACCGCGGCCTTGAGGACCCTGTCCGAGCGGCTGTTGCGGCAGATCCCGAAGAGGGCGTCGTCCTCGTTCCAGCGTCCGTGCGACACACGGGTCTCGACGGGGACCTCGTGGCCGTCGCTGGTCACGAGGGGCACCGTGCAGCACTCTTCCAGACCGCTGAGCATGCGGGTGACGGTGTTGGCCACGCGGTCTCTCTGCTCGGAGGGGTGGAGCTCGAAGACCGAGCGCCCTCGGTACTCATCTGGGCTGTAGCCGAGCTGACGGCTGGCCTCCCGGTTCATCTCGACGACATCGCCTTGGCCGTCGAGCACGAACAGCATGTCGGGGCTCAACTCGAAGAAGGTGCGCAGGTTGTCTTCGGCGCGGCGCAGTTCCTCTACGACACGCGCCCGCGAGAAGGCGGTGCCGAGCTCCTTGCCGACGGCCTCGAGGACGGATCGTTCGTACTCCGATACCCGGCGCCTGCGCCTGCTGATCAGGTTGAGCGCGCCGAACACCTCGTCGCCGAAGGGAAGCGGGACGGACGCCAGCGACCGGAAGCCCCAGCGCGCGGCCTTGGTAGGCGAGAACCTGGCGTAGTCTTCCAGGTAGGTCGGCTCGCCGTGCACGAGCACTCCGGAGTAGGGCGGGTCGTCCATGCCGATCACCGCCAGGCCGGCGAGGAAGTCCTCGGGCAGTCCGGCGGCGCACCGCACTGTCGCCGTGCGCTCGACGGCATCGGCGACGTAGATGCCGCCGCCGTCGAAGTCGAGGATCTCAAGGACGGCGTCCAAGGCTGCCCGCATGGATTCGAGCAGGTCGCCGTCGTTGTTGATGACGCTGACCAGGCGACCGAGCGCGGCGAGGTGCTCGACCGGCACCTCGGTCGTCCCGACATTCTCCAGGGTGCTCACAGTGACTACCTCCGGGTTTCCTGTTCGATCGCGGCCTTCCCCCGTACGTGACCGTACGTTTACTACGGTACCCAGTGACGGAGAAATCCGGTACGGGTCATTCGCCTAGTGGAAAGGGCGTACGTGAAGGCCGGCGGTGCAAGCCCCCGCTTTGCGCCGCCGGCCGTAGTCAAGGTCGACTTGGAAAGTCTCTCTCAGAGTCTTCCGGTCTCCTGGTTACTACATCGGGTAGCGCCTCCGGCGGGCGCATAGAACAGGCGTCTAGACGCCGGTGGAGGCGTCGCCGCGACTGGCTACGATTCAGACGGCGGCGCGTGCGGCAACGGCCGCGCGTCTGCTCTCCTCGGTCTGCCTCTATCATTTGTCCAGGGCGACCTATGACAAATGACCGGGATCGCTCTTGTCCCGCTCTCGAACGGATGGTACTGTTTCGCGCGTGTAGACACACTACTACGAACCGCTTCACGGTACAGGCGGGCGTCCCGGTGAAGGTGGTGTTCACGGGCTGGGCCCAGGACTGCCTCGGCCAGCCGGAGTTCCCCGAGCTCGGGCTGAAGGGCGACCTGAGCAACGGCCAGGCCGTGTTCCCTCTGGGCGAGCTCGAGCCGGGCGCCTACACGTTCACGTGCAGCATGGGCGTCAACGAGGGCGTGATCACGGCGGAGTGACCCCTCTGGGCGCGTCGTCGCGATATGCGCCTCAGACGGTGACGCGCAGGAGCTCGAGGTAGCTGGTGCTGCCCTCGAGGACCTTGGCGATGCCGTCCTCGCGCAGCGACGCGACGCCGTTGGCCCGGGCGAGGCGCTGGATCTCGAGGACGCTGCCGCCCGTGGCGATCATGTCGCGCAGCTCGTCGTCCACGACGAGCACCTCGTAGAGGCCGAGGCGGCCGCGGTAGCCGGTGCCGAAGCACTTGGCGCAGCCGACGGGCTCGAAGAGCTTGAAGCGCTTTCGGGGCGCCGGCCCCAGCCCGAGCTCGGTCCAGCGGACGTCGGTCATGGTCGTCTCGCTGCGACAGTGCGGGCAGAGCCGGCGTACGAGCCGCTGGGCGACGAAGCAGCGCCAGGCGGCCGCCACCAGGTAGCGCGGCACGCCCATCTCGACGAGGCGGTTGACCGCCGCCGAGGCGTCGTTGGTGTGCAGCGTGCTGAACACCTGGTGGCCGGTGACGGCGGAGTCGGCCGCCATCTTGGCGGTCTCAAGGTCGCGGATCTCGCCGACCATGATCACGTCCGGGTCGGCGCGCACCAGGGCGCGCAGCGCCTGCGCGAAGGTGAGGCCGATGGCCGGCTTGACCTCGGACTGGATGATGCCGTCGATCTTGCGCTCGATGGGGTCCTCGACCGTGTAGACCTTGCGCTGTGGCGACTTGATGAGCTCGAGCGTGGTGTACAGGGTGGTGGACTTGCCGGAGCCGGTGGGGCCGACGATGACGATGCCGCCCTCCGGCGCCTTGAGCGCCTTCTCGAAGCGGGTCAGATTCTCGCCCACGAGGCCCAGGGACGCCAGCGTCGGCGGCAGCGGAGAGACCTCGAGGATGCGGATGGTGAGGTTCTCGCCGTACATGCTGGGGATGGAGGCGAGGCGCAGGTCGACGGCCTCGCCGCTGGACAGCTCGAAGCTCGTGCGTCCGTCCTGCGGCAGCCGGCGTTCGGCGATGTTGAGGTTGCCCATGATCTTCAGGCGGCTGATGATGCCGGCCTGCAGTTCCTTCGGGAACTCGCGCATCTCGTGGAGCACACCGTCGATGCGGCAGCGCACGCCCAGCGAGTCCTCTGCCGGCTCCAGGTGGATGTCCGACGCGTCCATGCTCGCGGCGTCGGTGAGCAGCGCGTCGACGATCTCGATGATGTCGGCGTCGATCTCGCCGGAGGCGGTCGTCGACTCCTCAGTCGAGTCGTCGCGAGCGTCCTTGAGCTTGCCGCGCGAGCTGAAGTAGATGGAGACGGCCTCGTCGAAGGCCGACTCCGTGCAGATGACCGGCACGACGCGCTTCTTGGTGCGCATGCCGATCTCGTCGATGGAGATCACGTCCAGCGGATTGGTCATGGCCACGACGAGGCTGCCGTTGTCGTCGAGGCTGAGCGGCATGAGCCGCCGGCGGACGATGAAGTCCCGCGGCAGGAGGCCGAGCGCGCCGGGCTGCGGCGTGGTCTGCGCGAGGTCGACCACGCCGATGTGCATCTGTCCGGCGACCGCGGTGACGATGTCGTGCTCGCTCACCAGGCCCTCGGTGACGAGCACTTCGCCGAGGCGCCCTCCGCCGTCATGCTGGCGGGCGAGGGCGCCGTTCAGCTGCTCCCGGGTGACCAGACCGCTGGCGACGAGCAGGGCGCCGAGCTTGAGGCGGCCGTTGGTGCGCCGTTTACGGCCGCTCACCAGCTCGTCGAGCTTGGGCCGCAGCTCGTCCGGCGAGAACGGCTTGGTGACGTACTCTGAGGCGCCGGCCCGGTGCGCATGCTCGAAGGTGGCGAAGTCGCTCGCCGACGAGAGCACCAGCACCGGCGTGCCGCGCACGGCGGGGTCGCCGGTCATGAGTCGCAGGAGCTCGTAGGGGTCGAACGTGACCAGGTCGAGGTCGAGGACGACGGCCGCCGGCGGGTCGTTCTGCAGCATCCTCATGGTGCCCGGATCGCCGAGACTGGTGGTGACGTGGTAACTGGACCCGAGCGCCTTGGTGAGCTCGCCGAGCAGCTCGGTGTCGTCATCGATGATCGCAAGGGTCTTTTTGGGCGTGCTTGACACTCCGACCTCCCGCCGGGTCCTGCGCCTCAGTCTAGCGCATCGGCAGGCTGGCGCGAGGCTTGACGGATGGTCGCGCGGTGGACATCCGTGGTCGACGATGGCCATCGTGGCGAAGGGAAGAAAAGTGCCGGGCCGGCGGGGGCCTTCACGGATGCGGGCTGTCCGTATGTCTTACGAAGGAGACCGGCCCGGCTGAGAGAGAGGATCAGATGCCGGGCCGAAGCCCGGTGAGTAGTCCTGCCCGGTCTTACGCTTCGTATCGGCGCCGGGGCGCGCGGCTTGAGGGCGGCGCCGGGCAAAGCGTTGTCAGGTCCGGCGTCGGGCCGGACCGCACGTCGTCGGCTATTGACCGCCGCAGGCGGGTCAACTGCGGGTGCACCGAAGGTACACCCGCTATACTCGCTCGGGCAAAGAAGCAAGGAGCGGCCGTGTTCAGCAAGATCCTGATCGCCAACCGGGGCGAGATCGCCATCCGCATCATCCGCGCCTGCCGCGAGCTCGGCGTCGGCTCGGTGGCCGTGTACAGCGAAGCCGACGCCGAGTGCCTGCACGTCAGGTACGCCGACGAGGCCGTGTGCATCGGTCCGGCGCCGGCGTCGCAGAGCTATCTCGTCATGCCGGCGCTCATCCAGGCGGCGCTGCAGAGCGGAGCCGAGGCCATCCACCCCGGGTACGGGTTCCTGGCCGAGCGCGCCGAGTTCAGCCGTCTCTGCCGGGAGCAGGACATCAAGTTCATCGGGCCCTCGCCGGAGAGCATCGAGATGATGGGCGACAAGGCGCAGGCACGCGCGACGATGACCGCCGCCGGCGTGCCCGTCACGCCCGGCTCGGAGGGCATCATCGAGAGCGCCGCCGAGGCCGAGGTCGTTGCCCGAGACATCGGCCTGCCGGTGATGGTCAAGGCGTCCGCCGGCGGCGGCGGCAAGGGCATCCGCATCGTCAAGGAGGCCTCCGAGCTGGCCGGCGCCGTGCGTCAGGCTCAGGCCGAGGCCGAGTCGGCGTTCGGCAACGGCGCCGTCTACGTCGAGAAGTACATCGGCGCGCCGCGCCACATCGAGATCCAGGTGCTCGCCGACGGCAAGGGCCACGGCATCCACCTCGGCGAGCGCGACTGCAGCATCCAGCGGCGCCACCAGAAGCTCATCGAAGAGGCGCCGTCGCCGGCCGTGAGCCCCGAGCTGCGCGCCCAGATGGGCGACGCAGCCGTCGCCGCCGCCGTCGCCGCGCACTACGAGGGCGCCGGCACGGTCGAGTTCCTGCTCGACAGCGACGGCAGCTTCTACTTCATGGAGATGAACACCCGCGTGCAGGTCGAGCACTGCGTCACGGAGATGGTGAGCGGCGTCGACATCGTCAAGACGGGCATCCGCATCGCCGCCGGCGAGGGGCTCCCGCTCACGCAGGGTGACATCCAGCTCGAGGGCCACGCCATCGAGTTCCGCATCAACGCCGAGGACCCGGCGGAGAACTTCATGCCGTCACCCGGCGTCGTCACCCAGTGGATCCCGCCGGGCGGCCCCTGGGTGCGTCTCGACAGCCACGTCTACCAGGGCTACCTGGTGCCGCCGTTCTACGACAGCCTGCTCGGCAAGCTCATCGTCTGGGGGCGCGACCGCGAGGAGTGCCTCGCGCGCTCGCGCTGGGCGCTCGACCAGTTCCTCGTGGACGGGGTCAAGACCGTCATCCCGTTCCACCGGCTGGTGCTCGACCATCCGCTGTTCATGGCCGGTGACGTCAACACGCACTTCATCGAGGACCATCTGGGCTGACCGAGTCCGGGCGTTCGACCGGCGGTGCCGACGAGGGAGGGACTCATGTGTTCAGGCGCACGGGCCGGCCGTCAGGCTGGGGGAGTGCCGATCGACCTCGTGCTCGTCATCGTCGTCGTCGCGGCGTTCGTGGCGTTCATGGCGGTCGGCGTGTGGTACACAGTGCGGTCAGGCGGCCCGCTGTGGCTGGTGGCCTGGCTGGCCGTGGGAGTCACCGCGGTCGCCGTCATGCGGCCGGTGTTCCGCCGCCGCCGCCGCGTCGACGCCGAGGGGCAGAGCAAGGTCGGTCACGACAGCTCCTGGACGAGCGGCGAGGAAGAGGAGTAGGGGAGGCGCGAGGCTTGCCGCGGCCGGCCGTCAGTCGTTCGCGCCGGCCGGGTCTTCCGGGGGCGCGGGCCGGACGGAGAAACCGGCGGCGGCGATCTGCATCAGCAGCTGGTCCGCCGCCGGCGCGAGGAGCGCGGCGACGGCGGCGTCGTCCTCGCCGCGCCCGCTGAGCGTGATCCGGATCACGCGCGTGCTGCCCAGGACCTTGGCGCGCGACTTCACGTACACCGAAGGATGCTGCTCCTCCGCGGCGCGGAGGATGTCGGCGATCGCCGACTCGTCCTGCAGTTCCACCTCGAGCGAGCGCTCTTCGTAACGGGCAGCGCCGAACACGTCCGCGACCAACGGCCCGAGCGATTCGTCGACGATGGCCATGAGCTCGCCGGGCACGCCGGGGAGCGAGAGAATGCGCGTCTCGCCGCTGCGGCACAGCACGCCCGGCGCACCTCCGATCGGATTGACCAGCGCCTCGGCCCCGGACGGAAGGCGCGCCATCTTGCGGCGGTTCTCGTTCAGCTCCGGGAACGGCACGTAGCCGGCCGCGAAGAACTCCTGGTATTTCGCGGCCACCATCCGCTCGGCCTCGGCGTGGAGCTCGAGCGGGACGCCGAGGCCGAGGGCGACCCCCTCGAGCGTGCGGTCGTCGCTGGTGGGTCCGAGGCCGCCGACGGTGAAGACCAGGGCCGGGCGCCGAGCGAGGCAGCCGCGCAGCTCGGCGCCGATGGCCTCGACGTCGTCGCGCAGCATGATGGTGCGCCGCACGAGGCCGCCGAGCGTTGTCACGCGCGTGCACAGCCAGCCGGTGTTCGTGTCGAGCACGTCGCCGATGAGGACCTCGTTGCCGGCGGAGACGATCTCGACGATCGGCGCGCCGGTCGGCGGGTCGACGGGGCCATGCGTTGGGATGCTGCCGCTCATGGCCTCAGTCTCGCAGACGGCGAGGCAGGCGGGCAAGGTTGCACGTCGAGGTCTCGCGGCAAGGCCGCGCCGCCGCGTTGGGTATACTCCCGTACGTCCCGGAAGAGGAGCCGCAGATGAAGCCGAAGCCCGTCACCATCGTCCAGCACGAGCCCGACGACCCGCCCGGCAGCATCGCCGTGGCGCTCACCGATCTCGGCGTGCCTTTCGAGGTGTGCCGCGTCGACCTGGCCGAAGAGCTGCCGGTGTGGCCGGACGAGACCGCGGGCCTCATCAGTCTGGGCGGCTCCATGCACGTGACGCAGACCAACGACCACCCCTTCCTGGCGGCGGAGATCAAGCTCATGCGCCGCATGGTGCACGAGGGCGGCCCGGTGTGGGGCATCTGCCTCGGCGCGCAGCTCCTGGCCATCGCGGCCGGCGGCGATGCGTACCGGCGCAAGCACCCGGAGGTCGGCTGGACGTCCATCGAGAAGGTCGCCGACGATCCGCTGCTGCGCGGCATCTCCTCACCCTTCGTCGCCTTCAACTGGCACGCGTACTCGTGCAAGCTCTCGCCGACGTCGCACCTGGTCGCCACCTGCGGTGAGGGCGTCCAGGTCTTTCGCGCCGGCGGCAAAGCCTGGGGCACGCAGTTCCACCCCGAAGTGGACGCCGAGATGGCGCCGCACTGGGTGCGCGACGCGGTGAAGGAGCAGAAGCATCTCGGCGCGGGGTTCGAAGAGCAGCTGCGCCGCGAGACGGACGAGCGGCTGGCGGCGTATCCGGCGTTCTGCCGGCGCATCACCGAGAACTTCGTCGTCACCTCCGGCCTGCTGCCGGCCTGACTCCTGGGCGGTCGAGCCTGCGAACGCCTCCGCTCGGCCGCACGGACCCCGTACGCACAAAGGCGACGCTGGGGAGCGTCGCCTCGTGCACCCGTTTCCGGGCAGCCCCCCGGGGAGGGGGGCTTGTGAAAGGAGCCATGGGGTGGTACCTGGAGGTACCTTGCGTAGGGGAGGGGTGTGTGGAGGGGGACTCCGCTACGCAGACGGTATATTACCACCACCTCGACAGTTGAAACCACATCTGTAGTGTTAAGCAATGTGAAGGGCCCGGCCTGCGCTTGAGCCGGAGGAGTCGAAGGGGCAGAGACGTGGAGCAGGCGACGACAGACCGGGGGCCGCGGAAGACGCTGTTCGAGGTCGAACGCGAGAAGCGCTGGCGCATCTGGCTGCTCTTCGCCCTGCTGCTCGTGCTGGCGTTCGTCACGGCGTGGGTCGCGTGCGTGATCGTCTTCGGGGTCGCGTTCCTCGTGGTCTCTGCGCCGGTCGTCGTGACCTGGCTGTTCACGCCGCTCGGCGTGCTGGTGGTCCTCGGCGCCGCGCTCGTCTTCTCGCTGCTCTACTGGGGGCTCGCGCAGCTCGGCGCGCGCGACCGCCTCTTCGCCGCCATGCACTGCCGGCCGCTCGACTCCGGCGACCGCTACCACGCGCGGCTCGCGAACATCGTCGAGGAGATGCGCATCGCCACCGGGGGTCCCCGCATCCAATGCGTGACGGTGCGTACCGTCGGCTTCAACGCGTTCGCCTTCAGCGATCTGCACGGCGGCGGGGTGATCGGGGTGACCGAGGGAGCACTGGCGCGGCTCTCGCGCCAGCAACTGCAGGCGGTGGTCGCGCACGAGTTCGCTCACGTTCTCTCGGAAGGCTACGTGACGGTCACCGTGTCGTGCCTGCTGTTCGGGATCTACTCCTCGCTGGTCGAGAAGCTGGACGAGGCCGCGGACGCCGGGTCGGACACGGATGCGGCCTCCGCGGCGCTCGGGATGGTCCCGCTGCGCGGCTGGCTCTGGCTGATGCAGTTGGCGTCGTCCGTGGTGAGCTCGGCGCTCAGCCGCGAGCGTGAGAGGCAGGCGGACCTCGCGGCGGTGCGCTACACGCGCGACCCCCTGGCCCTCGCGGAGGCGCTGCGCATCATCGGGAGGCACCCCGGCGGAGCCGGATACATCCCGGAGGGACTCGCGCCCCTCTGCATCCGCGCCACCGGCACGCTCGGCTGGCCGGCCGTCGCGTGGCGCGACTCGCATCCGCCGCTCGAAGAGCGCATCGGGACGCTTCTCGGCGTCGCGCACGTCTCGCGGGCCGAGTTCGAGGGGCAGGTCAAGCGCGCGGGAGAGGACTTCGAGCACCGTGAGCACTGGTCGCCGGCGCCGGCCCCCGCGGCGGCGCCGGAAGCTGCCGTCCACGCCGCCGTCGCCGCCGCACCGGCCGCCGAGCCGGCCGCCGTCGCCATTCCTCCGCGCGCCGTGG
>CAIYOD010000116.1 GCA_903927755.1 uncultured Thermoleophilia bacterium | reverse complement strand
GAGCAGTACTACAACGCCACCGACATGCCCAAGCACATGACCTTCGCCGAGTTCAAGGAGAAGGGCTACTTCATCGTGCCGGACAACCCGGAGCGCAAGAAGACGCCGGCGCTGCGCTGGTTCGCAGAGGACCGCGAGAAGGACACGCCCGACTGGGGTCCGCGCCTGAACAACCAGGTCGGCCGCAAGGGCCTGCAGACGAGCACGGGCAAGGTCGAGTTCATCGCCACGAGCCTCAAGAATTTCGAGGACCAGGGCTTCGAGGACGAGTACCGGCCCTCCATGCACACCTACGTGCCGGCGTGGGAGGGTCCGCGCTGCGAGCTCGCCAAGAAGTACCCGCTCGGCATGCTCTCGCCGCACCCGCGCTTCTCCTTCCACACCATGGGTGACGGCAAGGACAGCTTCATGAACGACATCAAGGACCACCGCGTCCTGGTGGACGGTCACTACTACTGGATCATCCGGATCAACCGCGTCGACGCGGCCGCCCGCGGCATCGAGAGCGGCGACCTGGTCCGCGCCTTCAACGACCGCGGCTCCGTGATCGTGTGCGCGCAGGTGGGCGAGCGCACCCAGCCCGGCACCGTGCACACCTACGAGTCGTGCGCCGAGTACGACCCGCTGGGCAAGCCCGGCAGGTCTGCCGACCGCGGCGGCTGCATGAACATCCTCTCGCCCGATCGCTACATGTCCAAGTACGCCTCGGGCATGGCTCCCAACTCTGCCCAGATCGACGTCGAGAAATGGGATGGCGGCATCTACGAGACCGAGTGAACCAGCACGATCGACTGTATGTGGATGACCGACAAGGAGTCAGCGACGTGAAGCAATGGTACAAAGTCATTGACGTGGCCAAGTGCCACGACTGCAACAACTGCTTTATGGCCGACAAGGACGAGTTCGTGGGCAACGACTGGCCCGGCTACACGGCCGCCCAGCCGCGCCACGGTCATCGCTGGGTGGACATCCTCCGGCGTGAGCGCGGCCAGTACGCCCGCAACGACGTGGCCTACCTGCCGGTGCCGTGCCAGCACTGCGAGAACGCGCCGTGCATGGAAGCGTCGGACGGCGCGATCACCAAGCGTGACGACGGCATCGTGATGATCGACATGGTGAAGGCCAAGGGCAACAAGGCCCTCGTCGACTCGTGTCCTTACGGCGCCATCTGGTGGAACGAAGAGCTCGAGATCGGCCAGAAGTGCATCTTCTGCGCCCACCTGATCGACGACCCCACGTGGACGCCGCACACCACTCGCTGCACGCACAGCTGCCCGACCGAGGCCATGGCCACGTTCTTCATCGAGCCGGAAGAGGCCGAGGCGATGATCGCCGACGAGAAGCTCGAGGCCTACCTGCCCGAGCTCGGCACGAAGCCGCACACGCTGTACAAGAACCTCTACCGGTTCACGAAGAACTTCGTCACCGCCGGCGTGCTGGTCGACGGCGACTGCTTCGAAGGAGCGACCGTCACGCTTCAGTCGGACGGCGCCGTCCTCGGGACGCAGACGACCAACTTCTTCGGCGAGTTCAAGTTCGACGGGCTCGAGGATGGCGAGTACACGGTCGAGGTGGATGCCGGCGGCAAGAAGCACGGCGCCACGGTGATGATCGCCGGCGAGTCGCAGAACCTCGGCTTCATCAAGCTGTAGGCCTGGGTACGAAGGGGAGGGCCTGGCGGGCCCTCCCCTTTTCTTTCGCCGTCGCGCGACCGGCCGGGCAGCTCACAGAAAGGCGACTACCTCATGAAAGAAATCGTCGTGTTCAACGGTAGTCCTCGCATGGACGGCAACACCGTGACGGTCCTCGACCTGATCGCCAAGGGCGCGCGGGACAACGGTGCCGAGGTCAAGTACTACACGCTGTTCAAGATGAAGTTCATGGCCTGCCAGAGCTGCTTCGCCTGCCGGGTGAAGGACGACTGCATCATCAACGACGAGCTCCACGAGGCGCTGCAGAAGGTCAAGACCGCGGACGCCATCGTGATCGGCTCGCCCATCTACATGATGCAGATGACCGGTCCCGTGAAGAACCTGTACGACCGGCTCTTCCCGCTGATGGACGTCGAGGGCAAGCCGAGGTTCGGCACCAAGAAGATGATCACCGTGTACTCGCAGAGCATGGACGACCTGCACACCTATGACTCGTACTTCGAGTACACGGCGGCGATGTTCCCGTCGTTCGGCTTCGAGTGGGTGGACAACATCGTGTGCGCGAACGCGAACGACCCGGAGAGCGCGGAGCAGGACGGAGAGCTCAGGATCCGCGCCTACGAAGCGGGCAGGGCACTGGCGCTGGGGACCGCAGGGGCCTAGAGCAGGCCGAGCTCCCGCAGGCGGGCGAGGCTCGTCCGCACCGAGTCCGCGGAGTCGTGCTCGAGCACCATCGACGCGCCGGCGGCGCGCGCGGCGGTCACCACCGCCTCCGCGTCCACCACGCCGGCGCCCAGCCCCAGGTGCGGATCGTCGGCGTCGCCCTCACCGTGGTTGTCGTGCACGTGCAGGTGGCGCAGCGGCGCGCGGGGGTCGTCGAGCCACTCGTCGAGGCAGCCGCTGATGCTGGCGTGCCCCACGTCGAGGACGAGGCCGAGGCCGCGCAGGTCCAGGTCGCCGGGGTGGGTGAAGTGCGACATCCCGGTGCCCGGCATGTTCTCGACGACGATCTCGACGCCGAGCTCGTCCTGCCAGGCGAGCAGCGTCTTGAAGGAGCGGTCGAGCTGGGCCACGACGGCAGGGTCGCGTGGCTTGACCTCGGGCCCCCAGTCGGGGTGGACGACGTACAGCCGCGCCCCGATCTCGGCGCTGGCCTCCAGGTGGCGGCGGTGCTCGTCGAGCGCCTTGAGCCGCTCCGCCTCGTCGAGGTCCCAGATGCCGGTGTAGCCGAAGGGTCCGTGCACGGAGTACGTGAGGCCGGCCTGCTGCGCCTCCGCGCGGTTGCGCTGGCTGAGCAGCGTGTGCAGGCCGAACGAGCGGATCTCGGCGAACGAGGTGTGGTCCGCGATGCGCTCGAGCGCCGCCGGGAGCATGAGCTCGGCGTAGGCGCTGGTGGAGATGCCGATGTCGATGGGGCGTCGCACGGGGTTCAAGTATGCCAGACGCCTGCGGGCGCGGCCTCCCGCTTCGCGGTCGGCCGGGTCGTCGGTTGCCTTGTCGAGGAGCGGGGTAGAAGCGCCGCAGTGGACGCGTCGCCCGGCGAACGGGACCGCGGATGGCCCCCGGACAAGGCAGGTCGACAGTGATGCACCTGGCACCCGACAGCGCGTATCGGCAGCTGGCCGGCCTCGCTCTGGTCGTGGACGGCTACCGGACCGAGCGCCACGAGCTGGACGTCTCCAGCGGCTTCCGTCGCGTCACCACAGAGATCGTGCTGGTCGGTGGCGGGCTGGAGGGCCGCGGGGAAGACGTGACCTACGCGGCCGACGACCACGACGACTATCCGGCGAAGCTGCCGCTGGCCGGAGAGTGGACGCTCGACGGGTTCTCGCGGCAGCTCGGCGGCCTGGACCTGTTCCCCGCCAGGCCGCCTCAAGAGGAGTTCTTCCGCAACTATCGGCGCTGGGGCTTCGAGAGCGCCGCTCTCGACCTCGCCCTGCGCCAGCGGAAGCTCAGCCTGGGCGAGGCGCTCGGGCGCCCCTACGCCCCCGTGCGCTTCGTGCTCAGCACCCGCCTCGACATCAAGCCGTGGCTCGCGGTGGATCCCAACCTCGAGTTCAAGCTCGACCCGACGCCGGAGTGGGACGAGCGGCTGATGCAGGAGATCGCCGCGACCGGCCGCGTGCGGGCGCTCGACTTCAAGTCGTTCTACACCGGCTCGCCCGTGGACAATCCGTCTGACCCCGTGCAGTACCGGCTGGTGAGCGAGACGTTCCCCGGCACGGTGCTGGAGGACCCGGCGCTGGACGGTCCGGCGCGTGAAGTGCTGCGCGGGCAGGAGGGGCGATTCAGCTTCGACGCGCCCGTCCACTCCTGGGAGGACGTCGAGGCGATCACGGAGCGCGTGGCCGCGGTCTGTGGGCCGGAGTGCGACGGGTTCGCGCTGCGCCAGCTCAACATCAAACCCTCGCGCTTCGGGAGCCTGAGCGCGCTGCTGTACTGCGTCGGCCGCGCGCAGGCCGCCGGAATGGTCCTCTACGGCGGCGGCCAGTTCGAGCTCGGCATCGGACGCGATCAGATCCAGGCGCTGGCCAGCCTGCTGTATGCGGAAGGGCCCAACGACGTCGCCCCGCGCGAGTATCACGGCGACGCCCACCCGGACGTCCCCGGCAGCCCGCTCGTGCCGCTGGAGTATCAAGGCGCCGGCTTCGGGTTCGCGTTCGAGGTCTGAGGTCTCGGCCCGCGGACCTACCGCGTCTCGCGGCCTCACTTCACTCCTCGTCCAGCAGCCCTTTGCGCTCGAGGTGCGCGATGCTCTCGCGGATGGCATCCTCGCTCAGCAACTCAAGGATGACGGTGGCTCCGCTGGCGCGCGCCGCGCGAAGCACCGCGCGCGCATCGACGACGCCCCGCCCCAGCGGCAGGTGAGGGTCGCCGGCGTCCGCTGGACCGCGGTTGTCGTGGAGGTGGACGTGCGCGAGCTCCGCGTGCGGCTCGCGCAAGAAGTCGTGCAGCGTCCCGCAGATGGCGGCGTGTCCGGTGTCGAGGATCAGGCCGAGCTCGCCGAGGTCCAGGTCGCCGGGCGCGCCGAAGTGCGAGAAGCCCACGCCCGGCATGTTCTCGACCACGATGCGCACGCCGAGCTCGCGCTGGTACTCCTCGAGCTCGGCGAACGTGCGCTGCAGCGCGTCCAGCACGCGCGGATCGCGAGGCACGGCGCAGCCCTGATAGTCGGGATGGACGACGTAGGTCACGGCGCCGATCTCGGCCGTCGCCTCCAGGTGCCGGCGGTGGACGGTCAGGGCGTGCCGGCGGTCCCGCTCGCGCGTGCTCCCCGGCTCGAGGTCGTCCCACGGTCCGTGGACGGTGAGGCGAAGGCCGCTCTCCACGGCCGCGCGGCGATTGGGCGCGGAGAGCAGGGTGTGTTCTTCCACGGAGGCGATCTCCGCCAGCGTCGCGTACCGGGCGATGCGGCCCAGGGCGGCGTCCAGCGGCAATCCGTACCAGGCGTCGCTCGGGAGGCCGACGTCCGGGGGGAGTCGTCTGCGCGGCGGGGCAGGCATGCGGGAAGTCTACCCGGACGAGGCGGCTTCGGCTTCGGTTGCTGTGGCGACGGCGGCACCCTGAACCCCTGATACGTTGACGCAGTGTGCGATAGTGCGCGATACTGCTTTAAAGTGATTGAGTCTGCGAAGTAGACAAACTACTCTTATGGGAGGAAGCCCGATGGACGTGGCGCTCCACAGGGGACGCTGTCTGTGCGGAGCCGTCCGCTATCAGGTGGTGGGGAGGCTTCGAGATGTCCTCTTCTGCCACTGCGCGAACTGCCGGCGCGTGCACGGTCACGTGTCCGCCTACGCCTCGGCCAAACGCGAGGAGCTCGTGCTGCTGGAGGACCACGCGCTTACCTGGTACCGCTCCGAGTCGGACGAGACTCCGGGCGTGCATCGGGGCTTCTGCCGGGTGTGCGGGTCGAGTCTCTTCTGGGACCCGCGCGGGCAGGACCACGTGTACGTGTCGGCCGGCACCCTGGATCCTCCGACCGGCCTGCACGGCGCCGGTCACGTCTGGACGTCCCAGGCCGGCGACTACTACGACATCTGTGACGACCTGCCGCAGGCGGATGGCTCGTCGGGCGGGCGCTTTCTGGTCCGCTGAGGTGCCACGGTCGGTCACATGATCGGACGGGAGCAGGAGATGGCGACGGCGCTCGCGGCGATCGCCGGCGGCCGCCACCTGCTCCTCGAGGGACCGGTCGGGTGCGGCAAGACCACGCTGGCTCTGGCCGTCTGCCGGGAACTGGGCCGCGCGACGGTGCGCGTCGACGGCGACGACCGCTTCACGGAGAGTCGCCTCGCCGGCTGGTTCGATCCGCCGCTCGTGCTCGGGCTCGGCTACCGCGAGGAGGCGTTCGTCTCCGGCCCGCTGCTGCGGGCCATGCGCGAGGGGCGCGTTCTCTTTCTCAACGAGCTGAACCGGCTGCCCGAGGCGGCGCAGAACCTGCTGCTGCCCGCGCTGGACGAGGGCGTCGTGCAGGTACCGCACCTGGGGCAGGTGCGCGCGGCCGGCGGCTTTCAGGTGGTGGCGACGCAGAACCCTGCGGAGTACGTCGCCACCGGACACCTCTCCGAGGCACTCCGTGACCGGTTCGAGCATCTGGAGCTGGGCTACCAGAGCGTCGCCGAAGAAGAGGCGATCGTCGCGGCGGCGACCGGACGCCAGGACGCCGCGCTGGTGCGCGTCGCGGTGCGCCTGACTCGGGGGACGCGGGTGCACCCGCGCATCCGCCGCGGCGCCTCGGTGCGCGGCGCGATCGCGATCGCGGAGCTGACTGCTCCGGGGAGCGCGCACGACGCCGAGCGACTGCGTCGGGCCGCCGCCGCAGCGCTCACCGGCCGCGTGGAGCTGCGCGACGCGGAGGCCGGCTTCGACGAGATACTCGACGAGCTGGTGGACGTCGTCGTCGTGCGTCAGGAGGACCCCGAGGTGACGTTCGCCGCCGCGGCGGAGCAGGGGGCGGATGGGGCGCGGCGCGAGCGGGAGCGGGCCGCCGCGCCTGATGGGCCGGAGGAGCCGCGGCCGCGTGCGCGCGCGTCCGGGCCGGAGGCCTGCTCGCTGGAGGATCGCCGCGCGCTGGCGCGG
>CAIYOD010000115.1 GCA_903927755.1 uncultured Thermoleophilia bacterium | reverse complement strand
GCATCGCGCCCCGGCCCCGGCCGTTTCTCGTGCCTGGCCCGGGACGACCCGGACGCCGTCTACGGCGCCGTGACGACCCCCTTGGCGATCCAGCGGTCGGCGAGCCCCGTGACCATGCCCTGACCGCCGCCGACGGCCGAGCAGTCGCCGCCGGCGAAGTTGTTTTGGCCGCCGGCGACGGTCGAGAACGAGCCGGCGGAGATGCTGAGATTGCCGCCGGCGACGGTCGAATAGAGGCCCGTAGCGGAGTTGTGGTAGCCGCCGAGGATGGAAGCGTAGGCGTTGGTGACGCGGTTGAACCGTCCCGCGACGAGGCAACCGACGCTGGTCATGGTGCCCTCCGTGCCGACGATGAGGTTGTTGGCGCCGGTGCGCGTGCTCGCCGTCTGCCCGACCCAGTACTCGTTGTAGCCGACGACCAGGTTGCCGAGACCGGTGACCCGGCCCGGAGTACCGGGATGGCCCGGGTTGCAGTTGGTCGCGCCGGAGCCGTCGCGCACGTGCACGTTCACGCCGTTGAAGACGATATTTGGGCCCTTCATGCCGTTCAGCGCGGCGTTCGTGACCGAGACGTACGGGGCCAGGGCGAGCAGCGGCGCGGCCTGCGCCAGTTGTGCCGCCTGGGCCGCGACGGTCGCGTTCAGCGAGGCGATCCTGCCCTCCTGCGCGGCGCTGCCGCTCTCCAGCGTGACGATCCTGCTCTTCTGCCGGCGTGTCTGCGCCTTCAGCTTCTTCATCGACTTCTGCAGCGCCTTCACCTGACTGGCCAGGCTCGCCGCTTCAGCGCCGGGTGTGGCGAAGGCCCCCGAGAAGGTGAGCGCGACGGAGACGACGAGGAGGATCAGCGTGATCCTGGCGACGGCGTCGTACGCTGGCCTGCGCCTGCGGACTGCGGTCATGACGGCCCCTTCCGGTTGTACTGTCCTCAGGAGCAGATATCGTCCGGAGCCGCCTGAGCGTTGAGTTAGGCCGTTTGGCGTCGGTACGCGGGTGGCCTCAGCGACGCGCCGAGCGGCTCGAATGCGACCGACCGAGCGTCCAGTCGGCGGCCGCCGTGGCGGCTCGTGGGATCGCCGTGCGGCGGCGGCTCAGTCCGCAGAAGAGGCGGGCGTCTCCGGAGGGAACCGCAGCTCGACGATGCGCGCCTCGTCGACGGCCGTGACGGTGACCTTGCGTCCCTGTATGGTGACGACCTCGCCGGCTTCGGGCACGCGCCCGAGCACCTCGACCACGTGCCCGCCGATGGTCGCCTCGCCGGTGTTCTCGAGCTCGATGTCGAGCTCGTCCTCGACGTCGCCCAGAGGGGCGGTCCCGGCGACCACGAGCATGCCGTCTTCGCGGTGGATCTCGATGGGGGGCTCGCCGTCCTCCTCTTCCTCGAACTCGCCGACGATCTCCTCGAGGATGTCCTCGAGAGTCACCAGGCCGACCGTGGTCCCGAACTCGTCCACGACCAGCGCGAGGTGCTGGCGCTTCGTGCGCAGTTCGCGCAGGACCTGATCGACGAGGGTCGACTCGGAGACGCGGGCGAGCGGGCGGGCGAGCTCCCCGAGATCGGTCTCCACGCCCTCGAGGGCGAGGCGCAGCAGCTCCTTGAAGTTGATGACACCGACCGGATCATCGAGCCCGTCTTCTGACTTGCAGAGCGGCAGGCGCGTGTGCAGGCTGCCGCTCGCTCGCTGCACCGCCGCGGTGATGCTCTCACCCACGACGAGGTAGTCGATCTCGCCGCGCGGCACCATGACCTGACGAGCTCGCAGGTCGCCGAAGATCAGCACGTTCTCGGCGAACTCACGCTCGTAGGTCTCGATCAGCCCCTCGCGCACGCTTTGCGCAAGCAGCATGCGCAACTCGTCCTCGGTGTGCGGTGCGTGGCCGACCTCGCGAGCGGGTGGGATGCCGAACGGCCTCAGCACCAGGTTGCCGAGGTAGTTGAAGGCGTCGACGAGGGGTTTCGTGACGAGGTAGAAGGCCCGCATCGGGGGTGCGACGAACAGGACCGTCGGCGTCGTGCGGGCGATGGCCAGTGACTTGGGCGCGAGCTCTCCAAGCACCACGTGCAGCAGGGTGACCAGCCCGAAGGCGAAGATGAAGCTGATGGTGGCGGCCACGGTCGGAGCGAAGCTGCCCAGGAGTGGCTCGAGCAGGTGTTCGAAGGCGGGCTCGGCCAGTGCGCCGAGGCCGATGCTCGCGATGGTGATGCCGAGCTGGCAGGCCGCCAGGTAGGCGTCGATCTGCTCTACGGCCTGGCGCGCGGCCTTGGCGCCCGGCTTGCCTTGCTTCTCGAGCTCGATCACCTGGCTCAGGCGCACGCGCGTGATCGCGAACTCGGTGGCGACGAAGAAGCCGTTGAGGCCGACGAGCACAAGGGCGCCGATGATGCGGAGCGCCTCCGTCATGCGGACTCACCGCGCGCGCGCCCGCTGCGGGAGTGCTCCGGCCCGGCGCGCCTGCAGGAGGCATCCTGCGCCGGGCCGATGGGTCTGCCGGATCCGGGGTCGTCGTCCACGACAGAGAGCATACCCGAGAACGCGCCGCTCTCTCACGTCGGTCCATCCGGCCGCCGGGCCGAGGGCGGGATCAGCCGACGATCGCTGCGTTGAGCTCGTCGGCGAGCCCCAGGATCTCCGCGTTCTCCGGGATGTCGCTCATGCTGTGGCCGTAGTGCACGTAGCGCGCCACGCCGGCCTTGTCGATGAGCACCTGGGCCGGCATCCGCCCCAGCTTGAAGAGGTTCACCTTCTGGCCGTACAACTTGAGCACGCTGTGCGTCGGGTCCGGCAGGCCGATGAAGGGCAGCGACTCCTTCTCCCAGTACTTCGCGAACGCGGTCGCGTCTTCGGGGCCGACGGCGACGACGACGACGTCACGGGCCTCGAACTCGGAGTAGTCATGGCGCAACTGCGCCATATGCCTGCGGCAGAAGGGTCAGGTGAAGCCGCGGTTGAAGACGAGGAGCACGTTCTTGCGATCGCGGAAGTCGGACAACGAGACCTGCGCCCCGGAGAAGTCGGGCAGACTGAACTCCGGGGCGGGCCGGTCCAAGGATACTCGCGGCATGCTGCTCCTCCTCGGTGATGGGCGCTCCCCACACTACATCGGCAGCGCAAGGGATGGAGAGGCGGCCGTGGTGGAGCGCGCGTGGCGCCTGGGGAGGCGCGGGGTGAGTCGCGCGTTACGATGAGCCATGAGGGCCTCCCTTTCGGTCTTGGCTTGGACACCAACAACCGATAAGGGCAGGCCCTCACTTGGTCAACAACCTATTGATTCAGAACAGCTGGCCCTGAAGAGAGTGACCGCACGCCATCTCCGTGCGGAGCGTGTCCCGATGTGCCCAGGAGGCTGCGAGCGGGCGAAGGCGGTCTCCGGCCCGGACTAGGCGACGCCGGCCAGGCTCGCGCGGTCGGCCGCGCTCGAGTCGGCGGCCGCCCTCGAGCGTGCCGCGAAGGGTGCGCGCAGCATGATGATGCCCAGCCACACGAACCACACGATCTGCAGGGATCCAAAGGCGTATCCCAGGTCGTTGAGCGCCGGCACGACCGAGAACACACCCGCCGCGCCGATCACCACTCCGAGCCAGCCAAGTACCTTGGGCAGTGCCCTGCAGCGCAGCGCGGCCACACTCACCAGCAGGACCCAAAGACCGCCGAGCAGCTCACCGCCGGATCCGCCGAGGCCTTGAGCCACCGGCTCGATCGCCTGCCATGCCGCCACGGCCTGAGCCGGATCGGCGCCGTGCAGTCCGACGACCGCCGTCATGCCGGCGTTGAAGACCATCCCGCTCGCGACGAGCACGACGGCCCAGATGAGTCCGACCGCGGTCGCCGCCTGGGCCAGGGCCGGGGCTTCATCCTTCAGGCGTGCATAGAGCGCCAGCGCCAGTACGGCGAGGACGACGCCGAGGATGACGTACGTGATCAGATACATCACCCGCATGCTTTCGTGGTTGCGCACGAGCAGCGCCACCTTCTCGACGGGATCCACGACGCTCGGGTACTTCACGACGACCAGGAAGAACGGCATCGCCACCAGATAGGCCGCAGCCAGGTAGAGCGCCGCGAGGCCCCCGACCCTCTGCTGCCGCGCACTTCCACCGACGGACGGATCCATGTGTGTCTCCTCGCGTATGGTGTAGACTTACTCTGTAAGTATGATACTTACGATGTAAGTCTGTCAAGAGGTGCCTGGGAAGGAGGCCACCCCTGCCGACACAACGCACGCCGAGTCCCGGATCCCGAGTGCCGCTCAGCCGGGAGCGGGTGCTGGGCGCCGCCGTCCTGTTCGCCGACGAGGACGGCCTCGAGTCGCTCTCGATGCGCAAGCTCGGACAGAGACTCGGCGTCGAGGCGATGTCGCTGTACAACCACGTGGCCAACAAGGACGATCTGCTCGACGGCATGGTCGACCTCGTGGTGAGCGAGATCGACCTGCCCTCGGACGCGGCCGACTGGAAGGAGGCCATGCGCCGAAGAGCGGTCTCGGCACAGGCCGTCTTCTCCCGCCACCCGTGGGCGAGCGGGCTGATCGACTCACGAGAGAGCAGCGGACCCGCGAGGCTGCGCTACTTCGACTGGGTGATCGGGACGCTCCGGCGAGCCGGGTTCACGCTCGAACTGGCTATCCGTGCGTTCTCGCTCCTCGACAGCTATGTCTACGGCTTCGGCCGGCAGCAGCTCAACGTGTCCGCCGGGCCAGACGTCGCGCGTGAGGAGATGGCGGAGGCCTTTCTCCGGGCGATCCCCGCCGACGAGTACCCCTATCTCAGGGAGATGGTCGTCGACTACGCGATGGCCACCGGCCACGACGAGAGCGCCGACTTCGAGTTCGGGCTGAGCCTGATTCTCGATGGACTCGAGAGGCTTCTGGATGGAGGCACGAGCTAGTCGCTCGACCCGTCTCAGACGGTGATGACGACCTTGCCCTCGGCGTGCCCGTCTCCGAACCAGGAGATGGCCTCGCCGAGCTGGTCCAGCGGGTACGTCCTGCCGATGAGCGGCGTCAGCTTTCCGGACTCCATGAGCTCCCTCAGGACCAGCAGGTCGGCCTGTCCCGGGGCCTCGTGGCACCCGCGGATCCGCTGCGGCACGACCAGTGAGAGCAGCGGCCCCTTGATGAGGATGATCCCCGTGCTGGCGAACCAGCGCTTGTAGAACTGGCCGCCGTTGGGCACGAGCGTCCCCGTGCGCTCTACCGCTTGCAGGAGCTCAGTCAGCGAGTGCCGGAGGACGTTGTCGAGCACGAGGTCGTAGCGTTTGCCGCTCCGGGTGAAGTCCTCCTGCGTGTAGTCGACGACGTGGTCGGCGCCGATGGAGCGGACGAGATCCAGCTTGGACGGGCTGCACACGCCGGTCACCTCGGCGCCGAGCGACTTGGCGATCTGCACCGCGAAGGAGCCGACTCCTCCTCCGGCGCCGACGACCAGTACCCTGTGCCCCGGCCGGACGCCGCCCGAGTCGCGCAGCGCGTGGAGGGCGGTGAGGCCGGACATCGCGACGCCGGCGGCCTGCTCGAACGTGATGCCGGCCGGCCTGGGGACGAGGTACTTCTCGGGAGCGACCGCGTACTCGGCGAACGTGCCGACGCCACGGCCGAAGACTTCGTCTCCGGCCCGCAGCCGCGCCACGTTCTTGCCGACGGCCTCGACGACGCCCGCGAGGTCGGTGCCGCGGACGCCGAGCCTGGGCCGCCGCACCCCGTAGGCGAGCCGCACGATGTAGGGCTCGCCGTGCACGCCGGCCCAGTCGGGCGGGTTCACGGCGGCGGCGCGGACGCGCACGAGCACCTTGTCGTCCTTGACCACCGGTCTGTCGATGTCTGCGAGCTCCAGGACGTCCGATGCGCCGTATCGGCTGTGCACTACCGCCTTCAAGGTGTCCCCCCGATGTGGTCGCTGTGGTGGCAGCTCTCGTGGACCACAGCATACGATGGCGACGGCCGCCGGCGCCGTCTCTCAGGCGGCGCCCTCGGCGCGCCAGGAGCAGGACTCCGCGGCGCGCGCCTCGATGAAGTCCTTGAAGCGCGCGAGATCCGCCGCCACCACCTGGTTCACCGCCGCGAGCACTTCGTCCGGCGTCTCGAGGTCGCCCTCCGGCTCCCAGGACATCCTGAACGTGACGCGGCACGCCGAGCCGTCGAGCGGCTCGAACGACGCCTCGCCGGAATCGGGCTTCGCGCCCGGCTTGCCGCCGACGGTCTCCCAGGCGACCCGCGTGTCGCGGGTCTCCTCGACGATCCGGGCGTCCCACTCACGGGTCTCGCCCTCGACCGTGGCGAACTCGCTCCTGACCATGGCGACCCAGTGCAGGAGGCCGTCGTCGATCCGCCGGACGGACGCGACCCCCTCCATCCACTCGGGGAAGCTGTCGAACCTGGCCCACCGGTCATACGCGGTGCTGACATCGACGTTCACTTCTATGGATTGCTCAACGGCAGGCATGAGCCACGCCTCCTGATCGATTCGGTTCGTTGTCGGACGGGGCCGGGGGCGCTGAGTGACTCCCAGTCGCCCCCGGCCCGGCCGGTCTCTCCGCCGGGCGTTGCGTGTCACGCCGCCGGGCGCAGCTCGTTTCTCGGGGTGGTCGCGGTGGCGGGCTCGGCCGGCTCGAAGCCGAGCCTGCGCAGACCGGCAGGCCGGAATCCCCTCACGACCAGGTAGACGCCCAGCGAGAACTCCCACAGCGCGATCGGGATGGCCATGAGCCCTGACAGCCCGGAGCCGTACTCGTTGGCGCCGAACAAGGTGGCCATGGTGGAGGTGACGAGCAGGGCCGCTCCGATGAACCCCAGCACGGGGAGGACCCGCGGCACCAGGCGTGACTGGTACAGCAGCGAGCCGAGCAGCAGGGCGTTCACGGCCGGGAGGAGGCTCTGGCTGAGCGTGAACGTCCAGTCGTGCAGACTGACGAGCATCTGGCCGGTGGCCAGCTCGGCAGCTCCGGCTCCGGACTGCCGCAGGCTCACGATCGCCAGAAGGGTGAAGACGCCGGCGAAGATGGCGCCGCCCTCCAGGGTGCGGACGGCGACGAGGCCGAGAGCGACACCTTCGTTCTGCCGCTTGACGACCGGGTACAGCGCGACGGCGGTGCCGATGCCGGCGAGGGCCACGACGATCTCCAGGATGCTGCCGACGAACACGGGGGTGTCTGGGCCGGAGCCGACGATGAAGTCCGCCCCGCGCACGCCGGTGTAGAGGAACAGGATCGGGATCGAGACGAAGGTGAGCAGGTAGAACGCGCCCGCCACCAGTGAGATCTTTCTGGTCGAGGTCATGATGGTCTTCCTCTTCGATGAGGTGCGTGTCGCCCGGGTCGATCCCTGCGGCGGGAGCGCGGTGGCCGCGGCGGACTCCGTCGCGGTGGCTTCGCGTGCGGGAGGCGCTGATCGTGTCTCCCATGTGGTTCGGGGATGGCCGAGTGTTCCCGATGTGTCCTATCGGGAACCCGAGGAACGATGGCGTGACGGTCCGCCGGCGACGTTAGGCCGTGACACCCAGGGGAACCATCTGTGCGACCGGGAAGCCGACCGCGCCATGGAGGCACGATGAGCGAGGCCACGAGGACGGATGCGGGGCCGCACGCGCCGCACGCCGCCGACAGCCACGACCTGATCCGCGTGCAGGGCGCACGCGTCAACAACCTCAAGGACGTCAGCATCGAGATCCCGAAGCGCCGGCTGACGGTGTTCACCGGCGTCTCCGGCTCGGGCAAGAGCTCGCTGGTGTTCGGCACGATCGCCGCGGAGTCGCAGCGGCTGATCAACGAGACCTACAGCGCCTTCGTGCAGGGCTTCATGCCGACGCTGGCGCGGCCGGACGTCGACATGCTGGGCGGGCTGACGACGGCGATCCTCGTCGACCAGGAGCGGATGGGCGCCAACCCGCGCTCCACGGTCGGCACCGTCACCGACGCCAATGCGATGCTGCGCATCGTCTTCAGCCGGCTGGGGCAGCCGCACGTCGGCCCGCCGAGCGCGTTCTCCTTCAACACCGCGACGATGAGTGGGGCGGGCGCGGTCACGGTGGAGAAGGGCGGCAGGACGACGCGGGAGAGGCGTACGTTCGCGCGCACCGGCGGCATGTGCCCGCGCTGCGAGGGCATGGGGTCGGTGACGGACTTCGACCTCTCGCAGCTGTACGACGAGAACAAGTCGCTGAACGAGGGCGCGCTCACCGTCCCCGGGTACAGCATGGACGGCTGGTACGGCCGCATCTATCGCGGCAGCGGCTACTTCGACCCGGACAAGCCGATCCGCGAGTTCACCAAGACCGAGCTCGACGACCTGCTGTACCGGGCGCCGACCAAGATCAAGGTCGACGGCATCAACCTGACCTACGAAGGCCTGATCCCGAAGATCCAGAAGTCGATGCTCACCAAGGACGTCGAGGCGATGCAGCCGCACACCCGCGCCTTCGTGGAGCGGGTGGTGACGTTCACCACCTGTCCCGACTGCGGCGGCACCCGGCTGAGCGAGGCGGCGCGGTCGTCCCGGATCGCCGGCACCAGCATCGCCGACGCCTGCGCCATGCAGATCAGCGACCTGGCCGAGTGGGTGCGCGGCCTGGACGAGCCGTCGGTCGCGCCGCTGCTCGCCGCGTTACGAGAGACCCTGGACTCGTTCACGGAGATCGGACTGGGCTACCTCTCGCTCGACCGGCCGTCGGGCACGCTGTCGGGCGGCGAGGCACAGCGCACCAAGATGATCCGCCACCTGGGCTCGGCGCTCACGGACATCACCTACGTCTTCGACGAGCCCACCATCGGCCTGCACCCGCACGACATCCAGCGGATGGACGAGCTGCTGCTGCGGCTGCGCGACAAGGGCAACACCGTGCTGATCATCGAGCACAAGCCGGAGACCATCGCGATCGCCGACCACGTCGTCGACCTCGGCCCCGGCGCCGGCGCCGCGGGCGGCGCCGTCTGCTACGAGGGAACGGTGGAGGGGTTGCGGGCCGGCGACACGCTCACCGGCCGCCACCTCAGCTACCGGGCGGCCCTCAACGAGGCGGTGCGGACGCCCACCGGCGCGCTGGAGATCCGCGGCGCCACGACGCACAACCTGCGGGGCGTGGACGTCGACATCCCGCTCGGGGTGCTCGTGGTCGTCAGCGGCGTGGCCGGCTCCGGCAAGAGCTCGCTGGTGCACGGCTCGATCCCCGCCGGCGCCGGCGTCGTGTCGATCGACCAGAACGGCATCCGCGGCTCGCGGCGGAGCAGCCCGGCGACGTACACGGGGCTGCTCGACCCGATCCGCAAGGCGTTCGCCAAGGCCAACGGCGTGAAGCCGGCGCTGTTCAGCGCCAACTCCGAGGGCGCCTGCCCCACGTGCAACGGCGCCGGCGTGGTCTACACCGACCTGGGGTTCATGGAGACCGTGGCCAGCATCTGCGAGGAGTGCGAGGGGAAGGGCTTCCAGGCCGCGGTGCTGGACTACCGCCTCGGCGGCCGCGACATCAGCGAGGTGCTGGCGATGTCGGTGACCGAGGCCGAGGAGTTCTTCGGCGCGGGCGAGGCGCGCGCGCCGGCCGCGCACGCCATCCTCGGCCGGCTCGCCGACGTCGGGCTCGGCTACCTCACCATCGGTCAGCCGCTGCCGACGCTCTCCGGTGGGGAGCGGCAGCGGCTCAAGCTGGCCACCCACATGGGGGACAAGGGCGGCGTCTACGTGCTCGACGAGCCGACCACCGGCCTGCACCTCGCCGACGTGGAGCAGCTGCTCGTCCTGCTCGACCGGCTCGTCGACTCGGGCAAGTCGGTCATCGTCGTCTCGCACCATCAGGCGGTGATGGCGCACGCCGACTGGATCGTCGACCTCGGCCCCGGCGCCGGCCACGACGGCGGGCGGGTCGTCTTCGAGGGCACGCCCGCCGCCCTCGTCGCCGCCCGCTCCACCCTCACCGGCGAGCACCTCGCGGCCTACGTCGGCGCCTGACCCCGGGCCTGCGAGCTCGCCCCCCCCCGGTACTCGCGACCCCGGCCGTGGGGCGAATGGGATCGGCGATGCGACGGTTCGGGAACAGGAGTCCGAGGAGAGAGGAGCAAGCCGATGGCGCCCACCAATGATGGCCCATTCGTCGTGTCGGAGCCATGCCCGTCTTGCCAGGGGCAGGGCGCCATCGACGAGCAGCCCTGCGCCGCCTGTCACGGCACTGGCGTGCAGCGGTTCTACCACGGCACGAAGGCCGACCTGGAGCCGGGAGACCTGATCGAGCCCGGCTACAGCTCCAACTTCGGAAAGGGAAAGCAGGCAACCTACGTCTACCTGACCGGCACGCTGGACGCGGCCACCTGGGGGGCGGAACTGGCATTCGGCGAAGGACCCGGCAGGATCTACGTCGTGGAGCCGACCGGCCCGATCGCGGACGACCCCAATCTGACGGACAGGAAGTTCCCGGGCAATCCGACCAGGTCGTACCGCTCCCGGGAACCGCTGCGGGTGACGGGCGAACTCACCGACTGGCAGGGGCACCCTCCCGAGCAGCTCAAGGCTATGAAGGACAACCTCCAGCGCCTCAAGCGAGAAGGCGTCGAGGCGATCGACGACTGAGGCGCACCTTCGACGAGAACGACGCTTCGCCTAGTGGGCGCTCTCAGGGGCGGGCAGCGTGAAGAAGACCCTCGCGCCCTCGCCGACGCGCGCCTCGGCCCAGCAGTCCCCCTCGAGGAGCGTGACGATGCGTCTCACGGTGGCCAGGCCGATGCCGGTGCCCGGGAACTCCCCCGGCGCATGGAGGCGCTCGAACGGCTTGAAGAGGCGGCCGGCGTACTTCTGCGCGAAGCCGACGCCGTTGTCGCTCACGCAGTAGACGTCACGGCCGTCGACACTGACGCGGCCGAACGAGATGCGGGCCGGCGACTCACCGGCGCTGAACTTCCAGGCGTTGCCGAGCAGGTTCTGCAGGAGGACCTCGCACAGCGAGGCGTCTGCCGTGGCGATGAGGCCGTCCTCGATCTCGAACTGCACGCTGCGCTGCGGTTCGGCCTCGCGCAGTTGGTCCGCGACCTGGCGAGCCAGAGCGCTCAGGTCGACGTCCTGCACGAGGATGTCGGTGCGGTTCACGCGCGAGAGGGCGAGGAGCGCGTCCATCACCGCGCCCATGTGCACGGCGGCTGCGTGGATGCGGTGCAGGTAGCTTTGCCCGGTCGCATCGATCACGTCGGCGTAGTCGGTGCTCACGATCTCGCTGAAACTGCCCAATGCGCGCAGCGGCGAGCGCAGATCGTGGGCGATCGAGTACACGAAGTCCTCGAGCTCCGAGTTCGCCGGGGTGAGGTCGCGGGTGCGCTCGGCGACGCGGCGCTCGAGGTCGGCGTTGAGGCGCTGGATCTTCTCCTCGGCCGTCTTGAACTCGGTGATGTCCCAGTTGGTGCCGATCATGCGGGTCGGCGCGCCGGCCTCGTCGCGCTGCACGAGGGCGAGGGCACGGATGGCGTGCTCCGTGCCGTCCGGCCAGAGCACGCGGAACTCGGTGTCGAGCTCCTTCTCGCCACGCAGGACCGCCTGGATCTCCGCGTCGCCGCGCTCTCGGTCGTCCGGATGCAGGCCCGCCCGCCAGGCCTCGTAGGCGCCGGCGAACTGCTCTCGACGGATGCCGTACAGGGCGAACATCTGCTCGTCCCAGACGAGCGTGTCGCTGCCCACGTCCCAGTCCCACACGCCGACGCCGCCGGCGCGCGTGGCGAGTGCCAGGCGATCGGTAGCCAGGCGCAGCGCAGCCTCGGTGTGCTGCTGCTCGGTGACGTCCGTCGTGTAGCCGGCGACCGCCAGCGGCCTGCCGCCCTCGTAAGCGCGGACGACGACGCCGACGACGACGCCCGCGTCGTCTGTGAGCGGCGTGTGCACGACGTCGAAGTAGCGCTGCGAGCCCTCGTCGCCCGACAAGGCGCCGGCGGTGACGCGCTCGCCGGCGAGCGCTCGCTTCAGGTTGGCGACGGCGGTCTCGCGGTCGGCGGCCACGGTCTGATAGTCGGGAAGGCGGCCGCCGAGGGCGATCTCGGCGCCGTAGAGCTCGCGCATGGCCGCCGCGTGCGCCCTGTTGAAGGCGGTGTAGCGCAGCTCGCGGTCGAGGGCGAAGCACGGCAGGTCATCAGCGTCGATGATCGCCTGGATACTGACCAGTTGCCCCGTCACACTCGCCCCCTTTGCATCCTCTGCGACTATATCCAGAGCGGCCGGGACTTATACAGTCCTCTGTGTCGTCAAGCGACCGGCTAGCGCCGGTGCAGCGACCACGTGGCGTGCCACGCGCTGATCGGCATGACCACCCTGGTCGGCTCGAAGCCTCGTTCGACCAGCATCGAGAGCCAGCCGACCGAGCTCTTGCCCACGCGCGAGGGGTCCGGCCCGCCGGCCTCCCCCAGGCCGAACGGGCTGTCCTTGAGGTACACGCCGTCGCTCAACTGGAGGAACTGGTAGGCGATGGGTGTGCGGGCCGTGCTCCTGTCGAGGCTCGTGAGCCGCACCTTGATGCCGTACTTCCACTCGTAGGGGCCGATGAAGTCGCCGAACTCGTTGGGGGCGTTGTCGCCCTCCGGGTTCGGCAGCCGTCTGACGGCGAGGACCGTGACGCGCTCGCTGTGCGTCTGGTCGCTTGCCTGGTCGTACCAGTCGACCTGGACGGTGTCGCCCAGTCGGCCGCTCCAGGAAGGCCCTCCCCGGTCTGAGATGGTGGCTGCGGCGGCGGGCAGGTCGCGCGACGCAGCGTTCGGAGTCGCGGACGGCTGCAGGACGCCATCGCCGCCACTCGCACCCTGGGTCGACTCCGGGTTCGCGCAGCCGGCGAGCAGGCCGGCTGCCGCGAGAACGAGTGCGCCCACGGCGATGGTGTTCCTCACGTTGCGGCCCCCAGGAAGACAGCGCAATGCTACCTCACGGCAGTCGGCCGAGCGGCTTGCCGGGGAGCAAGGGCAGCCACTCGCCGCGTCAAGGCCCGCCCGTTCACCCTGCCGCAGCCGCTGCGTCGTCTATGATGCCCAGCGACCTGTCGTGCCCGCCGGGCAAAGGAGTGAGCCGGGGTGCCGCCGCCGACCAACATCCTGACGATGACGCCGAAGATCCTCTTGCAGGTGCGCCCCCGCGTGCACGCGCACCTGCGCCACTGGACCGAGCGGGCTGAGGCGATCCCCAGCGCGGAACTGCGGAAGCAGGCCCTGGCGAGCATCGCCGACAAGACCTTCCACTGCGAGGGCGGCGCCATCTACAGCCTCCTCGCCGGTCATGGCCGAGGGGAGGCCGTGCGGTTCATCGTCGCCTACCAGACCATCAGCGACTACCTGGACAACCTGTGCGATCGCAGCACCTCGCTGGACCCTGACGACTTCCGGGCTCTGCACGCGTCCATGCGCCACGCCCTGACGCCGGGAGCCGGACTCGACGATTACTACCGCTTCCGGGACGCACCCGACGACGGCGGCTACCTCTCCGCCCTCGTCATGACCTGCCAGCAGGTGCTGGCCGGCCTGCCGGACTATGAGGTGATCGCCCCTCACCTCCATGAGCTGGCCGACCACTACTGCGCGCTCCAGGTGTACAAGCACGTGCGCGAGGAGGAGCGCGTACCCTTGCTGAAGGCGTGGTTCGCCGAGCACGAGAGTTCCGTGCCGCCCATGGCCTGGTACGAGTTCGCCGCCTGTTCGGGTTCCACCCTGGGGATCTTCTGCCTCGTGGCTCACGCCTGTCACCGGGAGTGCAGCGCCGAGCTGGCGCGAGAGATCAGGGATGCCCACTTCCCCTGGGTGCAGGGGTTGCACATCCTGCTGGACTACTTCATCGATCAGGACGAGGACCGGCGCGCCGGCGACCTCAACTTCTGTTTCTACTACCGTGACCAGCGGGAGATGGTGACCCGCCTCTCCCATTTCTATCGGCAGGCCGACGTGAGCGTGCGCGTGCTGCCCCATGCCCGGTTCCATCGCCTCGTCAACAAGGGCCTGCTGGCCGTCTACTGCGCCGACGCGAAGGTACGCCGGCAGAGCGGGGTGAGAGCGGCCGCAAGACGATTGATCTCTCTGGGAGGCGTCGAGGGCCGGCTCGTCTACGGCTTCAGCTGGCTGTACCGGCGCCTATCGCCTGGTGATGCGGGATCTGCGCATCGAGGCGTGTAGGAAGACTCGGCGGGGTTCCAGCAGCTGCAAGTCAAGCGCCCGTTGCGGGGAGCTTGTCGCGCGTCGGCCCGCGTCTCCTGACGCGCGGCACACGTGCACGGCGCGGAGATGCCCGGGCCGGGGCCGCCGGGGAGCGGCTGCTCAGGCGCCGGCCGGGGCCGAGCCGCGAAACACGTCCCAGGCCTGTTCGTCGGCGATCTCCAGCGAGTCGCGCGTCGCCGCAGTCTCGATGGTGAAGAAGTCAGGCTGGGGCTTGCCCGGCACGTAGTCGAGCACGCGATGGATGGACGCGGTCATGTCGGGATTGAGCATGCAGACGTGGAAGGCGATCTTCTTGGCGCGCGGCTCGACCGTCTTGCCCGCCGCCAGGTAGGCGCTCAGCCTGGTGGGACTGCTGAGGCGCGAGATCGCCTCGTCAAGGGTGTGCAGCAGTCCGGAGAGCGTCGCGCTGTTGGCGCTGCGCACGACGTGGAACCAAAGCGCGTCGGGCTGCTCCGCGAGGATCTTGGCGACGTCCTTGCGGATGCTCTCGTCGATCTCGGACCTGCCGGAGCGCCCACCCGACTTGAACTCGACGGACAGCGCCGGCTCGTCGTGGCCGTGACGGTAGAGGGCGAGGTCGGTGAGCGCCTTCCGCGCCTTCTCGCCGGTGCCGCGATGCGCGAAGCGGTAGGAGAGCCGCGTCGGCACCTCGGCCGCGAACGCCCACGGCTCGGGGCCCGGCTCGGCCAGCAGCGCGGCGACGAGGGCGAAGCGCGCCTCCTGCTCGCTGACCCGCCGCACCTGGCCCTTCTGCGGGAACATGACGCGCGGCCACCGCGCGCCGGTTGCGCCCATGGCGAACCGGTAGCTGCTCCAGAGGACCTCGTCGGCGCGCCGGCAGAGGTCGCGCAGCCACTCCTGGGTCGCGGCGTCGGCCCCAGCCGGGTCGACGGGTACGGCATCGTGCATGGATCCTCCAAGCAACTTGGCGAAGCATTGCCGTCGTGCGTGCGCAGCCGGTGCGGCGACGTCAGCGCCGCGAGCTGAGCCGCAACGAGAGCGCCACGATGCCGATCGAGATCGCCCCCACGAGCGGGAACAGCAAGGCGATGGCCATGGGGCGGACCGGGTCGGCGATACGCTTGTACGTGGCCCGGCCGCCCGACAGCTCGATGTAGCCGACAGGCGCGGCCTGCACGCCGCCGCCGTGACCAAAGCCGACCTGGTCTGCGTCGCCGGCGTCGCCCTTCTTCTTGCGTCCCGGTCCACGGCCCCCGCCGCCGCCCCCGCCGTAGCGCACCCGTGCGACGGGCACGACGGTCACGCCGTCCTTCTCGACGGGCTCGCCGAACACCGCCTTGGCAGAGGCGGTGCCTCCGAGGGTCTTCATGAACCTGCTCAGCCTCTCGTCGGCTACGTCTGCCTCGGCCTCGTGCTTGGCCTCTTCCATCGGATCCGCCATGGCTCCACTCCTTCGCTGCGTGGGCGGCGGTCGCCGCCCTGAGGGCAAGCCTACCCGGGGACGGCCAGGGCCTGACCGGAGCGCCGTGGTTCCGGGGGTCGGTCACGAATCCTTGTCGGCGGCAACGCAGACGACGACGTGGCCGTCGGACCGCAACCGGGCGACGATGGCTGAGTCGACGCCTTCGTCGGCGAGTAGCCTCACGCCACCGACTTGGAGACCGGACATGCGACGTCAGCGCGGAGGACCTCGGCCCCGAATCGGCGGTGGGCGCGGCTGCCCATGGACTCGTACTAGCTTGTTGAGCCGGCCGCCCTACAGATGGTACGTTTCTGAAGACGGGTCGCCTCGCCATGACAGCGGCCGTCAAGACAGGGGGGAGCCTCCAGATGAACTACCCAGCCGTCAACCGCGTCTGGCAATCAGCGACGCTCTTCATCGCCCCACTGCTCGTCGTCCTTCTCATCTGGTACAGGTCGGACCTGAGCCTCTACCAGTGGCTCCTGTGCCTGCACCTGCCGCTGCTGATGTTCCACGAGTCCGAGGAGTACGTGCTCGCGCCGCTCAGCTTCAAGGAGTTCTTCAACCTCAAGGGCCCGTACGGGTCGAAGACCGATCCCAACTTCCCGCTGGACGATGCCTACGTCTTCCAGGTGAACATCATGATCGCCTACCCGCGCGTCATCCTCGGTGCGAGCCTGGCGAACGTCGCGCCCTGGCTCGGCTGCTCGAGGATCTGGTTCGAGCTCATCATCAACAACGCGATGCACACCATCCTCTTCCAGCCCGCCAAGCCGCGATACAACCCGGGGCTCATCACCAACTCGTTCCTGCTGTTGCCGTACGGCATGCTCACGCTGCTCGTGGCGACGGGGTTCTTCACCGGGCTCGACTGGGTGCTCTCGGTCATCCTCGGGGTCGGGGTGGCCGCCGCACTCGGCATGAAGACCCGCGGACGACTCGCCAAGCTCAAGGCGTCCTCAGCGCAGGATACGGCTACCGCGTAGGGCGCCTGGCGGCTCTGAGACGCGAGTATCGTGGAGCGAGAAGACATCCTCCTGTGATACGCTGGCCGTACCGAAGCGTTCGCGGATCACATGTCAAGTCCCACCACCCGCGTTACGGATTGGCTCCGGTACCTGCGTTACGTCTGAAGCAGTGAGGTACTGAGCAGCGTTGATCCGCTGTGGACGGCCTTTGGGCGTCGAGAAGGCGCCGTGCTCCTTGCTTCGGTCGTGCCGCGCCGGCCAGCTGCGGAGCAGCTTGCCGTCCTGCGAGATCTCGACCGTGTCGCCGACGATGCGCACCTCGACCTGCTGGCCGCGAAGGCGGGAGCTCACGAAGTAGCCGGTGGCAGCGAAGCTCACGTAGCCGGTCGGGTCGACCTTGCGCACGACCGGCGGCCCGGAGCTCGCGGGGCGCGCCGCCCGCAGCCGCGGCCGGGCCGTGCGCGGCGCCTGCG
>CAIYOD010000114.1 GCA_903927755.1 uncultured Thermoleophilia bacterium | reverse complement strand
GTGGTACTCGCGGAACTGGGACTCGATGGAGGAGCCGCAGAAGCCCTTGCCGTGCCACTCGAGGCGCTCGTGGTTCATCGCCTCGGGGATGCGCAGGCGAGGGACGGTCTGGCCCTCGGGCGAGTGCTGCGGGTTGGAGAAGGTGCCGCCCTCCGGCCACATGCGGGCGGCGAGCTTCTTGCCCGCCGCGGTGCCGGCGACGTCGCCCGAGATGCCTCCCTCGGCGTAGCCGGGGAAGAAGAACGACGGGTCGAACGGCACGCCGCTCGTGGTCGACCAGATGTTGCTGCCCGGCTTGCCCATGCCCTGCATGGCCGCCAGGGCGATCATGGCCCGCGACCACTCGTTGCCGCTCGAGGCGCGACAGGCGCCGCCCCAGCCGCCCATGCCGCCGGCGGCGAGCATCGTCGTCCGGCGGCCCCACTCGCGCGCGAGCGCGCGGATCTGGCGCGCCGGTATGCCGCACTCCGTCTCGGCCCACTCGGGAGTCTTGGGCACGTTGTCGCTCTTGCCGAGGACGTAGTCGCGCCATTCGCCGAATCCGTGGGTGCGCTCGGCGACGTACGGCTTGTCGTAGGTGCCCTCGGCAAGCCATGTGTGCGCGATCGCCAGGGCGAGCGCCACGTCGGTCCCCGGTCGCGGCGCCAGCCACTTGTCGCCGAACAGCTGTGACGTCGGGCTGTGGTAGGGGTCGATGAACACCATCTTGACCCCGAGCTCCTTGAGCCAGAAGCGGCGCGAGGTGCTCTCGAACGAGCCGTACACCCCGCCGGTGGTCTCGGGGTCCGCCGACCAGAACACCATCATCTCGGTGTGCTCGAGGGCGTCCTCGAGCAGGTCGTACTGCTCAGGGATGCCCAGGCGATGAGCGAAGCCCCACATGTGCGCTCCGCCCCACTGCCAGCCTTCCCAGCTGTCGGGGTTGTGCTCGGCGTAGGTGAAGCCCACCAGGTTCATGAAGCGGTTGTAGGCGCTGAAGCGATAGCCCACGTTGCCCCACAGGTGGTGTGAGCCGGCGGTCGTCAGCATCGCCGCGGGGCCGTACTCGCGCTTGATGCGCACCATCTCGGCAGCGACCATGCCGAGCGCGTCGTCCCAGGAGATGGGCTCATAGGCGGACTCGCCGCGGTTGCGGATGTTGCGCTTGCCGTCCGGGTCGAAGTCGACCCGCTTGAGCGGCGTCAGGATGCGGTTGGGCGAGTAGATCGTGGCGCGGTGCCCGACCGTCCAGGGGGAGAGCGTCGTCTTGCGCGGCGGGGTGAACGAGCGGCCGCGCGCCGTGATCGTCCAGGACGGCGCGTCGGTCTCGTCGAGCTGCAACGGAACGATGCGCCGGATCCGCCCCTCCGCGACGTCGACGTGCACCGGGCCGCCGGTGGTCAGATTGGTGAGTCGCCGGACTCCTTGCTGCGTGGCGTGCATCCTCGGATCACCGTCCAAACGGTCGCTGGCGTGCCGGGATTCTACCCAAACGAGCGGTCCGTTGCACGGAATAGCGCATCCATTTGGCGGACCGATATCGCTCCTCGATATCGGCTCCGTACGTGGACCGGCCCGCAGCGGCCGGGGGAGGTCGCGCCGCGGGCCGGGAGACGGCCTCGCACCTACGCTTTGCCGTAGGTGGGCACGGTGCCGTACTTCTCGCTGTGGAACACCTCGTCCTGCAGGTCCTCGTCTTCGGTCTTGTAGACCTTGCACAGGAGGCAGGTCATGTCCGGGGAGCCGTACATCGGGTCGAGGTGATCGTTGCTCGTCAGCACGTTCGGGTTCGAGATGAACACGCCGTGATATCCCTTGGCCGGTTCCTCAGGATAGAACCAGTTGGCGGTGCACATGATCATGTCCTTCTTGATGCCCGGGAAGGCGTGCAGCTTCTGGCGGATGCGGCCGCGAGGCGACTCGATCCAGATGATGTCGCCGTCCTCGACGCCGTACTTCTCGCACGTCTCCGGATGCATCTGGCACTGCGGGAACTCCATGTAACTGCGCAGCCAGGGGATGTTGCGGTACTGGCCGAGGAAGTAGAAGGGCTGGCGGAAGCCGGTGCTCATGAGCACCGGGTATTCCTCGTAGAGTTCCGGTGTGGAGATCGGGCTCTCGCCCGGCTCGGTGAACACCGGCAGCGGGTCGTACCCGAGCGACTCGAGGTGGTTCGAGTGGAACTCGAACTTCTTGCTCGGGGTCGGGAAGCCGCCGCCTTCGTGCCAGTAGTCGGTCTTGTACTTGTAGTACACCTGGTCGGGACCCCAGCAGCCGCTGACCAGGTTCTTGCTGAAGTCATCCCAGGTCATCTTGCCGTTCATGCCCTTGCGGACCTGGTAGTCGAGCATCGACGGGACGTCCTCGAACCACTTGTCGGGGACGACGCGCTTTCCGACCTCGTTGAAGATCCAGGCGTCGGCCTTGGCCTCTCCGGGCGGGTCGAGAACCTTGTTGTGCGCCTCGATCATGAAGCGCGGGTGCATGTCGTACACATCGTCGAGCTCGAGCCAGTGAGCGGCCGGCAGCACGATGTCGGCGGCCTCGGCCATCGGCCCCATGAAGAGGTCGGCGTGGGACATGAACTCGACCTTCTCGATGGCCGCGACGACCTCTTTGGTGTTCGCCATGTGCACGATCTGCTGCCCGCCGACGCTGAACCACACCTTGACCGGGCTCTTGCCGTCGTTGATGGCCTTGACCATCGTGTCGGGATTGCAGGTGCGGGCGGCGCCCATCTTGAACCTGTCGCCGCCGATGATCTTGCTGGCCATCTCGGGGGTGATCGGCAGCTCGAGGAAGAAGTCCTCGATGAGGCCGGTCTCCGGGAGCACCCAGGTGATCATGCTGCCGGGCCGCTCGATGTTGCCGGCGAGGCCCATGAGGCAGGTGATGGCCCGGAGCGTGTGGCCGCAGTTGGCCTGGCGCTCGAGAGAGCTGCCGACCTGGATGCAGCCCGGCGTGTCGACGGCCCACATCTCGGCCGCCGTCGTCACATCCTCCTTCGGGATCCAGCAGATCTCGGAGACCTTCTCCGGAGTGAAGTCCCGGACGCGTTCGCGCAGCTCGTCGAAGCCGAAGGTCCAGTTCTCGACGAACTCCTTGTCCCAGAGCTCCTGCTCGATGATGTGGTTCATCATCCCCATCGCCAGCGCGCAGTCGGTGCCTACACGCGGCTGGATCCAAAGAGAGGCCCGCGAGGCATATGCCGTCGCTCGCGGGTCGATGATGATGAGGTTCTTGCAGTAGTCGAGCGAGTTCATGAACCAGTAGGCCATCTCGGAGTCGGCGCTGCTGATCTCGAGCTGCTTGGCCCACATGATCTGGGTCTTGGGGAACTCACCGCCCCAGCCGTGATAGTCGCAGTACAGGCGGCCGTAGCCGGTGACGAGGCCGTAGAGACCCAGTCGAGGACTGTGGCACACGTAGCCGGGCGTGATGGCGTTGCCGGTGCCGAGCGAGCGCGCCATCTTCATCGTGTAGCGGTTGTAGCCGCGTCCGGTGCCCTGGGAGATGGCGATTGTGTGTGCCCCGTGGTCGCGGATCGCGTCCTTCATCTTGCCCGCGATGGTGTCGAGCGCCTCGTCCCAGGAGATGCGCTCCCACTTGCCCTCGCCCTTGGGCCCCACCTGCTTCATGGGGTACTTGATGCGGTAGGGGTTGTCGATGTGCTGGATGCTTGAGAGCCCCTTGGAGCACATCGTGCCCTTGGTGAGCGAGTCCGGATTGCCCTGGATGTGGACGATCACGCCGTCCTCTACGGTGGCGATCACGCCGCAGCCACCGTGGCAGCTCTTGCACGTCGTCAGAATCTGCTTGCGGTCAGCCATTGTCTCCCTTTCCTGACAGGCCTGGCGGCCGCCTCATCCCACACCCGGAAGGACGGACCGGTAGATGCCGACCTTCAGGACCGAGTACTTGAGCGCGAAGGCTCCGATGGTGTGACAGACGATCGCGACGATGAGCAAGGGCTCCGTGTTGCTCTCCATGAACGCCGTGGCGATCGAGATGACCAGGGGTGTGGCGATGCCGAGGATCACGAGGAGGATCCAGAAGACCCAGGCAGTGCTGCCCTTGATGAGGTCCTGCGCGGCCAGCTCGGCGGTCGAGTGCTTCTGATACGCCCTCACGAGATAGCCGGCGATGAGCAGAGCGTTGACCACGAGCAGGATGCGGGTCCAGAACTCGAGGGTGCTGATGGCCGCTTCGTCGCCGCCGGTGACCAGGTTGACGCCCATCGCCAGCGCGAGGCCGTCGGCCACTCCCATGATGACGAACACGATGGGCAGCAGGCCGGTGTTCCAGAACGGCAGGCTCTTGCAGTAGCTCATGGCGAACCCGCAATAGACGCCGGTGAGCAGGATGAACACGCCGGCGATGATGCCGACGATCCAGGCGAGCACGGTCACGATCTCGGCGGCGGATGCGCTCAGGTCGACCCAGTGCAGCAGGTACCAGAGCACGATCTGCACGAAGCCGGAGGCTGTGAACACGATCGAGAAGAACATCCCCCTGGCGAACCACGAGGTCTTCCAGGCGTTGGTGAACGGCGGGATCGCGCGCCAGAAGTTCCGCTTTCTGCCGAGGTACAGGAAGTGCAGCGGCAGCTTGAAGAGCACGATCAGCGCCCAGCCGAGCACCGTCGCCCAGAAGGCCCAGGTGGTGATCTCGCCGATCCCCGCGAGCAGGCCGACGAGGTACGTGCCCATGCCGAGTGCGGAGAACACCTCGGCGAGCCAGACGAGGATGCCCTTGCCCGAGATCCACTCCGTCTGGCGCATGGGTTTGACCATCCACTCATGGGTGGTGATCCACTGGCGGCGGGTCTGGGCCTTCATGGCTTCACCTCCGCCTCTTCCTTGTCGTGGCCGTAGATGCGCCGGTACGCATCACGGTCCACCGTGCTGAGGTGCTGCATGTGGCTGCCGGTCTGGGCCTCGCGTGGCGCCTTGTTGGACGGCGCGCCGCCGAGCTTGTAGTCGACGTAGTAGACCGACGGGTCGGTGCCGTACTCAGCGCGCAGCTGGAAGCCCTTGCGGTCGCGGATGAGCCGGGAGACGTTGCTGTCCGGGTCGTCCAGGTCGCCAAAGGTGAGCGCACGGGCCTGGCAGGTATTGACACAGGCCGGCGTAGCGTCGCGGTCGATACCCGGCTGGAGCCCCAGCTTCATGCCGGCGTCGACGCGTTCGACGCAGAAGTTGCACTTCTCGGTCGTCCCGCGTGTGTGCGGGTAGAGCTTCTTGCCCTTCTTCTCGAACCCGGTGCGTTCGTAGCCGGGGAAGTAGCCCGGGTCCTTGTCCTTCGAGACGAACGTGCGGTTCTGGTAGGGGCAGGCGATGACGCAGTACCGACAGCCGATGCACTTGTTCGCGTCGATGACGACGATGCCGTCCTCACGCTGGTGCGAAGCCTCGGTGGGGCAGACGTGCACGCATGGGGCGTCAGCGCACTGGTTGCAGCGGACCGGGTAGGTGGACACGTCAACCGCTCCCCCCTCGTCCACCTCGTGGGCGATGAGCTTGACCCACGTGATGTCCATGGGGAGGAAGTGCTCGATCCTGCAGGCGGCGACGCAGGCGTGACAGCGCATGCACTTCGCCAGGTTGATGACCATTCCCCATCTCATGGGCGGACTCCTGTCATCGGGGACTGGATCTGGGAGCCGGCCTGTGGGGAACGGGGCCGGCCCCGGCTTCTGGAGAGGCCCGGTGGGCGGCTGAAGCCGCCCACCGGGCCCCCCCCCCGCCGGGGCCACAGCGGGCCCGCCGGACAACACC
>CAIYOD010000113.1 GCA_903927755.1 uncultured Thermoleophilia bacterium | reverse complement strand
GAACGACTCGGCGCTCACTCGCTTCTTCGGCGTCGTCGCGCGACCGCAGACGTGGCTCGGTATCCTGTTCCACGTCCTGGCGTTCCCGTTCGGCCTGTTCTACTTCGTGTTCCTCGTCACCGGGATCTCGGTCGGCGTCGGGCTCGTGGTCGTCTGGGTCGGCATCCCGATCCTGCTCGTCGTCGCCGGCGCCTGGTGGCTGTTCGGCGCGTTCGAGCGCATCCAGGCCCACTATCTGCTGGGCGCTGACGTCGGGCAGGCGCCCCGGGAGTGGGAGAAGGCCGACGGCGTCTGGGGCAAGCTGCGCGCGCATTTCGGCAGCGGCGTCACTTGGCTGGACCTGCTCTACCTGTTCGCCAAGATGGTGTTCGGCACGATCTCGTTCACGCTGCTGGTCGTGGCGGGGTCCACGGTCGGCTGGTTCCTCGCGATCCCGTTCTTCGCCGTCTTCGACGTGCCGATCGTCAACGGTACGTGGGTGCCGCCGCTGTGGTTCGGGATCCTTGCGGTGCCGCTCGGCATCCTCACGTTCTTCGTCTCTCTGCACGTGCTGAACGGCTGGGGCTGGGTGTGCGCGCGCTGGGCTGAAGTCATGTTCCGTGGTGCGGGGGCGCCGCCGGCGCCTGCAGCGACCGGCATGCCGGCCGGGCAGCCGCCGCAGCCACCTGCCGCGCAGGAGCCGCCGCTGCCCGTGGCGCCTCTCCCGCCGCTGCCGCCGGAGCAGGCTCAGGTGACCGAGCCTCCCCAGCCTCCCCAGCCGCCCGCGATCCTGTCGCCGCCGCAGCCGGGTGATGAAGCTTATTCCCAGGACGAGACGAGCCGACCGTGAGGGCTCTCGGAGGTGACACCATGAAGGAGGACCGCATCATGAGGATCCTCAGGCCATCGCTGGCACTCCTCGCGCTGGCCGCCGTGCTCGTGCTGCTGGGACTGGCGATCGCCGGGCCGGCACGCGCGACGACCAAGGAGACGGCGACGCCCAAGGCGGCGTCGGCCAAGGCCGAGGCGGAGTCGCCGACGGCCAAAGCAATGGCGTCGCCGACCGGTGGACCCGCCATCGTCCTCCAGCGTGGGGCGGAGGTGCAGTTCGGCGAGGACGTGTACGTGCCTACCGGCACCACCACGCCGTCGGTGGTGGCGTTCGGTGGCGACATCACCGTGGATGGGACGGTCACCGACGCGGTCGTCGCGTTCGGCGGTGACGTCAGGATCCGAGGCACCGTCGGGACCTCGACCGTCGTGTTCGGCGGCAACGTGACCATCGGCCCGAACGCCGTGCTCGGCAGCGACCTGAGTCCGAGCGACGCCTCGCTGGTCTTGTTCGGCGGGGAGCTCAAGCAGGCGCCGGGAGCGACCATCGTCGGTCAGACGGAGACGTTCGAGGCGGTGGACTGGGGCGGAGCCTTCGGCTGGGTCGCCAGGGGCATCTTCCTGAATCCCGGGGGCTTCAGCTTCTTCGGATGGCTGCTGCAGACCGCCTTCTGCCTGGTGCTCGCCCTGGTCATCGCCGCGCTGATGCCGAAGCAGTTGCGTGCCGTCCAGCAGAACGTGGGCCGCAAGCCTTGGGCATCGCTCGGGTGGGGCGCCCTGATCTTCTTCGTCGTCGCTCCGGCCATTCTCTTCGTGCTGGTGATCAGCATCATCGGGTTGTTGCTGGTTCTGCCGTATCTGCTGGTCGTGGCCCTGACCTACTTCGTCGCCACCACAGGCGCCTCCGCCTTCCTCGCGCAGAAGGTGCTCACGGGGTTCGGCGGCAAGGAGAACCTCATGCTCGCGGTGACCATCGGCGTCGTCGGGACGACCATCATCTCGCAGATCCCCGTCGCCGGACCGCTGCTCATGCTGGTCCTGCTGGTGTTCGGCATCGGCGCCGCGGCGATCGGCCTCGCCGACTGGCGCCGGCAGCGGCGCGAGGCTGCCGTCGCGCTGGCGGCGGCCCAGGCGGCCGTGGCGGCGCAGTATCAGGCGCCGGCAGGCGCCGCCTCGGTCATCACCCCCATGGTGTACACGACGCCGGATGTGCCCGTGGGCGGCGCGGCGCCGGCGACCGCGGTCACAGTGCCGCAACCGGTGGTGCCGGCCGAGCCGCCGACGGCCCCGGCGGGCCCTCAGGCGCCACAGGCGCCCGTCCCGCCGGTCGCAGCAGCGCCTCCCGAAGCTCCCGCGAGCGTCGGCGACGCGCAGCCCGCGGTAGAGGGAGGTCCGGACGCGGCCGATCCCGAGACCATGCCCGAGCAGGGCGAGCAGCCCGGGCCGGCGATGAAGTGATCCCCCCTTACGGCGGCGGGTTCTGGGGCTGCTCCGACGGGGATACCTGACAAGAACGGACGGTGGGCCGCGCCGGACGGCGCGGCCCACCCACAGGTCGCCCGGATGGCGGCGCATACCAAGGGAGAAGACGTGAGCGACAACGTCGAGACGACCATCGTGATGAACGGCGACGCAGCGCCTGCCACCTGCGAGGCGGGGACGACGATCGGCCTGCCCGACGCCGTTGTCCAGGCCCGCGGCGTCGAGCGGGACTACGGCCAGGGCGACGCGCTCGTGCGCGCGCTCGCCGGCGTGGACATCGACCTGCAGCGCGGCGCGTACACGGCGATCATGGGGCCGTCGGGCTCCGGCAAGTCGACGCTGATGCACATCCTCGCCGGCCTCGACCGGCCGACCGCCGGTTCTGTGTGGATCGACGGCCAGGAGATCACCACGCTGAAGGAGCGGGCGCTGACCCAGCTCCGCCGCGACCAGATAGGCTTCATCTTCCAGACGTTCAACCTGCTGCCCACGCTCACCGCGGCCGAGAACATCACGCTCCCGCTGACCATCGCGGGGCGCAAGGGCGATCAGGACTGGGTGGAAGAGCTGGTCAAGACCGTCGGGCTCGGCGACCGGCTGACGCACAAGCCGTCCGAGCTGAGCGGCGGGCAGCAGCAGCGCGTGGCCGTTGCCCGCGCGCTCGCCTCCCGGCCCGCCGTCCTGTTCGCCGACGAACCGACCGGCAACCTTGACTCACGCACGGGGGAGGAGGTACTGCAGCTCCTCCGGCACTCGCGCGACGCCATGGGACAGACGATCGTCATGGTCACGCACGACGCGCACGCGGCCACGTACGCCGATCGCATCGTGTTCCTCAAGGACGGCGCCATCGCCCACGACTGCGGGCGGCTGGGTCGCGACGACATCTACGACGTCATCAAATCGCTCGAGGACGCCTGATGGTCCGCATCGCCTGGCGCAGTCTCACGGCACACAAGCTCAGGACGATCCTGACCGTCCTTGCCATCCTCCTCGGGGTGGCGATGATCAGCGGCACCTACGTGTTGACCGACCAGATCGATCGCGGCTTCAAGCAGGTCTTCACCGACGCCTACAAGGGCACCGACGTGACGGTGACGCGGCAGGCCAAGTTCTCCGGGCAGCTCACCGGCGCCACCGAGGGCCTGCCGGAGGACATGGTGAAGCAGGTCGACGCCGTCGACGGCGTCGCTGAGTCGTTCGGCTACGTGGCCGGCATGGGCGCGGTGGCCGTGGACGGCAAGGTCGTCGAGACCGGCGGCTCTCCGACGCTCTTCTTCTCGTACTCGCCCAACGACATCGCCCCGCCGCAGTACATCGCGGGGCGTCCGCCGGAGCAGTCGGGCGAAGTGGCGATCATCCAGAAGCTCGCCCAGGACAAGAAGCTGGCCCCCGGCTCGTCGATCACGGTGATCACCGGGGACGGCGCGCACGAGGCGACCGTGTCCGGCGTGTTCAAGTTCGCCGCGCAGTCGTCGCTCGGCGGATCGCTGCTGATCCACACCACGCTGGCCGACGCGCAGAGCTGGTTCGGCATGGAGGGCCGCCTGTCCGAGATCGACGTGAAGGCGGAGGCGGGCGTCTCGGCCGACACGCTCGCGAAGCGCGTCCGGGCCGCGCTGCCGGCGTATGCCGACGTCAAGACCGGGGCCCAGGCCGCGGCCGACCAGACGAAGGCGCTGAGCGACGCCATCGGCGCGTTCCTGCGTCCGGTGCTGCTCAGCTTCGGCGGCATCGCCGTGCTCGTCGGCGCGTTCATCATCTTCAACGCCTTCTCGATGACCGTCGCGCAGCGCCGGCGGGAGTTCGCGATGCTGCGCGCGCTCGGCGCGTCGCGCGCGCAGGTGCTCTGGAGCATCACCGGCGAGGCGTTCGTCATGGGTGTCCTCGCCTCGGTCATCGGCCTCTTCGCCGGGCTCGGCGTGGCCGCCGGCGTCAACCAGGTCTTCCAGGCCGCCGGTGTCGACATCCCGCGCAGCGGCCTGGTCCTCCAGCCGCGGACCATCGTGATCGCGCTCGCCGTCGGCATCGTCATCACACTGCTCTCGGCGGTGATCCCGGCCCAGCGCGCCACCAGAGTGCCGCCCATGGCGGCGCTTCAGGAGGGCGCGCAGCTGCCGCCGTCCAAGTTCGCCCGCTTCATGCCGGCGCTGGCCGTCGTGGTCGCGATCCTCGGCGGCCTGCTCATCGCCGGCGGCATGTACGGGCCCGGCGGCACGATGGTGAGGCTCGGCACGATCGCCTTCGGCGCCGTGCTCGTGTTCGTCGCCGTGGCCATCGCCAGCCGCTACTTCGTGGGCCCGCTCGCCGCCGCCCTCGGCTGGCCGATACAGAAGATCGCGCCCATCAGCGGCCGGCTGGCGCGCGACAACAGCCGCCGCAACCCGAGCCGGACGGCTCTGACGGCGGCCGCGCTCATGATCGGCCTCGCCGTGGTCGTCTTCGTGGCCGTCCTGGCGCAGGGACTCAAGAGTTCGTTCATCGACAGCTACGACCGCACGGTGCGCGCCGACTTCGTCGTCGCGAGCAAGAACTTCATGACCATCCCGACGGACACCGCGACCAAGGTGCAGTCGGTGGAGGGCGTCGAGACGGCGGTCTCACTGGACGCGCAGCAGGTGCAGGCGAAGAATGGATCGCTCCCGGTGGTCTGGGGCATCGACCCCAACGCCATCGAGCGGGTCTGGAGCTTCGACTGGATCACCGGCAGCGACGCGGTGCTGACGAAGCTGGGCACAGACGGAGCGATCGTCGAGGAGCAGACGGCGGCTTCGCTCGGCGTGAAGCAGGGCGGGACCATCAAGGTGACGACCGTCGAGGGCAAGGAGGCGACGCTCGAGGTGCTCGGCATCTATCGCGACCCCATGATGCTCAACGGGATCACGGTGAGCAGTTCCGGCTACGCCGCGCTGTTCCCGACGCCGCAGACGTTCATGGTGGTCGCCAAGGCCCAGCCGGGGGCCGACCTCGCCGCGACCAAGAAGGGGATCGAGGCGGCGCTGGCGTCCACGCCCACGGCCGAGGTCCAGACTGCCGAGGAATACAAGAAGGGCACCGTGGACCTCGTGAACCAGCTGCTCATGCTCATCTACGGCCTGCTCGCCCTGAGCGTGATCATCTCGCTGTTCGGCATCGTCAACACGCTGGTGCTGGCCGTGTACGAGCGCACGCGGGAGATCGGCCTGGTGCGCGCCATCGGGATGTCGCGCGGGCAGGTGCGCGCGACGGTGCGCTACGAGAGCGTCATCACATCGATCATCGGCGCGATCATGGGCATCGTCGTCGGAGTCGTGTTCGCGTGGGTGGTCACGACCCGGTTCGCCGGGCAGGGGATCACGTTCTCCATCCCCGGCGTTCAGCTGGTCGTGTTCGTGCTCCTCGCCATCGTGGTCGGCGTGATCGCCGCCATCTTGCCGGCGCGGCGGGCGGCGAAGATCGACATCCTGGAGGCGATCCACTACGAGTGAGTGAGGGCAGGCGCGCCGCGCGAGCGGCGCGCTCGCCTGATGAGCGAGGCCGGCCGGTGCTCGGGTATCATTTCCGAGTACCGGCCGGCGGCACTCCGGAGGCATCATCCAACTTCTCGACGACCAGCACTGGCACTCGCTCCCCGACGCGGAGGTCATCGACCTCCTCGAGGCGGACGGCGCGGAAGGCCTCGACCGCTTCACGGTCGAGCACCGCCGCGCCCAGTTCGGCCCCAACGCGCTGACCCCGCCCAAGGGCCCGAGCGCGCTGCGTCGCTTCCTGATGCAGTTCGCCGACCCGCTTGTGCTCATCCTGCTCGTCGCGGCGATCGTCACCCTGTTCCTCAAGGAGTGGGTCGACGCGGGGGTGATCTTCGGGGTCGTGCTCCTGAACGCTACGGTCGGCTACCTGCAGGAGGCTCGTGCGGTGGCGGCCATCGAGGCGCTGAGTCGTGCCATGACCGCCGAGGCCACCATCGTCCGCGCCGGTGAACAGGTGCGACTGCCGGCCACGGAGATCGTGCCCGGCGACCTCATCCTCATCCAGGGCGGCGACAAGGTGCCGGCCGACTTGCGCCTCATCCGCTCGCGCGATCTGCGCATCGACGAGTCGGCGCTGACGGGCGAGTCGGTGCCGGTCGAGAAGGATTGGGAGGCCGTGCCCAGGGACGCGGTGCTCGCCGAGCGCGACGACATGGCCTATGCGTCCACGCTCGTGACCTACGGGACGGGTGCCGGTCTGGCCGTCGCGACCGGCGACGCCACCGAGGTCGGCAAGATCAGCCAGTTGATCCAGCAGGCGCACGACCTCAAGACGCCGCTGACCCGCAAGATCGACCAGTTCTCCAAGGTCCTGCTGATCGTGATCGTCGGACTCGCGGCGCTCACGTTCATCGTCGGCCTGGTCCGCGGCGAGGACCTCGTCGAGATGTTCAAGGCGTCGATCGCCCTGGCGGTCGCGGCGATCCCGGAGGGCCTGCCCGCGGCCGTGACCGTCACGCTCGCCATCGGTGTGAACCGGATGGCGAAGCGGCGCGCGATCATCCGCAAGCTGCCCGCCGTGGAGACGCTCGGCAGTACGATGGTCATCTGCACCGACAAGACCGGCACCCTGACGCAGAACGAGATGACGGTGCAGCGGCTGGTGGCCGGCGGCGGCGAGTCGCGCGTCAGCGGCGTGGGGTACGGGCCGGAGGGAGACATCGTCCCCGGCCCGTCAGCGGCCGCCCGCGAGGTGCTCCTCGCCGGCCTGCTCTGCAACGACACCGCGCTGACGGAGACGGACGGCCGCTTCGAGGTGGCCGGCGACCCGACCGAGGCGGCGCTGCTGGCGAGCGCCGCCAAGGCGGGGCTCGACCGCGCCGCCCAGCAGGAGGCGCTGCCGCGTCTCG
>CAIYOD010000112.1 GCA_903927755.1 uncultured Thermoleophilia bacterium | reverse complement strand
GTTCGATTTCGCTCCCGGTCAGTCCTTCGGTTGTTTTCGCGAGTTGAACCGTGTCGAAGTCGTTGGGTTCACGTTGGTACCGGGCGATGACGAGGTTCCAAATGACCTGGCGTTCGGTTTCGTTGGGCAGGTCCACGAAGAACAATTCGTCCCACCGGCCTTTGCGCAGCATTTCCGGTGGCAGTTGCATGACGTCGTTGGCGGTGGCGACGACGAAGACGTCGCCGCGACGCTCCTGCAGCCACGAGAGGAACGACCCGAGCACGCGCTGCGAGACGCCGCCGTCCTCGTCGCCTCCGCCGGCGGCGAACGCCTTCTCGATCTCGTCGATCCAGAGCACCAGCGGAGCCACTCGCTCGGCGGAGCCCATCGCCTTGCGGAAGTTCTGTTCGGTCTCGCCGATGTACTTGTCGTAGAGCGCGCCGGGGTCCAGCTTGACCAGCGGCAGGGACCACGCCGCCGCGACGGCCTTGGCGCAAAGGCTCTTCCCGCAGCCGGGCACGCCGACGAGGAGCACGCCGCGCGGGAACTCGAGACCGAACGCTGCGGCGCCCTGCGGGTCCTCCATGAAGCGCCGCCTCTTCCCGAGCCACTCCTTGAGTCGCGTGAGGTCGGCGATCCCCTCGAGTGACTGGGCGCTCGGCTGGTACTCGAGCAGACCGTCCTGCTCCACGAGGGTCCGCTTCGCTTCGACCGCCCGCTCGATGTCGTTCGCGTCCAGGCGGCCATCCTCGACGATCAGCCGGGTCAGCAGCTTCTCGGCCTCGGCGAGCGTCAGGCCCTGGAGGTTGGCGAGCAGCCGGTCCTGGTCTGAGGGAGTGAGGGTCACCTCGATTCCCATGCGCGCGGAGAGGTCCTGGACGACGCGGGCCTGGAGGCCCTCGTAGTCCTCGTGGACGGGCAGAGGGAGGCGCACGGGGCCGACCACGGAGCGCAAGGACTCCGGCAGTCTGACGCCCGCGCCGGTCAGGACCAAGGCCCCCGAGCGGCCGGCGAGCCGGTGCGCCGCCTCGCGAAGGAGGTCGGCCACCTCCGGCTTCTCGAGCTCCGGCCCCAGGCCGTGGAACAGGTAGAGGGCCGCCATGTCGGAGCTGACCACGTGGTCGAGCGCGGTCTTCGGATCCTGGGTGCCGTAGATGCCGCTGGGCGCGCCCTTGCGGCGAAGACCCGTGGCGCGCCTCCACACGAAGACCGGCACCTGCAGCCGCCACGCGGCGCTCTCCACCAGGGACTCGGCGCGGTCCTCCTCGGCGGTCTCGATCAGGAGCGCGCCGTAGCGGGAGCGGATCAGGAGTTCGAAGTCGTGAAGGGGATCGTGATCCATCACGCTCCTCTCTCGGTGAGAGGCAGCAGTTCGATGGCGTCCGCGCTGCAGCCGGTCTCGCACAAGCCGCAGCCGCGACACAGGGCGGCGTCGAGGGCCGGCCGGCCGCCGGAGCCGCAGACGATGGCCTCGAATGGACAGCGGAGGCCGCAGCGGCCGCAGGACTTGCAGAGGTCCACGTCGATGCGTGCGACGTAGCGACGCACGGGCCAGACGTCGCTCGCCCCCAGGCGTTCGGCGGCGAGGTGCGGGTTGCAGCAGTCCGTGCAGCAGTTGCAGATCGACGACGTGCGCGCCACATCGTCCTGGACGTCCGCCGTGTGCAGGAGACCGGCCTTGTCGGTGGATCGCAGGATCTCGACCGCGCGCTCCCGCGAGATCTCCCAGCCGAGGCCGCGGTCGTTCTCGAAGCGCAGACAGACCTCCTTCGGCTTGCGGCACCTGCTCACGACCGCGCGGCAGTCGCACGGCCACAGGTAGATGCGGTCCTGCGCAGCGACGATGGCCTCGGCCTCGTGGAGGAGGACGTAGGAGTAGCGGGCCTCGTACGAGTCGCCGGGATGGCCGTCGCGGACCGCCTCGACGTCCCCGCGGATCTTCTCCGCGTAGTCATCGACCTCCCAGTCGGCCAGTCGCCGGTGGATCGCCAGCGGGACGTCCTTCCAGCCCTCGAACATGGCCCAGATCTCGAGGCGCTCGTGGAAGTCCGTCGGGGTGTGTGCGCCGGCGTCGTCCACGTCGAGGACCGCGCGCCGGACGGCGCGCGCGAGCCGCTCGTCGGACGCGCCGGCGAGGGAGCCGTCGCCGGCAGCCAAGAGCAGCGCCGCGTCATCCTGGTCGTAGAAACGGTCCAGCCACGGCAGGACGAAGGAGGGCGCGCCGACCAGTCCGGCAAGTGTGCGCACGGCCGGGGTCACGTCCTGGGGTATCGCCTCTTGCGTTGTCACGTCGGTCTCACGGCGCCCACGCGTAGTCCCACGAGCGCTTCACCTTGGGGCCGTCCGGCGGCGAGTAGACCACGCGGAACCGGTACTTCTTCCCCATGTCGCCGAACGGAGCCTGGAGGACGAACACCACGATCGCGGCGTCGGCCTCGTAGGGATGGATGTCCGCGGGCTTCTCGAGCGACTGCTTCTCCCCATTCACGAAGACACTCCAGTCGCTCGCCGACATCGCCTCGGGCTTCGGTGCACGTACGGTCACCTGGACGAAGCGGCCGTTCCACGGGGGCTCCGTCGCCGCGTCTTGGGGCAGGCCGGCGGTGATCGTCACGGTCTTGACCGCCGGGGAGGCTCCCGACTCGGTGGCGCCGGACGAGCCGCACGCCCCCAGCGCGGAGGCGCCCGCCGGCAGGGCGAGCGCCAGCAGCAGTACGGCGACGCAACGAACGCCCGAGACGGGCCAACTGCTGACGCGGATCATGGCGTGACTCTACCGCAGCGGCCCGCCGCGTTCAGAGAACGCGTCCTTTCGGCCGGCGCAGCGGGGGCCGACTGGTGCCGTACTGCCCTGGTATCCGAGGCTCGCCGTCTACCGTTTCTCCTTCGAATACGAGAGGATGGCTCTTCACGGTCGCCGCTCGCCGGCGCCCGGACATGAGGACACGCGAAGGAGATGCTCCCCGGTGAACGTGATGGACGACTACGACGCCAAGAAAAGGACCGCGGAGCAAGCGGTCCAGGTGGTCCGCTCCGGGGATTGGGTGGAGTACACCTTCGGCCACGGCATCCCGCAGTCGCTCGACCGGGCGCTCGCGGCACGCAAGAGCGAGCTTCGCGACGTCAAGATCCGCTGGATGCTGGCGCTGCGCCCGCTCGCCGTGGTGTCGGCGGACCCGAAGCAGGATGCGTTCACGTTCATGTGCTGGCACTTCAGCGGCCTGGACCGGCGCCTGTGCGACGAGGGGCTCGTCCACTACATCCCGCTGCTCTACCGCAACAAGCCGCGGCACTACCGTGAGTCGCTGGAAGTCGACGTCTGCATGCTGGCCGCGCCGCCCATGGACAAGCACGGCTACTTCAACTTCTCGCTGTACAACTCTTCCACCCGCGCCATGGTCGAGAAGGCAACCACAGTCATCGTGGAGGTCAACGAGAAGCTCCCGGTGTGCCTGGGCGGCCGGGAGGAGTGCGTGCACATCTCCGAGGTGGACTTCGTGGTGGAGGGCGAGAGCCCTGACCCCGTGGAGTTGCCTCGGCTCGCCCCCACCGACGTGGACAGGACCATCGCCGGTCTGGTCGTGGAGCAGATGCAAGACGGCTCGACGCTCCAGTTCGGTATCGGGGGCATGCCCGACACCATCGGCCGGATGATCTGCGACTCGGACCTGAAGGACCTGGGCATGCACACCGAGATGCTGGTGGACGCCTACCTGGACCTGCACGAGTCGGGCAAGCTCACGAACCGCTGCAAGAACATCGACCGCGGCAAGGGGGCGTTCGCGTTCTCGATCGGAGGTAAGGGGCTGTACGAGTGGGCGGACCGCAACCCCGGCCTTGCCTCCTACCCGGTCGACTACACCAACGACCCGGCCGTGATCGCCGCCAACGACAACGTTGTGGCCATCAACAATTGCGTCGAGGTGGACCTGTTCGGCCAGGTCAACTCCGAGTCGTCGGGCCTGCGCCAGATCAGCGGCACGGGAGGGCAGCTCGACTTCACCACCGGCGCGTACATGTCCCGCGGCGGCAAGGCCTTCGTGTGCATGTCGTCCACGTACACCGACAAGAAGACCGGCGAGATGCGCTCCCGCGTGGTGCCCACGCTCGATGTGGGCAGCATCGTCACCGGGCCGCGCTCGCAGTCGCCGTACATCGTCACCGAATACGGCATCGCCAACCTGCACGGACGGTCCACCTGGGAGCGGGCCGAGCGCGTGATCGCGATCGCCCACCCGCAGTTCCGCGACGCACTCGTTCGCGATGCTCAAAGGATGGGCGTGTGGCGGCGGAGCAACAAGGCGTGCCGATGACGGAGATACGCTGGCACGGCCGGGGCGGGCAGGGAGCCATCACCGCCTCGAAGATCGTCGCCACGGCGGCGTTCGACAATGGGTTCACCGGTGCGGTGATGATCCCGACCTTCGGCACGGAGCGCCGCGGAGCGCCGATCTTCTCCTCTCTCAAGATCGCCAGGGAGAAGATCTACGACCTCTCCCCCATCGAGACGCCGGACATCGTCGTCGTACTGGACCACCTGCTGCTGGACGAGGTGGACGTGGCCAAAGGTCTCAAGGAGGATGGGCTCATCGTCCTCAACACCCCCAAGCCGCTGTCTGCCTACGACTTCGGGGGCGTGCGCCTGGCCGTGGCCGACGTCAACGCACTGTCAGCTGAGGCGGGACTGCCTCCGGGCAGGGTGAACTCCGGCATCATCGGCGCACTGTGCCGAGCCTTTGACATCGTGCCGTTCGAGGCAGTGCTGGCGGAGATCGAAGCCGAGTTCGACGGCAAGAAACCGAAGGCGAACGCCGAGGCGGCGCGTCTCGCCTATGAGAACACCACGGTTGGGGTCGCGTGATGGGCACTCGAGGGTACCGCTACAAGACGTCGCACAGCCTGCCCGGCCCGGGCGACGGCGGCAACACCGGGTCGTGGCGGGTCGAGCGCCCGGTCATCGACCTGGCCCGCTGCACTCCGGCCAGACAGGGCAAGGAGGCCTGCTTCGCCTGCTGGCTGTACTGCCCCGACGTCGTGGTGTCCCGGACCATCCCGCCGGAGATCGACTACGAGTACTGCAAGGGCTGCGGCATCTGCGCGGAGGAGTGCCCCACCAAGGCGATCACCATGGTGGACGAGTCGGTCTACCACGAACACGGAGAGGGCTGAGCCGTGCACGTCATCGAGACCGGCAACGTAGCCGCCGCGCTGGGCGTCAGGCTGGCCGGCGCGCAGGTGGTGGCCGCCTATCCGATCACCCCGCAGACGCCGCTCACCGAGAAGCTCTCCGAGCTGATCGAGGCGGGCGAGATGGACGCCCGGTACGTCCCGGTCGAGAGCGAGCACTCGGCGCTGGCCGTATGCATCGCCGCGAGCTCGGCCGGCGCTCGCGCGTTCACCGCCACCAGCGCCAACGGGCTCCTGTACATGCACGAGCAGGTGCACTGGGCCGCCGGCGCCCGGCTCCCCATCGTCATGTGTGTGGCCAACCGGGCGGTCGGCGCTCCCTGGAACATCTGGAACGACCACCAGGATTCCATCTCGCAGCGGGACACCGGCTGGATCCAGATCTACTCCTGCGACCACCAGCAGATCATCGACGACACCCTCAAGGCGTTCCGCGTGGCGGAGGCCACCAGCATCCCGGTGATGGTGTGCTACGACGGCTACCTCCTCTCGCACACCTACATGCCCTTCGCGGTCCCGGAGCAGGAGAAGGTGGCGGAGTTCCTGCCGCCGTTCCAGCCGGCCTACGCGCTGGACCCGAGCTCTCCGGCCAACCTCAACACAGTCACCCTGCCCGAGGTCCGTCTGGACGTCCACGGCGAGCTGGCCCACGGCTACATGGAGATCCGCTACCTGCTCCAGGAGGACCTGCGCAACGCCGTGCAGGTGGTCGAGGAGACGGACGCCGCGTACCAGGAGGTCTTCGGACGCGGCGGAGTGCCCCTCGTGGAGCCCTACCGCTGCGACGACGCCGAGTACATCGTCGTAGGGCTGGGGTCGCTCACGTACCAGCTGCGGGACGTCGTCGAGACGCTGCGCGCCGAGGGGCACCGGATCGGCGTGCTCGGCGTGCGCCTCTACCGGCCGGTCCCGGACGCCGCCATCGCGGCCGCGCTGCAGGGCGCGCACGGCGTGTTCGTCATGGAGAAGGCGCTGTCCTACGGCTACGAGGGCGCCCTCTGCTCGGACCTCAAGTCCGCCCTGTACGACCACCTCCCGGACAAGAGCGAGGCGCCGTTCGTCAAGGGCCTCATCGCCGGTATCGGCGGCCGGGAGATCAGGACCGCCGACCTCGCCGACGCCCTCCGCTCCGGCCTCGCCGGCAGCATCCCGGACCCCAACTGGATCGCGATCCAGCTCTAGGAGCCAGCATGACCAGGACCACGATCCTCTCGCTGCCCACGGAAGAGTACGTCCACCCCGGCAACCGCGCCTGCACCGGCTGCGGCCTGGGCATCGCCTACCGCATCGGCACCAAGGCCCTGGGCCCCGACACCATCGTCATCGTCCCGCCCAGCTGTCTCACTGTGCTGCAGGGCCTCTTCCCCGTGGCCTCCACCAAGCTGCCCAGCCTCAACACGACCTTCGCCTGCACGGCCGCCGCCGCCACCGGGGTGCTCGAGGCGCTGAAGGCTCAGGGCAGGGAGCACACGAAGGTGGTCGCCTGGGCCGGTGACGGCGGCACGGCCGACATCGGCATCCAGTCGCTGTCGGGCGCCGCCGAGCGCGGCGACGACTTCCTCTTCATGTGCTACGACAACGAGGGCTACATGAACACCGGCGTGCAGCGCTCCGGCACCACGCCGCAGGGGGCCATCACCGCCAACACCCCCTTCAAAGGCAAGCTGCAGCAGAAGAAGGACGTGGCGGCCATCATGATCGCCCACGGCATCGACTACGTGGCCACGGCCTCGGCCGCCTACCCGCTCGATCTCTACGACAAGATCAGGAAGGCGATCACCCTCAAGGGCGTCAAGTACATCCACATCCACACGCCCTGCCCGCCCGGCTGGGGTTACGAGGCGCGCTACACCGTCAAGATCGGTGAGCTCGCCGTGGAGACCGGCTACTGGGACCTCTATGAGGTGGAACTGGGCGAGTTCCGCCTGACGGGCGCGTCGGCCAAGGCGCTGAAGAAGGGGACCCGGAAGCCGGTGAACGAGTACCTGCAAGCGCAGTCGCGCTTCCGCATCATGTCGCCCGAGCAGGCCGCCGATGTGCAGGCGCGGGTGGACGCCAAGTGGAGTACCTACTCGGGCGGCGAGGGCTGCTAGGGGTACGGCGGCGGCGCTCCGTCCGCGCAGAGAAGGCAGCAGTGGGGGGCAGCCTGACCAAGGGGCGCCGAGGACGAGCTACAGGCGCGACGGCCCGATGCGCAGGAGGGCGGCGAGGACGAGCTTGGCGCGCGTGCTCGGCCAGTCGCTCACGCAGCGGCGAAGGAGATGTTCAGGTACTCGCGGCCGGGCTCTTCGTTCTCGAGCCGGTCGGCGACGACGCGCAGGGCGAGTGCCTGCACGTGAGCGATGGCGTCGTCCCGGCCTGCTACGCCGAACGCACCGCGGATAAGCTGCGATCGCGCCGGCCTCCCGTGAGGCCGCCGGCGCTGCTGCAAGTCAGCTTCTTGCTCCTATGTCAACAGCATACCGCCGGGCGTGCCTGCTCCGCCCGGCGCATGGTCCTGAACACGGTCCGCGCGATGTGCCGCTTCAGGCAGCGCAGCGCCTCGCGCATGCTCATGCCTTCGGCGCGTTTACGCG
>CAIYOD010000111.1 GCA_903927755.1 uncultured Thermoleophilia bacterium | reverse complement strand
GGCCGGGGGGGCCCGGGGCCCCGCCCGGCCGCGGTGGCTCAGAGAGCGTTCGGCATCAGGCCGGCGTCACTCCGGAGGCAGCTCGCCGAAGGTGATGCTGACGTCGATGCCCTGCTTCTTGCTGCGGGCCTTCCAGAAGAAGTACCAGAGCAGCCCGGCGACCCACGCCGCCGCGAAGACGATCAGGTTCTTGCCCGTCACGTCACGCGAGGCCGGGTCGATGAACGAGAAGTACAGGAACGTGAAGATGAAGAGCAGGTAGAGCACCGCACCGATGCTGACCAGCGGTATCCCCAGGATCTTCCACTGCCGGTACGGCGACGACTCCCAGATGCCGCGCACGTTCTTGCGGTACGGGAACAGGAGCGCCGAGATGCCGGTGATCATGAACACCGAGATGAACTGCATGCCGCCGCCGATGAGGCCGCTCAGGTTGCTCTGCAGCCACAGCACGTAGACGGCGACGCCGATGATGAACACGACGAGCGCGAAGGTGAGGTTCTTGACCGGCTGGGCGTAGTTCGGGCTCACGTCGGTGAACCACTTGGGCCCCATGCGGTCCAGACCCCAGGCGAGGAACGCGCGCCCGATGATGAGGATGGCGATGGTGATCTCCAGCCAGATGACGGCGACGAACGCGAGCATGATCGCCCACGCCACCCAGCCGCTCTGGCCGCTGGCGATCCAGCTCAGCGTCAGGTAGTCCGGTGAGAACGGGGCCGTGTAGCCCTCGACCCCGGCCCCGAAGCTCGCTTGCGCGGTCGCGGAGATGAAGTTGAACGCCGCGACGCGGTACAGGCCCACGACGGTGAGGACGGCGAGCACGATCGGCACCCACACGGCGAGGATGTTGCCGCCCATGAGGCTCTTGTCCGGGCGCTTGACCTCGCCGCTCAGGTACGCGATCGCGTAGTTGTACACGAACAACGCGTAGACGCCGCTGAAGGCGCCGAGGGTGCCGTGCCAGTCCCAGCTGGTGGGCAGCGGGCCGGCGGCGTTGATGAAGTCGGCGTACTTGAGCGAGTCGTACTGCGCGGCGATCGCGTTCCAGTTGCCGATGAAGTCGGCCTTGCTCGAGAGGAACAGGGCGATGATGAGCACGATCGGACCGCCGATGGCGGGGATGAGCAGGACCTTCTGGATCCTCGAGTAGATCTTCATGCCGAAGACGACGGAGAGATAGCCGACGACGACGGCGATCGTGCCGAGGATGAAGAGGCCTGTCTTGGTCGCGACCCAGTCGGCGAAGCCCCACCAGCCCATGTACTGGCCGAAGAGCTGAAGCGCCGGCACGCCGAGCCACGTGGCGATGAACCAGTTCCAGTAGAAGATGGCGAGGATATTGGCGAACACCGCGCCGAGCGCGATGGCGGGGTGCAGGATGCGCGAGTTGTAGACGTACTCGCCGCCGGCGCGCGGCATGGAGCCGCTCAGGATGCCCCAGACAAGGGGGGCGCCGATGCCGGCGGTGACGGCGCCGAGCGCGATCGAGAGAAGCAGGTTCCCCGTGGGGAACAGCGAGAGAGCGATGCCCACCATGAGCCAGAGCGTGGCGATGGGCTGACAGGTCATGAGGCCGGCTCCGAACGCGTCCCACATGTCGAGACCGCGCACGAGACCGCTGGCTTTGCGTGCGAAGACGAGATCTTCGGCCATACGTCCCCCTGGAATGACGTATACGTTGGCGGAGGCAACGAGCCGGCGCGTCGGCGACCCCTTCCGCGCGCCGTCCCACGGCTACGTCATCCCACCACCTCCCGGCGCGCAGCACCGCGAAGGTGAGGGCTGCATAAGATGCGGAACATCTCCATAGCGGAATGCTAAGGGCAGGAACCGGAGTGTCAAGGACCGATTCGCTCCTGTACGGCGCGCGCGAGCCCGGCGCCCCACGCGCGCGCCCGCTCCACTTCACCATCCTTCAGTGGGCCGTGACGGCCCTTGACGACGAAGCCCTCAGTCTCGCCGAGCGGAGCGTAGCCCGCGCCCTCGAGCAGGCGTGCGATCTCGGGCGCGCCCTTGCCGAAGGGGCCGCGCACCTGAGTGTCGAACGCGGCCCCCCACCCTGAGGCCGGGGTCAGCGCCTCCAGCCAGGCGCAGAGTAGCGGGCAGGAAAGATCCGGGGCAGGCCCCTTGCCCGGGTTCGTGCGGATGCCGTCGCGCATCTTCTGCGACGAGAGCTTGAAGCCGAACACGGGGGCGCCGGCGACGATGAGGTCCGCGGCGACGACGTCGGCGGAGCCGGCCTCGTCGACGCGCAGAGCCCGGGCACCCGGGCCGAGCCCCTCGGCCACCGCCCGGGCCACCTCGGCGGTGTTGCCCCACAAGGACTCGTACACGACGATCGCGTTCATCACGCCCTCCTCACCAGGGCCCCGACCGGCTCATCCTACGACGCCCGCGCAGTTTCGCGGCCGCCTGACGGGGGTCGTACGGACAGCGAGACAGTGATTCTCGATCCTCTGCCGGGTGGGCGCCGCGGACTGGCCCGCCGACCGAACGGTGGCGGCGGCGCCCGCGCCCACGCGGGCGGGACTTCGAGTCCGGCCGGGGCCGGACAGCGCCGGGTATGTCCGTTCCAGAGTGGCCACACCGGTGGCGTCATGGGTGGCGTCATGGGTGGCGTCATGGGTGGCGTCATGGGTGGCGTCACCGGCGACACCATCGTCCAGCGCACTCCCTGGTCCCCTCCCGATGTCGACGCACGGACGGCGCAGTCGCCACGAGGCGCCTCGTCCCGGACGAACCGGGTATCGCGCCCCATCAAGTGTGGTCCGATTGCCCATCCCCCCGGGTGCGCGACGTCCCGACCCCTTTCTTGAAGCATCCGGCACTGCAGACCGGACGCTCCCCGAGGAAGGCAGGGACGGACGGTGGAACGCGCGACCGGCGCCAGGAAGCCGCTTCTCATGCTCGGCGCCGCGCTGGTGATGGGGCTGACGCTCCTGTTCCCCGCAGTCTCGCCGGCCGGCCCTGGGCGCACCGCTCCGGCCGACCCCGCCTTCGTCCAGTACCAGAAGCGGGTGAGCGGCGGCGACCAGGGCCGCGCCATCGGCCTCGTCCCGGCGCCCATCGCCTGGGCCGGCGTCCCCCGCGCCCACTTCGCCCCGCTGATGGCGCGGTTCCCCAGCCGCTTCGCACCGGCGAGCACGACCGCGGCCACCTCCCCCCTGGCCGCGGTCGCGCCCGCCGGCGTGCAGGCCGATCCCACGCCGGCGGCGTACGACCTCCGCACTGCGGGCAAGCTGACCCCGGTGCGCGACCAGGGGCGCTACGGGACCTGCTGGGCCTTCGCTTCGCTCGCCTCGCTCGAATCGAGCTTGCTCCCCGGCTCGGCGAACGACTTCTCCGAGAACAACATGGCCGCCCGCGCCGGGTTCGCCCTCGGCTACGGTGACGGCGGCAACGCCGATATGGCGGCCGCCTACCTGTTGCGCTGGGACGGTCCCGCGAGCGAGGCCGACGACCCCTACGCCCCCTACGCCGCGACGCCGAATCCGTCACCGGCGGACGCCGCCGTGAGGACGCACGTGCACGACGTGCTCGCACTTCCTTCGCGGAGGAGCTCCACCGACAACGCCGACCTCAAGTGGGCGGTCATGACCTACGGCGCGGTCTACACGTCGATGTGCTGGTCGGAGCCGGCCTTCCGCCGCTCCTCCGACGCCTACTACTACGCCGGGTCCTCGAGCCCGAACCACGCCGTGGCGCTCGTCGGCTGGGACGACTCGTACCCGGCATCCGGGTTCGCCTCCACCCCGGCGGGGCCGGGCGCCTTCCTCGTCCGCAACAGCTGGGGCACGGAGTTTGGAAGTGACGGCTACTTCTGGGTCTCCTACTACGACACGAGGTTCGGCGGCGACAACGCCGTCTTCGCCGGCGCCGAGCCGGCCGCCGCCTCAGAGCGGATCTACCAGCACGACCCCCTCGGCTGGGTCGCTTCGTACCGCCCGTCCGGCGCCGCCGATCCGTCCACGGCGTGGTTCGCCGCGGCGTACACGGCGGCGGAAGCGGGCACGCTCACCGCCGCCGGCTTCTACGCCACGGCGCCGAACGCCGCCTACGAGGTCCGCGTCGCGGAGTCCATGGACGGCATCCAGACCGCGCCCGTGAGCGCGACCGGCACCCTGGCCGTCCCCGGCTTCCACACGGTCGCGCTGGATGCGCCGGTCGTCGTGAGCCCCGGGCAGCGCCTGGTGATCGCCGTACGCGTCACGGTGCCCGGCTACGGCTTCCCGATCGCGGTCGAACGCCCGTGGCCCGGCTACGCGGACGCGACGGCGGCCGCGGGCCAGAGCTTCATCAGCGGCGACGGCGTGACCTGGAAGGACATGACGACGGCCGTCGCCGGCACAGACGTGTGCCTCAAGGGCTACGGCAGCGCCGCCCCGGGGACCGACCCGACTACGGAGCCCGGCGCCACGCCGACTCCGGAGCCGTCGCCCAAACCGGTCGCGCCCGTGGCGCCGACGGTCGCGGTGGGCGACACGGCGGCCGGCCCAGGCAAGATGGCCTGCATCTCCTATCGCGTCAGCTGCCCGGACACCGCCTCGACCGTCCGCGTCCGGCTGACGATCCGCACGCGCCGAGGCGCGGTCGTCCGCCGGCAGACGCTGCGCGGCGTGAGCGTGGGGGCGCGCCACACCTGGCAGGTGCGCGCCCCTGCCCGTCGCGCGACGTACGTGATCGTGGCGGTCGCCGTCCACGACACCGGCACGGTGTCGAGACGGGCGACCGCCACGTTGCGCGTCCGCTGAGCGCCGGGAGCCGGCGGCGCCCGGCGCCGCCCGACATTCCCTCCTACCTGATCACGAGGATCCCCGGCGTCGACTTCTTGCTCTTGTTGCCGGCGATGTCGGTCACGGACACCGTGAATCGGTAGCTGCCCTTCTTGAGCTTCTTCTTCACGACCAGCTTGACCTTGGCGTTCGTCTTGACGACGGTCTTGACGCCCTTGATGGTCGCGATCTTCTTGCCCTTGGCGTTGGTGACCACGATCTTGCTCACGGTCGCGGCGCCGCAGCCCGGCTTGGGGTCGGAGATCTTGAACTTGAGCGTCAGCTTGCCACTCTTCTTGCCCTTGGACGCGAACGCCTTGACGGTCTTGGGACGCGCCGTGTCGATGCCGACCACGCACTGGCCGGTGGTCGCGTTGCCGCAGACGTCGGTGACGCGATAGCTCAGCGCGTGCGCCCCGGCGCCGGTGACCGGCGCCGACGTGCCCTGCTGCCAGGCGCCCTGGTCGACGCGGTACTCGACAGAGGCCAGGCCGGAGCCGGCGTCACTCGCGGCGATGATCGCCGTGACGGAAGCGGTCTTGAACCAGCGACCGGCCTCGGCGCAGCTCGCCTGCGGCGCGGCGCCGTCGATGCGCACGATCGACGTGCGCGGCGCCTCGGCGTTGCCGGCGTTGTCGGTGGAGAAGTACGTCACGGTGTGCGTGCCGTCGCCGCCGACCGGCACGCTGGTGCCGTTCTGGGCGGCCCCACCGTCGAGCGTCCAGGTGATCCCGGCGACGCCGGACGCGGCGTCGGAGGGGCTGAGCGTGAGCGTCACAGGCCCGCGGTGCCAGCCGGCGGGGGCGTTGTCGCCGGTGTGCGGCGCCGCGGTGTCGATGCGGATCACGGCCGAGCGAGTGGTCTCCGCCACGTCACCCCTGGCCCACGAGCGATAGGTCAGCGTGTGAGCGCCGTCGCCGGAGTGATCGGACGGCGCCGCCACCAGCACGCTCGTGCCCGTCCGCGTCGCGCCGCCGTCGAGCTCCCAGGTGGTGCGCACGGCGCCCGTGCCCGGAAGGAGCGTGACGGTGACCGGATGGTCGACCCATGCGGACGGCGCGTCGTCACTGCTCGCGCCGGGCGGGGTGGTGGCGATCGTCAGCGTCGACGAGGTCCTGACGGCCTCGTCGTTGCCGGCGTTGTCGGTGGAGTAGTAGCTGACGGTGTGGTCGCCGTCGCCGGTGACTTCGACAGAGGTGCCCGTCTGCCAGGGACCGTCGTCCACACGGAAGTGCGTGACGGCGACGCCGGAGACGTCCAGCGCGCCGTGCTCGTCCGACGCGGAGAGCACGACCGCCACGGGGTCGGTATGGGCCGGCGGGCCGGAGGCGAGGTCGTCGCGCGTGGTGGGCGCGAGCGTGTCGACCAGCACCGTCGCCGTCTGGTCCGCCTCGCAGTTGCCGGCGGCGTCCGTGGACCGGTAGGTGATCGCGCGGACGCCGTCGCCGGAGTGATCGGACGGCGCCGCCACGAGCACGCTCGTGCCCGTCCGCGTCGCGCCGCCGTCGAGCTCCCAGGTGGTGGCGGCGAGACCGCCGGTCATGCCGGAGAGGGCGTCCGCGGGGGTCAGCGTCACGGTGGTGTCCGCGTTCCGCCAGCCGGCCGGCGCGTCGTCGCCCGTCTCGGGAGCGCCGGCGTCGATGGGCACCGTCACGCGCTGCTCGCTCCCGGTGTTCCCGGCCACGTCGGTCGAGAAGTAGGTCACCGTGTGCTCGCCGTCGCCGGTCACCGTGACGTCGGTGCCGCTCTGCGGCGCGCCGCCGTCGAGAGACCACGTGGTGCTCTCGACCCCGGAGGCGGCGTCGTCCGCCGTGAGCGCGAAGCTCACGGGGCCCGTCTGCCAGGCGCTGCCGCCGGCGTAGTCGTCGGTGGTCACCGGCGTGACGGTGTCGATGTTCACGTGGCCGGTGTGATGGGTCTCTTCGTTGCCGAGCTCGTCGGTGGCCCAGTACTCGAGCTCGTGGCTGCCGTCGCCGGCGACGTCGAACGTCGCTTCGCCGGCGGCGTCGGCCCGCGTGCCGCCGTCGAGCACGTAGTGCACCGTCACGGCGCCGTGGCCGCCGGTCGCCGTGAGGCCGACCGGCTGGGGATCACTCGTCCGCCATCCCTCGTCCGCGGCAGTCGAGACGGCGGCGCTCGCGCTCGTCGCCGGCGGCGTGCCCCAGATGTTGACGAAGCCGGTGTGCGCCGCTTCGGTGTTGCCGGCGGCATCGGCGGACCACCAGGTGACCGTGTGACTGCCGTCGCCGGCCACCGCGAACGGGCCCTCGTACTCGTGCTGCGCGCCGTCGAGCGTGTAGTAGGTGCGCGCCAGCCCGCTGCCGCCGGTGTCGGCGGGCGAAAGCGTCACGTTCTGGCCAGTCGTGCGCCAGCCGCCGTCACCGTCTGCCGCCAGCGCCGGGTCGGAGCTGTCGCTCGTCACCGGCGCCGTGCCGTCGATGCGCACGGTCACGCTGTGCGCGTCCTCGACGTTGCCCGCGACGTCGGTGCTGAAGTAAGTGACGCTGTGCTCGCCGTCGCCGGTCACGGTGACGTCGGTGCCGCTCTGCGGCGCGCCGCCGTCCACGGCCCAGGTGGTGCCGGCGAGGCCGGAGGTCGCGTCGTCCGCCGTGAGCGCGAAGCTCACAGGTCCCGCCTGCCAGTCGCTGCCGCCGGCGTAGTCGTCGCTGGTGACGGGCGCCGTGCCGTCGATGCGCACGGTCACGCTGTGCGCGTCCTCGGCGTTGCCCGCGACGTCGGTGCTGAAGTAAGTGACGCTGTGCTCGCCGTCGCCGGTCACGGTGACACCGGTGCCGCTCTGCGGCGCGCCGCCGTCCACGGCCCAGGTGGTGCCGGCGAGGCCGGAGGTGGCGTCGTCCGCGGCGAGCGCGAAGTGCACGTCGCCCGCCTGCCAGTCGCTGCCGCCGGCGTAGTCGTCGCTGGTCTGCGGCGCAGCCGTGTCGAACTGGAGCGTGCAGCCGCCGGCGGTCTCGTTGCCGGCGCCGTCCACGGCGCGATACGCGTAGGCGACCGTGCCGTTCGCGCCCGCGGCCGGGATGGTGAAGCCGGCGCCCGAGGCGTCCGTCCAGTCCGGATCGCCGGCGCGCCTGTACTGCACGGCCGCGAGGCCGGACCCGCCATCGTCGCCACTCGTCAGGGTCACGTCGACGTCGTCCTTGTGCCAGGCGACGTCACCGTCGGCGCTGCTCGAGATCGTCGGTGCCGAGAGGTCGAGGTTCACGAACGCGTCGTGCGCGTCCTCGACGTTGCCGGCGCGGTCCACGGCGCGGAAGCGCAGGGTGTGCGACCCTTCCGCGCCGACGAGGAACGGCGCCACGTACGGCACGTAGCCGGCGCCGTCGAGGTCGTATTCGACGCGAGCGATGCCGCTGACCGCGTCCGTGCCGCCGTCCGCCGCGAAGAGCATCACGAACTGCGCCGCGCCGTGCCAGCCGGTGAGCGAGTCGGGCGCCAGGGCCGGGGTCGACGCGTCGCTGCTGCTTGGCGCGTCGCCGTCGATGTTCACCCAGCCCTGGTGCGCCGCCTCGCTGTTGCCGGCGATATCGGTGGACCAGTACGTGACGGCATGGCTGCCGTCGCCGTCCACCGTGAAGGGGCCTTCGTAGTCGTGCTGCACGCCGTCGAGCGTGTAGTAGGTGTGCGCCAGGCCGCTGCTCGCGTCGGCGGCCTCGAGGGTCACGGTCTGACCGGTCTGGCGCCAGGCGCTGTCGCCGTCGGCGGCCAGCGCCGGGCCGGAGCTGTCGCTCGTCGCCGGCGCCGTCACGTCGATGCGCAGCTCGCGCGTGGTCGTCGGCCCGCCGACGCCGGCCGAGTTGACCGCACGCACGTGGAAGTACCACACGCCGTCGCTCTTGCCGGCGTACGAGGCGCCGAGGAACGCGGTGCCGCGGAACACGCTCACGGTGTTGTCGTTCATGTCGGTCGTGATCAGGTCGCCGTAGCCGTCGCCGTTGAGGTCCCCGAGCGCGACGAAGCACGGACCGCTGCCGGTCGCGAGGTCCCTCTTGGGATCGAAGGTGCCGTCGCCGTTGCCGTAGAGGATGCTGACGCTGCCGGCCGTGTTGTTGGTCGTCACCAGGTCGGGAGCGGAGTCCTGGTTGAGGTCGATGACACTGAAGGCGTACGGACCGTCGCCGATCGCGTAGTTCGCGGCCGTCTTGAAGGTCCCATTGCCGTTGTTCAGCAGGACGCTGGCGTTGTTGGTGCCCCAGTTGACCGTGGAGAGGTCGGGCTTGCCGTCGCCGTTGAGGTCGGAGGCGAGGACCATCTGCGGGTTGCCGCTCGCCGCATAGTTCACCGCGGCCGCGAACGTCCCGTTGCCCCTGCCCAGCAGCACGCTGACGCTGCCGGCGCTGTAGTTCGCCGTGGCCAGGTCCTGCTTGCCGTCGCCGTTCAGGTCGCTGAGATCGATCGAGGTGGGGTGCGTCGCGGTGCTGAACGTGGTCGGCGCCCTGAAGGTGCCGTTCCCGTTGTTCAGCAGGATGCTGACGTTGTCCGTGCTGGCGTTGGCCGTGAAGATGTCGAGATCGCCGTCGCCGTCGACGTCGCCCATGCGCAGGCACTCGGGGTTGGTCCCCGCCCCCGTCGTGTAGTCGGCCTTGGCCTTGAGCGTGCCGTCGCCGTTGCTGATGAAGACGCTCGCGGAGCTCGCAGCGTAGTTGCAGGTCACGACGTCGATCTTGCCGTCGCCGTTCACGTCGCCGACGGCCATCGACCAGGGGCCGGTCCCCGTCGCGTAGTCCACCTTGGGGGCGAGCGTGCCGTCGCCGTTGCCGAGCAGGACGCTCAGGGTGCTGGAGGTGTAGTTCTCCACCACGAGGTCGGGCTTGCCGTCGCCACTGACGTCGACGATGCGCGCCTCGGCCGGCCGGCCGCCGACGGCGTAGGCCACGCGCGGAAGATAGGTGAGCGAATTGCGGTCGCTCAGGGTGTCGGGAACGGTGTCGACGTTCCTGTCGAGCACGCAGGAGTAGCCGGAGATCGCCGTCCCGTCGGCCAGCGCCGGCTCCCAGGCGAAGCTCGGGCCGTTGTTCGAGTACCAGGTGGTCTCGCCCGGGTGCGTCGGGGAGGTGATGCCGGTCACCGTCCCGGGAACCGCGAACGCGACCGAGGCGAACGTCGCGAGCAGGACAAGCGCGGTGAGCGCGACGGCCGCGGCCGTCATGCCCCTGGCGACGTGGTGCGATCTGGACATCTTCTTCTCCTCCGCTGCTCCACGGGGCGCCGTCATGGGCGCGCCCCAGCTGAGTGGTCGCTTACGAATTCGGCAACAGAGGCAGGCGCCCTATAGGACATCCGTCTGGTTACCCAGGCGGCTTGGGAACCGTCTCGGGAAGGTCACAGCCTCACGTCAGGCTCGCAAAGAAGTCGCGCCACCCAGACGAATGTTCTGGATACTCCCGGGCGGCGGGAACCGATACTTGGAGTGCAACCGGCGTGAGGGGCGCCGAGGGGAACGAGGAGAGAGCGATGAACGCGGACCGCCTGACCTACAGCAGATACCAGATCCTCTGCGCCGAGCGCGAGGCTTGGCTCGACGGCGAGACCGCGGACGACGACAGCTTCTACTACGACGGCATCAGCTTCTGGCGCCGCGACCCCAAAGGCAAGCAGCGTCTGGTCCCGTCGTGGCGCACCCCCGGGCATGGCTGGCGCCACGCCGAGGGCTGCACCTGCGACCTCTGCGCGGCGCGCAGGCCGGTGGAGCTGCGCCCGCTCTCCGTCGCCTGAGCGGGCGGCCCGCCTCCACCTCCCAGGCCTCTCCAGCGGAAGGACTGCTTCTGCTCATCGGGAAGGAGTCCTTGTCTACCCAAGGAGGACTCAATGGTCTGGTGGTATTGGCTCATCAGCCTCGTCATCGCCGTGCTGTGTGCATGGCTGTGCGCATGGCTGGCCGGCAACAAGGGCTACAGCCCCGTTCTGTTCGGCATCCTCGGATTCTTCTTCTTCCTCATCACGCTGATCGTGGTGCTGGTGCTGCCGAGGAAGACGCCGGCCTGACGAGCGTCACTCCAGACGGGCGCCGGGGACGAGGCCGCTTGCAGCGGCCCACTCGCCGGCGCCCGTCTTCGCGCCCCCGGCCGGCCGCACGCGGGTGACGCGCACGCGGCCGTCGGCGCAGACGACGCTGAAGCCGTCGTCGTCGACTGAGGCGACCTCACCCATCGCGCCGCCGACGCCCGTGACATCACGGGCGGGCCGAGGCGCCGACGAGAAGAGCTGCAGGGCCTGGCCGCCGCAGGTGGTCCAGGCCCCCGGCGCCGGGTCGCAGCCGCGGATCAGGTCGTGGAGCTGCCGGCAAGGCTTGCCCCAGTCGATGCGCGCGTTCTCACGCTCGCACGGCGCCTCGTAGGTCGCCAGCGACTCGTCCTGCGGGATCCGCGGGGCCGTGCCGGCAGCGACCAGGTCCACCGCCTCCAGCATCGCCTCCACGCCCATCGGGAACAGACGGTCGAAGTACACGGAGCCCAGCGTGTCGGTCTCCGAGATCGGCGTGGTGCGCTGCAGCAGCACGTCGCCCGTATCGATGCCGCCGTCCGGCCAGAACACCGTGAGGCCGGTCTCGGGCTCACCCTTGATCACCGGCCAGTTGATCGCACTGCGACCGCGGTGCCTCGGAAGCAGAGACGGGTGGTACTGGATCGTGCCGTGCGTCGGTACGGAGAGGAACTCCGGCGGGACGATCAGCGTGACGAACGCCATGACCTGGAGGTCCGGCGCAAAGCCGCGGAACGACTCCACCACAGCCGGGTCGCGGAACGAGGCCGGGCGGACGAGCGGAAGCCCGGCCGCCTGAGCCGCCTCCGCCAGCGGGTCCGGCCGCGGGCCTTCCGCTGCGGCGTAGACCGCCACCACGTCGGCGCCCCGCTCGAGCAGCGCCTCGAGCACGGCCTTGCCGAAGGCCTGCTGGCCGTGCACCACGATCCGCATCCGTGCCTCCTCGCCGTGATCGCCGCCCCCGCCACGGCGGGCGGCTCCGCCTGGTCGTCGCACGGATGGTATCGGAAGACGGCGCCGGCAGGCATTGCCTCGGCGCCGCCTTCACGCGTACGCTGGAGTCGTGGACACAGACGGACTCCTCACGATCGGGCGCTTCGCCAAGCTCACCGACCTGTCGCCGCGGCTGCTCCGCCGCCTCGATGAGCGCGGTGTGCTCTCGCCTGCGCTCGTCGACCCGGACACGCGCTACCGCTACTACGACCTCGGTCAGACGCGCGTGGCCAGCCTCATCCACCTCGGCCGCCAGATGGGGCTCACCGTCGACCAGCTGGCCGACCTGATCGCCGCCTCCGAGGCCGGCGAGCTGCGCGCGCACCTGCGGCAGCATCGCGACGGCGTGGCGGCGCGATTGGCGGAGCAGAGCCGCCTGCTCAGGCTGCTGGACCAGGAGCTCGCGCGCGGCGGGCCTCTGGTGTCATATGAGATCGCCCTCAAGACCGTTCCGGCGATCCTCGTGATGAGCGCGCGCGGCGCCGCCCCGCGCACCCACCCCCACGACCCTTGGCTGCTCGAGAGCGCCATACGGCAGGCCGGCGCGACCGTGCTGGTCCACATCGCCCGGCAGGGGGCGGAGCCGGCGGCCCAGCCCGTCGTCCTCTACACCACCGACTTCGCCCGGGACGACGAGATCCGCTTCGAGGTCTGCTTCCCGGTCGCCCGGCGACTCCCCTCGTGCCCGGGCGTCACCTGCATGGAACTGCCCGAGGAGCGCGTCGCCTACACCACGTTCCAGGGCCCCTACGACACGATCTGGAACGCCCACGTCGAGCTGCGCGCATGGATCGCCGAGAACGACCTCGTCGCGTCGGGCCCGGTGCGCGAACTGGGCGTCGTGACCGAACTGGACACGGACGACCCCCACGCGTGGATCACCGAACTGGCCGTCCCCATCGCTTGACCTTCCCCCCTGGGAGACTTGCATCCTGCGCCCACAGTCGTCTCACAAGGGGGGTTCCACGATGAGATCAAGGATCTGGCTGGGGGCGCTGCTGGCACTGCTCGTAGCGGCGCTCATTCTCCCAGCCGCGGCGGTGGCCAAGAACAAGCCGGCCAACACCGTCTTCAAGAACGGCTCCGTGTTCACGGTCAACCCCGGCCAGCGCACCGCGCAGGCGGTGGCCGTGCGGCACGGCAAGATCGTCTACGTGGGCTCCAATCGCGGCGTCAAGGCGTTCGTGGGGCCGTCCACCAAGGTCGTCGACCTCGGCGGCAAGATGCTGATGCCGAGCTTCGTCGACTCGCACGCCCACGCAAGCATGAGCGTGACCGGCCTGTACTCCGTGCTGCTCTACGGCATGACGACCGTCGACGAGTACGTCGCCGCCGTCGCCGACTTCGCCACGGCCGGCCCCGATCTGGAGGTCATCCGTGGCCAGGGCTGGAGCAACACCGTCGCGCCCGGCATCGGACCGCTGGCCAGTGACCTCGACGCCGTGGTGAGCGACCGGCCGGTCGCTCTGATGTCCGAGGACTACCACTCCTGCTGGGCGAACAGCGCGGCCCTCGCGCTGGCCGGCATCGACGGCAAGACTCCCGACCCCGAGAACGGCAAGATCGAGCGGCTCCTCGACAGCGTCGACGCCGCCAACCCCTTCGGGGTCCCGTCCGGCACCCTGCGGGAGACCGCGGCCAACCTCGTGACCGACCTGCTCCCGGACTACACGGTCCAGGAGTACAAAGACGGCGTCGCGTACTACCAGCAGGAGGTCGCCGGCCCGCTCGGCATCACCACCGTCTTCGACCCGCTCCTGTACGTGGGTGGCAACGGCGTGCAGGCCCTGGAGGAGATGGCGGCCGCGGGCGAGCTCAAGGTGCGCTTCCGCGGGGCGCTCGCGATCACGCCCGAGGACGACCTGAACGCCTGGCTCAAAGCGGCCAAGGCGGAACGGGCAAAGCACACGACCAGCATGTTCAGGACGCCGGCGGTCAAGGTCTTCGCCGACGGGGTGGTCGAGGGCCACACCGCGTACCTCGACGAGCCCTACGCCGACGCGCTCGACTACGCCGGCGACGCGGACTATCGCGGCGAGCCGATCTGGCAGCCCGACGTGCTCAACAAGACGTTCGCCAGGCTCGACCGGGCCGGCTTCCAGATCCACACGCACGCGATCGGCGACGCCGCCACGACGGAGACGCTGGACGCCCTGCGCTACGCGCGCACGTCGAACGGCGCCCGCGACGGTCGTCCGGGCATCACCCACCTCCAGCTGGTGAACCCGAAGGATGTCGCACGCTTCAGGAGGCTTGGGGTCACCGCGGTCCCGGACCCGTACTGGTTCATCAAGGACGACTACTACACGAACCTCCAACTGCCGTACCTCGGGCTGCCGCGGGCCGACGAGGAATACCCGATGAAGAGCTTCTTCGATGCCGGGGTGCTCGTGGCGTCGGCCAGCGACTACCCGGTGACGATCCCGCCGGCGCCGCTGACGGGCATCGCGGTGGGCGTCAACCGCTGGGCTCCCGACCTCGTGTGGGAGTATCCGGCCCCGCCGAACCTCGAGGGCGTGCTGTGGCCGGAGGAGCGCGTGACCCTGAACCAGATGATCCGCAGCTTCACCATCAATGGCGCCAAGGCCAACTTCCTGGAGAAGAGGATCGGCTCGATCAAGGTCGGCAAGAGCGCCGACCTCATCGTGCTCGACACCGACCTCTTCAAGGTCGAGGCGACCGAGCTGTTCGACGCTCACGTGCTGTTCACGATGGGACGGGGCACGGTCCTGTACGACACGCTGTGACGTGACGGGAACGGCGCGCGGGGAGCGCGCCATACCGGACGGAGAAGAAGGGGGCGGGGCGCCATCGGCGCCCCGCCCCCTTTCGCGCGGTCATCGGGAAGCGCGCCGAGGCGCGCCGTGCAGGCTAGAAACGCCCGCCGATCCAGGCGCCGCTGATGGAGCCGTAGCTGACCACGGCGCCGGTGTGCGGGGCGTGGATCATGCTGCCGCCGCCGACGTAGATGCCGACGTGGTGGCTGTAGCTGGCGCTGCCGAAGAACACGAGGTCGCCCGGCTGCAGTGCGCCGAGCGAGACGGGATGGCTGGAGCGCTGCTGATCGGTGGCGCCGTGCGACATGCCGATGCCGATCTGCGCGTAGCAGTACATGGCAAGGCCGGAGCAGTCGAAGCCGCTCGGGCTGGCGCCGCCCCAGACGTAGGGGACGCCGAGGTAGCGCTGGGCGATGGCCACGACGGACGAGTGGCCGGAGCCGCCGGGGTCGACGATGGTGCCGCCTCCGCCGCCGCCCGAGCTCGACGAGCCGGAAGACCCGGACGAGCCGTTCGACGACGACGCGGTCTGCGATGCCGCGAGCGCCGCCGCTTCGGCCTTGGCCTTGGCGGCGGCCGCCGCCTTGGCCTCGAGGTCGGCGATCTCGTTCTTGAGGCCGCCCGCGGCGCCCTCGAGCTGCGACTGCAGCGCGAGCACCTGCTCCTTGCTCTCCTGGCGCTGCGCCACCAGCTTCACGGCCGAGGCGCGGTCCGCATCGAGGGCGATGCGCCGGTCGGAGATCTCCTGGCGATAGACCTTGGCCTCGCGGGCCGTGTCGGCGTCGCTCTGCGTCATGCGTTGCATCACGTCGAGCTGCGTGAGGAGGTCGTCGAAGGTGCGCGACGCGAACACGACGTCCATGAGGCCGGCATCGTCGGCCTTGTAGACCTGCCGGGCCCGGGACGTGAGGTGGTCGTTGGCGACGCCGAGCTTGTACTCCGCGACCTTGAGCAGATGCTGGTTGCGGACGATGCGGTCCTGGACGTTCTTGAGCTTGCTGGCCGCCTCGTTGTAGCGCTCCACGGCCATGTCGGACTGTTCGTAGACCTTGCCGAGCTGCGCCTGGACGGCCGCGAGCTTCGCCTTCTTGGCGGCGATGGGGCCTGCCGCCGCGGTCGCGGCGATGGCGAGCAGCACGACGAGAGATATCAGACCGAGAAAGGTCGCCTTGCGAATGGGGGTCAAACGAATCGCCTCCTTCGCGCCGGGTGACTCACGGTCCTGGGCCCGGCGCCGGGCTTGAGCCAGCGACCGTAGCATCCTGAGCCTCCCGGGGCAAACCGATGGACGTTCAGGCCCATGGTCAGCTCCGGTTGTAGAAGCCGGGCTCCCTGACCGCGGAGGCCTCATCGCCGGAGACGTCCACGTGGTCCGGCGCGAGCAGGAGCACCTCGCGGCCGACGTGCTGGAGGGTGCCCTCGAGAGCGTAGACGAGGCCGCTGCAGAAGTCCGTCAGGCGGCCCGTGAGCTGCGGGTCGCAGCCGCGGAGATCGACCAGCACGGGTGCACCCGCGCGCAAGCGGTCGGCGATGGCCTGCACGACCTCGAAGCTCTCCGGCGCGATCACCTCGAACGCGAACCGTGCCGGCCGCACCAGTTCCAGACGCCGCGACGAGGAGTCGTACCGACGTTCCTCAGCGTCGCCGTACGGCTCGTCGTCCTCGTACCAGTCGTCGTACGCGTCGCGCGCTGTCACCATGGTGCCTCCGGCTCGTCGATCCTTCGTCGTCCTTCCTTCGGCGCACCCCCTCCGTTCGCCTGCCTCGTCGCCGCTGTCGGGAACGTCTGCCCAGACGAGCCGGGAACCCGGCCCGCCCGCCGGCGAGCAGACGGAGTGACCGGAGCCCGACCGGCGGCTACAGCCGGCCGACGATCGTCTCCGCCATCTCCAGCATCTGGTCGTCGGTCATCTGTGGCTTGTCCCAGGCGAGCCTCGTACTGACCATGTACGTGGAGTCGCCGACGAGGACGGCGAGGCCGCGCTGCACGTCGGTGTAGTCCCACCAGAACGCGTCGTCGCCAAGGTCGGGGATGGTCTCGGCCGGCGTGTCGGATGCCTTCCGCGCCTCCTCGAACATGCCCTTGCGGCCGACGCGGAACCACACCGCCTCAGGCCAGTCCTTGGCCTCATAGAGGGCGAAGTACTCCGAGTCGCCCGCGCGCATGCCCCAGTCGGACTCGGGCATGGGTGTCGCGTCCTTGTGGCCGGTGATGGCGCGGACGTCCTCCTGCGTCAGCAGCGTGGCGTAGTCCACCGCGGCCGCCGGCGACGCCGCCGTGGCCTCGCCGCCGCCGCCCGACCCCGAGGACGTGGCGGCCTCCTCCGAGGCGCCGCAGGCGGCGAGCGTGAGCGCCGCCCAGGCGGCGGCCACGAGCAGCATCACAGCCAGGCTCCTTCGGCCCCCGCATACCTTTGTCGACGATCCTGCCGAGCACAGCATGGCGTCCCCCTCCCCCAGGCTCCCCTGTCGGACGCCGCACGTGCACGGCGTCACCCGCCCATCAAACGGAGGCGCGTGGCGAGCCGTCAAGCGTTAGCTCGGTTCGACGGGCGCAGTAACCACTCTCAGGGGACTCTCATGTGGCTCTCAGGAAGAGCGACTACGATGCACTCATGACCACGTCCACCTCGACATCCGCCGCTGCCTCTGCCGACACGCCGGCGGGCCGCTCGCGACTCTGGTCGCGGGCCGGCATCCGGGCGGTCTCGAGGACTGTCTGGATCGAGATCGCCGTCGCACTCATCTGTTTCGCCGTGCTGAGCGGCGCGGCGCTGACGCGCCCGGTGACCCTCGCGGAGCCCGACGACTACGCCTACCGCGCCTCCATCGTGGCGCTCACCGAGGGTCACGTCATCCTCAGCGACGCGGAGTACCAGGACCTCGCGGAGCGCCTGCAGCAGCAGGACTCAGCGGACGGGCTCAGCGGCAGTCAGGGCATCGCGCAGTGGACGCAACTGGGCGACGGGAGCTGGGTGAGCGAGAAGAACCCCGGCTACCCCTTCCTGGTGGCGCCGTTCGCACTCGTCGGGCTCGAACGGCTGGCGCCGCTGTTCTACGGCGGCCTCGGCTGCGTCGCGCTGTTCTTCGGCGGGCGACGCTGGCTGGGCGCCTGGGGCGGCACGTTCGCCGTCGGGCTGTTCTGCTCGTCGGGCGCGGCGCTCGCGTTCGCGTGGCGCGCCTGGATGCCCACCTTCACCGGCGCCGCGCTCATCGCGGCCGGCGCCGGCGCCCTGCTCTGGGCGTTGCTCGTAGTCGAGAAGCGGCCGAGGGTGCGGACCGCCGTCGGCCTGCTCGGGTTCCTCGCCCTGGAGGGCGCGATGCTGGTCCGCTACACGGACGCGATCGCGCTCGCCGTCGCAGCGGTGGCCGTACTGGCCGTATGGGTCTTCGACCGCGGCCGGCTGCCCAAACGGGCGCTGCTCTGGTGGTTCGGGTCCGCCGTACTCGCCGGCGCTCTGGCGCTCGCCTGGAACGCGTTCGTCTACGGCTCGGCCACGGCCACCGGCTACGCCAGCGGCGTCATCTCCTTCGGGCTGGGAGCGATCAGCGGCAACCTCGACCACATGCCCCAGCTCCTCGTAGCGACCATGCCGGCGTGCCTGCTCGCCCTCGTCGCCCTTGTCTGGATGGCCGGGCGCAGCATCTGGCTGCGCCGCACTGCGCCCAAGGACGAGGTGCGCCCCTCCCGCGCCGCGGCCCACCGCGACGTAGCCGTCGCCGCGGCGCTCACCGCCGTCTGGTGGGGCACGTGGGCGCTGTACTCCACCTACTACTGGACGGCGCAGATGAGCACCGGGCCGGGCGGCGCCGGCGGTGGCGGTGGCGGTGGCGGAGCCGGTCCTGCCGGCGCGGACAACGCCATCCACCTCATCAGGTTCTTCGTCCCCGCGCTGGCGCCGATCGCGCTGCTGGGCGCCTGGGCGCTCGTCCGGGTGCCGCGCTGGGCGGCGCTGACCGCGGTGGCCGCGTTCTTCGGCCTCGGCTTCTGGTCCTACGCCGACATGGCCGCGGCCGACCCGCGCGGCGGCATCATGGGTGGGCGGCCCGGAGGCCCGGGAGGCATGCCGGGCCCACCACCGGGGAGTGACGGGTCCGGCGGCCTACCCGGCGGCACTCCCCCGACCGGCATGCCGGTCCCGCAAGGGATGCCTACGCCGGCAGCGCCCTGACGGTCGAGTGATGCCCGTCCAGGTCTAGAGGCGCATGAGCTCCGCGAAGGCGTCCAGCGCGCGTCTGGCGGCCGCGGCATCCACAGAGTAGAACGTCCACTTGCCGCGGACCTCCTCGTGCACCAGCCCGGCCTCACGCAGGACACGCAGGTGGTAGGACGCCTTGGACTGCCCGAGCCCGAAGTGGTCCTGGAAGTCGCAGACGCAGATGCCCGCGGGGTCCTCCTTGCCGGGCACCCCGCGCTCCGACGGCTCCGGCAGCCCGCAACAGGCCCTGCCCTGCACCATGACGTCGAGCATGTTGAGCCGGATGGGGTCGCTCAAGGCCTTCGCCACCCGGGTGAGCCACGCCGCCTGCGTCGCGTCCTGAGGTGGGCAGCAGGCGGCCCCGGCCGGATCGGCGCTTCCGCAGCAGCCGGCCGCACGCGTCTCTTCCACCTCACTCCTCGTCATTGGGCCACCTCCCGGCGTCAGCACAATTCCTGTTGATGTGGGGTTGACTGTGGTCCGCATCAGTCTATCATCATAAGCAACGAGTTTGATTTGACTTGACGAGACCGAACCCTCGAGGAGAGACGATGAGCCAGCCACCGAGCGACGCCGACCTGAAGACCCACATCCGCGACCACTACGCCGAGCGCGCCGTGGCCGCGAGCCAGGCCAAGCCGTGTAGCTGCGGCTGCAGTTGCGGTCCGGCCGCGGTCGAGCCACTCGACGATATCGCCCGCGGCCTCTACGGGGTCGACGAGACCAGCGAGCTCCCCGCCGAAGCCGTGCTCGCCAGCCTCGGCTGCGGCAACCCGACGGCGCTCGCCGACTTGCAGCCTGGCGACGTGGTGCTCGACCTCGGGAGCGGCGGCGGGATCGACGTCCTGCTCAGCGCCCGCCGCGTCGGCCCCACCGGCAAGGCCTACGGCATCGACATGACCGACGAGATGCTCGCGCTGGCGCGCGACAACCAGCGCAAGGCCGGCGTCGACAACGTGGAGTTCCTCAAGGGCGAGCTGGAGGCCATCCCGCTGCCGGACGCGACCGTGGACGTCATCATCAGCAACTGTGTCGTGAACCTCTCGACCGACAAGGACCGCGCCCTCGCCGAGGCCTACCGCGTGCTCAAGCCCGGCGGGCGGCTCGCCATCAGCGACATCGTGTTCCAGGGAGACATGGGCCAGGTGCCCCGGACGCTGCTCGAGGACACCGACGCGTGGTCGGCGTGCATCTCCGGCGCGCTCGAGGAGCGCGACTTCCTCGCCCGTCTGGGTCGCGCCGGGTTCGCCGACGCGTCGATCGAGGTGACCAATGTCTACGACGGCTCCGCGGAGAACAACATGTGCGGGGCGCCGCCGCTGCCGGACGGCGTGCAGATAGCCAGCGGCTTCGTGCACGCCGTGAAGCCGTCGGGCGGCTGCTGCTCTCCGGGGTGCTGCTGCTGACGGACCCGACCAGACCTGCCGGCTCGCTGTGGACGGGGTGGCCGCATCCGGGGTGGATGCGGCCACCCCGTCCCGCCGTCAGCCGAGGGCGGCGCCGTCAGCCGAGGACGGCGTTGAACAGGAAGCCGACGAACATGATGCCGGCGCCGACCACGCCGAGGAACGTGAAGATGAGCGGCCACTTGAGGACCTTCTTGAGGATGATCGTCTCCGGCAGCGAGAGCGCGATGACGGCCATCATGAAGGCGAGCACGGTGCCGAGCGCGGCGCCCTTCTCGAGCAGCGCCTCGACGATGGGGATGATGCCGGCGGCGTTGGAGTACATCGGGATGCCGAGCAGCACGGCGAGCGGCACGCTCCACCAGGCGTCGGCGCCCATGATGCTCGCCATGAAGTTCTCAGGCACGTACCCGTGGATGATGGCTCCCACAGCGATGCCGGCCAGCACGTAGATCCACACCTTGCCGACGATGTCCTTGACCGCTTGCCAGGCGTAGGCGACGCGGCCGTCCCAGTCCAGAGCCTGGACGTCCTCCGCGTCGCCCATGCGGATCTCGCGCACCCAGTCCTCGACGTAGCGCTCCATGCGCAGGCGGCCGATCACCCAGCCGGCGACGATGGCGATGAGGAGGCCGGTGACGAGGTAGAGGCCGGCCACCCACCAGCCGAAGAGTCCGTAGAGCAGCACCAGGGCGATCTCGTTGACCATCGGCGCCGCGATGAGGAACGAGAACGTCACGCCGAGCGGGATGCCGGCCTCGACGAAGCCGATGAAGAGCGGGACCGCCGAGCAACTGCAGAACGGCGTGACGATGCCCAGTCCGGCGGCCATGACGTTGCCGGTCGTCTCGCGGCGCCCGCGCAGGAGTGCCCGCGTGCGCTGCGGGCTGAAGAACGAGCGCACCATGCCGACGCCGAAGACGACGAGTGTGAGCAGCAGCAGCACCTTGACGCTGTCGTAGACGAAGAACTCGAGCGCCGAGGCCCAGCGGGTGTCCGGGAGGTCGAGCGTGTCGTGGAACAGCCACACGATGAAGGGCAGCCAGTAGTGATAGACGACGGCCCAAAGCGCGACGCCGATCGTGATGCGTGCCCACCACGGCAGGCGGGCGAAGGCGCGGGCGGCGGCCCGGAAGGGGGCGCGCAGGCCCCCGCTCTTCTCCGCCGCGGGGTCGTCGGCGGTCGGCGGCGCCGGCGTGCCGCACTCGCAGGCGGGCATGACCACAGCCGGCGGCCCCGCGGCATCCACCTGGTCCACCGCTACCGGCTCGACCGCCGCCTCATCCACCGTGCCGGACGCCACGTCAGCCGCTCTCCGGCTCTGCGAACCGCGTGATCAGCGTCGTCGCGGCAAGCTGCCGCTGCAGGCGCTCCCAGTCGTACGGCACACGGACGAACTCCACGAAGCCGTCGGCGCCCAGCCGCGCCGGGTCGACGATCGCGTAGCAGACGCGCCAGTCGCCGTCCTTGGGGCGCCCGCCGCTCCCGACGTTGACGAACGTGGTGGGGCCGACGGACCGGGCGTAGGGCACGTGGGTGTGGCCGAAGAGGATCGCCGGATACGGGTACTCCGCGGCCATGCGCGCCATGGCCTTCTCGGGCCGGTCCTCGAAGAGGTACTCGTTGATGCGCCGCGGGCTGCCGTGCACGGCGAGCAGGTCGCCGGCGGGCGTCGCCAGTGTGAAGTGGTCCTCCAGCGTGCGCAGGTACGCCTTGGCCTCGTCGGACGCGACCTCCTGCGTCCAGGCGAGCGAGGCGGCGCCCTCGGCGCGCTGCTCGTCTGTCTTGTAGACGCAGCCGCAGTCGCCGGTCTCGAAGCCGATGCCCTGGTCGTAGTTGCCCAGGAGCGAGGGGATGCCGCGGTCGCGGACGAGCAGGGCGACCTCGTTGGGCGAGGGCCCGTAGCCGACGAGGTCGCCGAGCGAGACGGTGCGCGGGACGCCGCGGCGCTCGATGTCCGCCAGGATCGCCTCGAGGCCCGGCAGGTTGCCGTGCACGTCGCTGAAGACCGCGAAGGGCGTCTCGATGCTGAGCGTCTTCACGTGAGAGCGTCCTTTCATCGACTGGAGTTTATATCAAAGTATCTTGACCATAAACAATTGTCAATGTATGGTCGTGGTCGTCGACTCCCTCACCCTGTCCCCACTCGCCGCTCGCGCCCAAGGAGACGCCCGCCATGGCACAGAGCACCGTCAAGCGCCTCTCGTTCCTCGACCGCTACCTCACGCTCTGGATCTTCCTCGCGATGTTCATCGGCGTCGGCATCGGCTGGGCGTTCGTCTCCGTGCCCGAGTTCATCGACCGCTGGACGGTGGGCACCACCAACATCCCCATTGCCATCGGCCTCATCGTGATGATGTACCCGCCGCTCGCCAGGGTCCGCTACGAGGAGCTCGGCGACGTGTTCCGCGACTGGAAGATCCTCGGCCTGTCACTCGTGCAGAACTGGGTGATCGGGCCGTTCGTGATGTTCTTCCTCGCGATCATCTTCCTGCACAACTACCCGGAGTACATGGTCGGGCTCATCATGATGGGCCTCGCGCGCTGCATCGCCATGGTGATCGTCTGGAACCAGCTCGCCAAGGGCGACACCGAGTATGCCGCCGGCCTCGTGGCCTTCAACAGCGTCTTCCAGGTGCTCTTCTACAGCGTGTTCGCCTGGGTGTTCGTCACCAAGCTGCCGCCGCTGTTCGGCCTCGAGGGCGTGGCCGTGGACATCACCATCTGGCAGATCGCGCAGAGCGTGCTCATCTACCTCGGCATACCGTTCCTCGCCGGCATGGTCACCCGGTTCGTGGCGCTCAAGACCAAAGGCCGGGACTGGTACGAGCAGAAGTTCATCCCGCGGATCAGCCCGCTCACGCTCATCGCGCTGCTGTTCACCATCTTCGTGATGTTCAGCCTCAAGGGCGACCTCATCGTCGAGCTGCCCCTGGACGTGCTGCTCATCGCCATCCCGCTGTCCATCTACTTCGTGATCATGTTCTTCGTGAGCTTCTTCATGGGGCGCAAGATCGGCGCCGACTACTCCAAGACGGCGACCCTGAGCTTCACCGCCGCGAGCAACAACTTCGAGCTCGCCATCGCCGTGAGCATCGCCGTCTTCGGCCTCAACTCGGGCGAGGCGTTCGCGAGCGTCATCGGGCCACTCGTGGAGGTGCCGGTGCTCATCGCCCTCGTCAACGTGGCGTTGTGGCTGGGGCGCAAGTACTGGGGCATGACCGACGAACCGGTGCCCGCGGCCGTGGCCGCCGGATGTGACGAGGTCGGCTGCGACCCCGTCCGCGGAAGGGAGACGAGCTGATGACCGTCGAACCTGTGAGCCGAGGCACGATCACCGACTTCGTGCCGCTGTTCAAGGCGCTCTGCAACTCGACCCGGGCGCAGATCATCGAGTTCCTGCTCGGCGGCGAGCGCTGCGTGTGCGAGATGACCGGGCCGCTCGACGCCAGCCAGCCGCTCGTCTCGCATCACCTCGCCCTGCTGCGCGACGCGGGCCTGGTGCGCATGCGCAGCGAGGGCACCCGCACCTACTACTCGCTCGACTGGGACCGGTTCGAGCGTGACCTGGGCGGGTTCCTCGCCTACGTCCAGCGCCTGCGGGACGAGCCGCCCGTGCGGAGCGAGATCGGGAGCGCCTGCGCGACCAGAGCGGACGCTCCAGCCCGCCGCAGCGCGTCCTGACTCCCAAGCCATCACCGAGAAGGAGACACACATGAAGCTCGAGATCCTGGGCAGCGGCTGCGCCAACTGCCAGAAGCTCTACGCCATGACCGAGGCGGCGGTACGCGACCTGGCCATCGGCGACGCCGAGGTCGTCAAGGTGGAGGACTTCCCCACCATCATGTCGTACGGCGTGATGTCCACGCCGGCGCTCGCCATCGACGGCAAGGTCGTCGTGAGCGGCAAGGTGCCGTCGCAGGCCGAGGTCAGCTCCATGATCAGCACCGCGCTCGCCGCGCAGGGCTGACGTGTCGCGCCTCCGGCGCACGCGAGCGGGCCTGCTCGTTCTTGCCCTCGCTGTGGCCCTGGCAGCCGTCGCGGCAGGGTGCGGCGGCGGGGCCGACGCCGAGGGCCTCTCCACCCCTGCGAGCTCGTCGTCCGGCGCCCAGAGCACGCCGAAGGTGACGTTCATCGAGCTCGGCGCCGACTCCTGCGTCCCGTGCAAGGAGATGCAGCCGGTCATGCGCGCCATCGAGCAGACCTTCGGCGACCAGGTCGAGGTGGTCTTCTACGATGTCTGGGACGACCCGGCGCCGGCCAACGAGTACGGCGTCCAGATGATCCCCACGCAGATCTTCCTCGACGAGAGCGGCGAGGAGTTCCACCGGCACACCGGCTTCTATCCACAGGCGGACATCGAGGCGCTGCTCGTCGAGCGCGGGCTCGAGAAGATCGCGACGCCGTAGCGCGCCGTGCTGGAGCAGATCCTCACCAGCCTGAGCAACGGCCTCAGCCAGTCGCTCGGCTGGGCCCTTCTGGCGGCGTTCGCCTGGGGCGTCGTGAGCATCGTCTTCAGCCCCTGCCACCTGGCCAGCGTGCCACTGATCGTCGGCTTCATCTCCACGCAGGAGGACGCCTCGACCAAGTGCGCCTTCCGGCTCTCCCTCCTGTTCGCGCTGGGCGTGCTCGCGTCCATTGCGCTGATCGGCGTGATCACGTGGTCGCTCGGCAGGCTGCTGGGCGATCTCGGCTCCGTGGGGAACGTCGCCGTCGCCGTCGTCTTCTTCGTCTTCGGCTTCTATCTCATGGGGCTACTGCCGCTGAACTGGAACGTCTTCCCCAAGTCGACGAGCCGCCGGGGCGCTCCCGCGGCGGTCGGCCTTGGGCTCGCGTTCGGCGTCGGCCTCGGTCCCTGCTCCTTCGCCTTCCTCGCCCCACTGCTCATGATCGTGTTCGGCAGCGCGACCACGGACTACCTGCTGGCGATCGGCCTGCTGGCGGCCTTCGCGGCAGGCCACTGCGGCGTCATCGTGGCCGCCGGCACGGCCGCCCAGAAGGTGCAGAGCTGGGCGTCGTGGGGGGATCGCTCGGGAGTGACGATCTGGGTGCGGCGGGTCAGCGGCGCACTCGTGGTGCTCGCCGGCGTGTACCTGCTCGTCCGCTGAGCTGCGGCGACCGCCTGAGCCTCCCCCCGGCCCGCCCGACGCCGACCATCGCGGCGCCTCGTCCCGCCCCTCGCCGAGCGCAGGGCCGGGCCTGGCCGGGCCGGGGAGCACCTCTCCGCGCACTGGGGGTTGATGCCTTTGAAGGGATCAACCCCCAGTCTCCGGAAGGGTGCCGCGCCCACGCCGGGCCAGACTCGCGCCTTGGCGGCTCCCTCGCCAACCGCTACGATGCGGCGGGGATGTCAGGCGCCGTGTCCCTCATCCGGCGCCCGCCGGGACTTCGACCATCAACGCGGAGGGAGCCCGGGATGACTGCAGAGCGTGCGACGAACGACCGCGACGCCGACGAGGTGCTCGCGGTCATGCGGCGCTACACGGACGCCGCCTTCAGAGGTGACGCGGACGGGCTTCGCGCCTGCTTCCACCCCGAGGCGGTCATGAGCGGGGTGCTCGGCGAGCAGCTCGTCGCGGGCTCGCCGGAGCCGTTCTTCGCCGACATCGCCGGCCACCCGACCATGGAATCCGCCGGAGATCCCTACGAGCCCGCCGTCGTCTCGGTCGACGTGCTCGGACGCGTCGCCAGCGTCAGGGTCGACGAGACGGGGTTCTTCGGCGCGATGTCCTTCGCCAACTGGTTCCACCTGCTCAAGGGGGACGACGGCGAGTGGCGGATCGTCAGCAAAGCGTTCATGACACGGGAGGCCTGACATGGCCGGCGCCCCGAGCTCCGCCCCCGACCTGTCCGTCTTTGAGAAGTTCGAGTTCGAGCGGCCGCCCGTCGGCCTCAAGTTCTCGCGCCTGCAGCCCGAGGGCTACGAGCCCGTGGGCCGGCCCATCGCCCTCTGCGAGACGCTCGCCGAAGCGCACACCGGCCGCGCCTTCTTCTACGCCGCCACCGACGAGATCTGCGCCGGCGGCATGCCGCTCGGCAACGCCGAGGTCGAGCCCGCCTTCGCCGGTGGCGAGATCGGCCCGATCCTGGAGGTGTTCAAGGAGGCGCGGGCCAACCGGCGCATCTACCAGGTCCTCCCCAAGCTCGATCCGGGGACGGCGCGGTTCATCACCTTCGCGCCGCTCGACAAGCTGACCTTCGACCCAGACGTGCTGGTCGTGACCGCTCCCGTGAGCCAGGCGGAGGTGATCCTCAGGGCCTCGAGCTGGACCACCGGGCACATGTACGTGAGCAAGTCGACGCCGGTGATCGGGTGCGCGTGGCTCTACGTGTATCCGTTCCTCAGCGGAGAGCTCAACTTCAGCGTGACGGGCCTGTGCTGGGGCATGAAGGCCCTGCGCGTGTTCCCGGAGGGGCTGGTGAACATCTCGATCCCGTTCGACCTGCTGCCGATGATCACGGCCAACCTGGCCGAGATGCCGTGGGTGCCGCCGTCGTACACCGACGGTCGCGACGGCTACGTCGAGCGGTTCACGAAGATGGAGGAGACGCTGCGGTCGACCTGAGGGGTCCTGACCGCGTCACGACGCCGCGAAGTGGACGATCACGCCGACCGTCCACACGGACGCGGCGACGCAGATGAGGAGGAACTCCACCACGACGCCCGTCCCCATGGCCTTGAGCGTCTGCAGGCTGGAGCGCAACGCGTGGCGAAGGTCCCGGTGGCGGACGGCCTCGATCACGAGCAGGCCGACGGCGAAGCCGACGAAGATGCCGACGACGGGGATGAGGAACATCCCCACGATCCCGGCCACGATCGCGACGGCGATCGACCAGCCGGGCACCTCGAGCTGCTTCAGCTTGCGCCCTGTCAGCAGCGCGCTCGCCGACCAGCCCACGAGGCAGATGAGCGACCCGATGATCGCCGCCGCCCACGCCGGCCACGAGCCCACCACCCACGCCCAGACGAGCAGCGTGACGATCGCGATGAGGCTCGCGGGCAGCACGGGGTAGATCGCGCCGATCGCGGCGACCACCAGCAGGATCCCGGCGAGCACGGTGACGAGGATGTCGACGTCCATGCGCCCATGGTGCCACGTCGCGCTCCCCCTCGGCGAGCCGCGACCAGGGATACACTAGGAAGCCACGTCCCATGACCGACGGGACGACGAAGGAGGACCCTATGGACCGGCTCGCTGACGGGATCGTCAGGAGTACCTGCACGCTCTGCAGCGATGGCTGCGGCGTGCTCGTCCACCTGAAGGACGGCCGGCCGGTCCGCGTCGAGGGCGACCCCGACCATCAGGCCAGCGAAGGCGCGCTCTGCGTACGCGGCGCCGCCTCCCTCGACGTCCTGAACAGCCCCGAGCGCCTCACGCACCCGCTGCGCCGCACCGGCGAGCGCGGCGAAGGCAAGTGGGAACGGATCTCGTGGGACGAAGCGCTGGACGCCGTAGCCGCGGGGCTCTCGGCGGCCAGCAAGGAGTACGGACCAGAGTCGGTCGTCTTCGCGCGCGGAGGCGCAAAGGGCTACCAGGACCGCTACCTCGCCCGCTTCGCCAACCTCTTCGGTTCTCCCAACGTCACCGCCACCTCCAACATCTGCCACGTGCCCCGGGCCAACGCCGCCGCCGTCACGCACGGCTACTTCCCGATGCCGGACTACGAGCACCCGCCCGAGGTCATCGTCCTCTGGGGCGTGAACCCGCAGTTCACGAGCGTGGCGCAGCACCGTCGGATCGCCCGCGCTCTGGAGAAGGGGTCACGACTCCTCGTGATCGACGCCGTCGACACCTGGTACACACGACGGGCCGAGCTCTGGGTGCGACCTCGGCCCGCCTCGGACCTCGCGCTGGCGCTCGGCGTCATCCACGTCGTCATCGAGGAGGGGCTCTACGACTCCGAGTTCGTCGAGAAGTGGACGGTCGGGTTCGAAGAGCTTCGCGAGGCCGTGCGCGAGGCGACGCCCGAGGAGACCGAGCGCCTCACGTGGGTGCCCGCCGAACAGGTGCGCGCGCTGGCGCGCGCCTACGCGGGCGCACACCGGGCTGTCCTGGACTGGGGCAACGCCTTCGACGGCAATCTGAACAGCTTCCAGTCGGGCCGCGCGCTCTCGATCCTGCGCGGCGTCACCGGCAATCTCGGACGACCGGGCGGTGAGATCGACTGGGCGCCGGCGAGCATCGTGCCGGAGGGCTCGCCGGAGCTCAATGCGCAGGATGCGATCTCCCCGGAGCTTCGGGCGCGGCGCATCGGCGCGGAGGAGGGCATCCTCCCCATCTACTACTCCGGCCTTCCGCAGAAGTCGATGAAGGCCATCCTCGAAGAGGACCCCTACCACGTGGAGGCGCTGTACATCCCGGGCGCCGCCGTGCTGCAGTCGTACAACGACTCGCGGGAGGTCCGCCGCGCCCTCCAGAAGGTCGGCTTCCTGGCCGTCGCCGAGCTGTTCATGACGCCGACCGCCGAGATGGCCGACATCGTGCTGCCGGTGACCAGCTACCTCGAGATGGATTCCGTCCACATGTGCGCGGTGAAGCCGTGCGTGAGCATCGTCCAGAAAGTGGCCGAGGTCGGCGAGGCCTGGTCCGACCTGCGCATCTACAACCAGCTGTCGCGGCGGATGGGCTTCGGCGAGGCGTTCTGGCCCAGCGAGACCGCCGCCGCCGACTACCTGCTCGCGCCGGCCGGCCTGACGTTCGACGAGTTCCGCGAGATCGGCCTGCTGCCGGCCACCAGGCTCTACCGCTCGCACGAGGCGGCCGGCTTCAGCACCCCGTCGGGCAAGGTCGAGCTCGCCTCCGAGCGGCTCGCCGAGTGGGGGTTCGACGCCGTCCCGGTCTACTACGAGCCGCCGGAGACGCCGCTCAGCGCGCCGGAACTGGCGGAACGCTACCCGCTCATCCTGACGAGCCAGAAGCCACAGCAGTTCCTGCACACCGCCTTTCGGCAGATCCCGGGGCCGCGGGCCGCGCACCCGGACCCCATCGTGCGAATGCATCCCCGCACGGCCGCCGACCTCGGCATCGCCGACGGTGACTGGGTGTGGATCGAGAACGAGCGCGGCCGCGTGACGCAGAAGGCCGCGCTCACCGACACCGTCGACCCGCGCGTCGTGGTCGCCGAGCCGAGCTGGTGGTACCCGGAGGACGACGCGGATCTGCACGGCTCGGAACGCTCGAACCTCAACGTCCTCGCCTCGAGCGACCCGCCATACGGCAAGGAGATGGGGTCGACGATGCTGCGCGGCTACCTGTGCCGGGTGACGCCGGTCCGGTAGCTTCCCAGCCGCCGCTCAGGCTCTCGGTCGCGCGCGCTCCCACCTGAGCCGCGTGATCACCTGCGCGCCTCCCGAGAGCGCCGGAGACGCGCTGCTCAGCTCCAGCGCCTCTCCGTCGAACTTCACGACCCGGAGCTGGGCGCTGCCCACCCAACCGGGGAACAGCGAGGCCTCGACGGAGTGCGTCACCGTGCCGGCCGCCTCGTCCACCTCGAACGAGCCGCAGTAGGCGAAGTAGCCGCGCGCCTCCTCCGCGTACTCCTCGGGCGCGAGGTCCGACCAGTCGGGGGAGAGGACGGCGGGCCGGTCGCTCTCCATGATCTGCGCCGACATGAAGCCGTCCGAGGTGTAGAGGATGAGCCCGATGGGACGCTCGCCGTGCGGGCGATGCACCGGCGATCCATCGACGGGCTCCTCGACCACATCCACCAGCCTCCAGGCGCCGATCAACCTCTCCCGCAGCCGTCCCTGCATCGCTGCTCCTCCTCTCATCGAGCCGGCGTCCCTCGCCGCGCCGGCTCCCGGTCGGCGCCGCGGCGGCGGCACGGCAGGGCGATCTGAGGCAACATAGCAGGAAGGAGGTGTTGCCGTGCGCCTGGTCGCCCGCATCCTGGTCGGTCTGCTGCTCGTCGTCGTCCTCGCCGCCGCCCTCATCGGCGGCGCGATCGGCCTCCAGTGGCTGGATGAAAAGGGCGTCTTCGACGCGACGCTCGACCGGCAGCCCGAGCAGCCCCTGGCGTTCTCGTCGCTCAACCGCTACACGCACGAGGCGGCGGGCAAGGCGTGGTTCCGCCGCTACTTCACGACCATGGTCTTCTCGCAGGAGCGCGGACAGTCGGCCGACGCCGGGCCCGTCGCCGCGAAGTGGGAGCGGCGCCGGGTCGTCATCAGACTGCAGAACGACGGCGGTCCCGGCGTGGAGAGCTACCTGCGACGCCTCGTCCGCCGCCTGAACCGCATGCAGGCGGAGGTGCGCTTCGTGGTCGGCGACGCCGCCCCACGCATCACCATCAGATTCCTGCCGCACGACAAGTACGTGAAGGTCGCCGGGCCGGACACCGTGGGCACCACCGGCACGCGCTACTACAAGGGCTCGCCGGGCCTGATCAGCGCGAAGATCCTCATCGACGGCGGCACCAGGGACACGCCCGGCGAGGTCAGGTCGACGCTGATCCACGAGCTCACGCACGCGATCGGGTGCAGCGGCCACTTCACCTCGCCGTCCGACCGCCGCCGCAGCGTGCTCTACACGTCCAGCCAGATCACGTCGTGGAGCCAGACCGACGCCGCGGTCATCCGGCTCCTGTACTCCCCGCGGATCCGCTCCGGCATGACGCCCGCCCAGGCCACGGCTTCGCTGCAACTGTACGCGCAGTCGGGGGACTGACGGCGGCGCGGCCGGCTACGCCAGCAACCGCACATCCAGCGGCATGCCCTTGCGCTCGTCCCGGACCAGCTCGATGCATTCCGCCGGGCACTGGGACTCACAAGCGCCGCACCCCAGGCAGGCGTCCCAGTCCACCTGGGCCACGTCGCTGATCGAGAGCGCGCCGAACGGACACCGAGGGACGCACTCGCCGCAGCCGCTGCACGCGTCCGCATCCAGCCGGGCGACGAATCCCGATGACGCCATCATCGGACTGCCGTACTCGGTCATCGCTTCGATCCCGGCGCAGCAGCACGAGCAGCAGTTGCAGATCGCGTAGAAACGCCCGTCCATGGCGTCCTTGAACCAGGCCGAGTGCACGTGGCCGCGCTCGTGCTCGGCGCGCAGCAGGTCCACGGCCTCCGCCTGGGTCAGCCGGCGCGTGCTCTGCGGATTGTGCTCGAGCAGGAAGTCGACGAACGACTTGCCTACGACCATGCAGACCTGTGTGGGCTCGCAATGCTCCGGCCGCGCGTGCCTGCAGGCGCACTCGTAGGCGGCGATGTCGGGCGTGCCGGCGAGGACGATGTCGCGCGCCAGGGGGTAGGGGATGATCTGCTCCCCGAGGTCCTGGCGCGGGATGTCGTGGTCGTGAAGCACGATCGCCTCGGCCTGGTCCAGGGTCAGCACCTTGGCGTGATAGCGGTCGCGCCACCACTTGAGACCCTCCTCGTCGAGACGCGGGAGGATGCGCTTGACCAGGACGTCGAGATACTGGTTGGTCCAGCGCCCGTAGATGTACGCATGGACCCCGGCGAGCTTCGAACCGCCGCTGCCGTGGCCGCCGCCGTGGCCGCCGCCGCCGCGCAGGCCTCGGAGTGTCGACGGCTGGATGAGGCGCCAGCGCTCGCCGAAGAGCCACAAGCCGAGCCCCGCCGCCACGACGACGAGCGCGGCGGCGCCCATGATGGTCCGCGAAGGTCCGCGCCCTCCGGTGCTCACGGAGAGTACAGCTCGTCGATCTCGCCGGAGTACAGGCGCACGAACTCGTGCCGCCGCAGCTTGAGCGTCTGCGACAGCTCGCGGCCGATGCGGAACTCCTCCAGCCACAGGCCCACGCGGTGCACGCGCTCGTAGGGCGCGAAGCGGCGGTGGTCGCCGCTGATGGCGTGCACCAGAGCGCGGTAGTGCTTGAGGACGCGCTCGTCCGTGACCAGCGCCGCGAGGTTGTCCGTCGCCAGCCCGAGACTCCGGGCGAGCCCCTCCAGGTGGACGAGACTCGGCACCACGAGGGCGGCCAGATACGGCTTGCCCTCGCCCACCACGACCGCCCTGTCGATCCACTCGCTGGCGCAGAGCTCGTTCTCCAGGTAGGGCGCGTTGACGTTCTCGCCGTTGGTGAGGACGAGCGTGTCGTCGAGTCGGCCGATGACCCTCAGGCTGCCGTCGGCGTGGACGAGCGCCAGATCGCGGGTGTCGAACCAACCGTCCTCGCCAAGCACCTCGGCGGTCCGCTCGGGATCCTTGTAGTAGCCGTGCATGATGTTGGGGCCGCGGACCTGCAGGCGGCCGACGTCGCCGGGGCGACACGGGCGACCGTGTTCGTCGGCCAGACGGTGCTCCATGCCGCGGATCACGTGGCCGGTGGTCCGCAGCAGGCGGTGATGGGGATCCCGCATGGCGATGACGACGATGGCCTCCGTCATGCCGTAACCCTCCAGCAGGGGCATGCCGGCGGCGTCGAAGAACTCGTCCACAGCGTCGGGCAAGGGGCCGCCGCCGACGCAGGGAAAGCGCAGGCGGCCGCCGAGCCCGGCCCTGACCTCACGGAAGACCAGGCGGTCGGCCAGAGCGTGGAAGGGGGCGTGCGTGACGACCTTCGCCCGTGCCGACGCGCGCCCCACCGCCCGGCGGACCCGGCCGTGTGGCCGGACTTCCGGCTCGCGGCCCTCGAGCGTCCGCCGCGCCCGCGCGCAGGCGAGCGAGCGGGCCACCAGCCAGCGCACCAGCCGTCGGCGCGCCGGCTTCAGGCCGTCGATCCTCAGGAAGACGCCCTTGTAGAGCTTGACCCACAGCTCCGGCACGGTGGCCATCACCACCGGGCGCACCGTCGTCAGGTCGCCGCGCAGGTGCAGGACGTCGCTGTAGTGCACGCAGCATCCCTTGCTCAGGTACATGAGCTGCATCTGACGCTCCAGCGCGTGCCACGGCTGCAGCAGCGTGAGCACCGGCTCGCGCTCGATGCCGAGCAGCTTCGGGAGCTCGAGCAGGTTCAGCTCGTAGTTCGCGTGCGTGAGCGCGACGCCCTTGGGGGCCCCGGTCGTGCCCGAGGTGTAGATGATCGTCGCCAGGTCGTCGGGCGACACCTCAGCGCGACGCCGCGCGATCTCGCCCACCGCCTCCGGCCACGCCGCGTCGCCGAGCGTCATCAGCTCGTCCAGCGTGTACACCGGGCACGCTCCGTCGCCGGTTGACGAGTCTGCGCTCATCGCGAGCGCGTGCCCCAGGCCGTCCGGGGCGTCGATGACGACCACCGCGCGCAGGCCGGGCAGTACGTCGCGGACGAGCGGGAGTTGCGCCGGGTCCTCGAGGATCACGACCGCCGGCTCGGCGTGGTGCAGGATCGCCGCAAGAATGTCGGACGGCGTGTCCGTCGCGCGGGGCACGTCCACGGCGCCGAGGAAGTGGATGGCCAGGCTGCAGACGAGCCACTCGGGACGGTTGTCGCTGACGAGGGCGACGAGCTCGCCGCGACGCACAGCGAGCCGTCGCGCGAGCGCGACCGCGAGCACGCTCGCGCGCCGGTCGAGCTCAGCGTAGGTGAACGACGTGAAGACGCCGTCGACGCGCCGGCTGAGTGCCGGCTCGGCCGCGTACCGGGCGACCCAGTCGGCGAACAGCCGCGGCAGCGTCGCCGCCCCGGTCGTCCTCGTCGCGCTCGCCTCGTCGGCCGGCGATGCCGCCGCGTTCGTCATGCACCCGTTCCGCGCATCGGTACCGGCGCTCCCAGACCGGCTCCCGGCCATTGTCCCTGAGCGCCGCCGGGTGTCAACTGCGCGATGCGCCTGACGGCGGGGCCGCCCCGTCCTGCGGCGGCCATCCCTCCGGCGCCGTGGGTGCGCAGCGGACCGCAGTCTATCCCGGACGTAGAATGAGAGGATCCGGCGGCCCGGCCGTCATCAGCGCGAGGAGATCGAGTGGTCCAGCAGACCATCATCTGGGGAGTCCTCTGTCTGGCGCTCCTCGGTCTCGGCGCGGAAGCACTGGTCAAGCAGCGCGCCGCGAGCTTCACGGCCCCCATGGCGTCGTGAGCGACGCAGCCGTCCATCTCTACTGGTTGCCTTTGGGGGCGGGCGGCAACGTGGTGCGGCTGAACGGCAAGATCTACGAGCGCCTCGTCGCGCTGGCCGAGCGCCGAGCGCCGCTGGACCTCTACCACTCGGCGCTCGTGGTGCGCCTCCCCGAGGGCGACTACGCCATCGAGAGCACGCCGGTGCCCGATGGCGACGGCTGGAGACGAGGAGTCGTGGCGGGCGGCCCGGTCGGGAGCAGATGGGCCGGCCACCTGCGCATCTTTCGCTACGAGGTGCGGTGCTGGCGAGGCGGCGTCATCCCAGACCTCGCGTGGGCGGTCGAGAGCCCAGTCCGGCTGAGCGAGGACGAAGTGAGCGCGCGGCGGATCATCGAGGCGGCCCCAGACATGCCGACGCCCGTGTGGGGACGAGACGACCTCAAAGCCGGCGAGATGTGGAACTCCAACTCCATCATCTCGTGGCTGCTGGCGAGCGCCGGCTTCGACGTGCCGGCGATCAGCCTGCCGGCGCACGGCCGTGCGCCGGGCTGGGACGCCGGCCTCGCCGTGGCACGCCGCCGTGGCGCCGGCTCTCGTCAGTAGACCTCGACGTCGGCCGCCGTCGCGACCCGGTCGCCCTTGGCGAGCGGCTCCGTCAGGGTCACCTGCACCTCGTCGCCAGCGCGGATCTCGGCGAACGCGATGAAGTCCTTGCCCTCGCCCATCGGGCGCCAGACGCTCACGCCCGCCGGCACCCGCACCGTGAGGGTGCGGGGCTCGGAGTCCTCGTACCCGAGGCCCTTGGAGTAGAAGTCGCCGTCCACGACCAGTGAGCCCGCGAGACCCGCGGCGGCCTGCGCCGGCGTCGCCGCCCGCACTCGCGTCACCTCGCCGGCGAGCAGCGGCGGGGACGTGGGTGGCACCTCTTTGCGGAGGACGACGCGGTAACCGTCCAAAGACTCGGGCACGGCCGCACGCACTTCCGGCGTGATCTCCTCGACCTCGACGTAGATGTAGGGAGGCTCGCTGGAGGTGGTGTACGTTCCCAGCCCGGTGAGGCCGGGCACGCCGCGCAGTTCGGCCTCGTGGGCCGCGAGCGCCTGGTCGACGCCCGACGTCTGCCCACCGTCGCCGGTGACGTCGCCGGCCACCAGCCAAACGCCGAAAGCCGCCACGGCGACGACGACCAGCAGGACGACCACCACGACCGCGATGACGACCTTCAACTGCACCGAGGACCTCCCCCACCGCGCACAGTATCCCATGCGGAGTCGGCACTCAGCGTTGACGAAGGACCGGCCCGTTCTTTGGGCCGGCCCTTCGTCCTCACGCCGTTGTCAGGCGCCCACCTTGCTCATGGGGATACCGAGCGCGGCAGCGACGCCCTCGCCGTACGCCGGGTCGGCCTTGGCGCAGTTGGCGATGTGGCGGATCTTGACCGCCTCGGCGGCGTCGCCCATGGCGCGGGCGGTGTTGCCGAAGAGCGCCTGCTGCTGTGCCGCGTCCATCAGGCCGAACAGCAGGCCCGGCTGCGTGAAGTAGTCGTCGTCGTCGGCGCGGTAGTCGTAGCGGTCGGCCGCGCCGTCGAGCGCCAGCGGCGGCTCGGCGTACTCGGGCTGCTCCTGCCAGGTGCCGTTGCTGTTGGGCTCGTAGTGCGGCGTGGAGCCATAGTTGCCGTCCACGCGCATGGCGCCGTCGCGGCTGTAGCCGTGCATCGGGCAGCGTGGCGCGTTCACCGGGATCTGGTGGTGGTTCACGCCCAGGCGGTAGCGCTGCGCGTCGCCGTAGCTGAACAGCCGCCCCTGCAGCATGCGGTCCGGCGAGAAGCCGATGCCCGGCACGATCGTGGCGGGGTTGAACGCCGCCTGCTCCACGTCGGCGAAGTAGTTCTCTGGGTTCCTGTTCAGCTCCATGACCCCCACCTCGTGCAGCGGGTAGTCGCCCTTGCGCCACACCTTGGTGAGGTCGAAGGGATGGAAGGCGTAGGTCGCCGCGTCGGCCTCCGGCATGAGCTGCACGAAGAGCTTCCAGCGCGGGAAGTCGCCGTCCTCGATGGCCTCGTACAGATCTCGCTGATGGCTCTCACGATCGCGGCCGACGAGTTCCGTGGCCTCTTCGTCGGTGAGGTTCTTGATGCCCTGCCGGCAGACCCAGTGGAATTTGACCCAGGTGCGCTCGCCGGCGGCGTTGACGAGGCTGTAGGTGTGGCTGCCGAAGCCGTGCATGTGCCGGTAGCTCAGCGGGATCCCGCGGTCGCTCATCGTGATGGTGATCTGGTGGAGCGCCTCGGGGAGAAGCGTCCAGAAGTCCCAGTTGTTCTGCGCGCTGCGCAGATTGGTGCGCGGGTCGCGCTTCACGGCGTGGTTGAGGTCCGGGAACTTGAGCGGGTCGCGGAAGAAGAAGACCGGGGTGTTGTTGCCGACGAGGTCCCAGTTGCCCTCGTCGGTGTACATCTTGACGGCGAAGCCGCGGATGTCCCGCTCGGCGTCCGCGGCGCCGCGCTCGCCGGCCACGGTGCTGAAGCGCACGAAGAGGTCTGTCGTCTTGCCGAGCTCGAAGACCTTGGCGCGGGTGTAGTTGCTGATGTCGTGGGTGACGGTGAAGGTGCCGAACGCGCCGGATCCCTTGGCGTGCATCCGGCGCTCCGGGATCACCTCGCGGTCGAAGTTGGCGAGCTTCTCCAGGTACCAGATGTCCTGCAGCAGCATCGGGCCGCGCTTGCCGGCGGTGAGCGAATCCTGATTGTTGGGAACGGGGGCTCCGAAGTTGGTGGTGAGCTTGTCGTGCTTCTCCTCAGTCATGGTCACGCTCCTTCTTGTGACAATCGACGCAGATTCCCCGCAACTGGACCTCGACCGACTCGACGCTGCCGAGTGACGCGGCGCTCCGTGGCGCGCGCACCGCGTCCAGCCCCCGGTCGTCGACGTCGCGGATCAGCCCGCAGCGGGTGCAGACGAAGTGATGGTGATGGGCCGTGTTGGCGTCGTAACGCGTCGGCCCCGGCGTGGCGGCGACCCGCCTGACGAGCCCGAGGCCGGCGAGCGTCGCCAGCGTGCGATAGACGGTGTCCAGGGAGATGGTGGGCACGCGCTCCCGCACCGCCCGGTAGATCGTCTCCACATCCGGGTGCTCGTCCGAACGAGCTACCTCGCGGACCACCTCGAGACGCTGATGCGTCAGGCGAAGGCCCGACTCACGCAGCGCGCGAGAGAGCACATCCACCCGGCGCCTGACCTCCCTCGCCGGTACCGCCACGGTCACTCCTTTCTGCGGAGATTACCTATATAAGAATCGACCATCGATAACAACCGTCGCGCCGTTGGTGAAGGGCGGGCGACGGGAACACCTGACGAGACCGCAGACGGTCACGGATCAGGGGAGTACGCCCGGGTGCGCGCATCAGCATGTCGCTGAGCGGCCGGGGAGAAACCCTGGCTTGCCAGTGCGTACACCCGCAGAGCGTCGCCACCGCGTGGAAGGTGCGAGATAATGACCCTCGGAGGCGCGCCACCGCGAGGAACTGAGGGGTGCTCATGAAGGCGATCGTCTGCACGGCCTACGGCGGCCCGGACGTGCTCAGGCTCGAGGAGGTCGAGAAGCCGCGCGCCAAGGCCGGCGAGGTGCTCGTCCGCGTCCACGCCACGACCGCCTCCCGGGCGGACTGCGAGATCCGCCGGTTCGAGTTCCCCGCGTGGGTCTGGCTCCCCATCCGTCTGGCGTTCGGCGTCGTGAAGCCTCGGGTGCGCATCCTCGGCCAGGAGTTCGCCGGCGAGGTGGAGGCGCTCGGCGAAGGGCCGACCGCCTTCGCGCCCGGCGACCGCGTCTACGGCACGACCGGGATCGGGCTCGGGGCCTACGCCGAGTACGTCCGCGCCGGCGGACGCCGCGCCGGCAGCGTCGTAGGCCTCATGCCGGCGGCCCTGAGTTACGCCGAGGCCGCCGCCGTGCCCTACGGCGCGATGGAGGCGCTCCGCTTTCTCCGCAAGGGCGGCATCGGCGCCGGGCAGAGGATCCTCATCATCGGCGCCGGCGGCAGCTTCGGCACCTACGCGGTCCAGCTGGCCAAGCAGGCCGGCGCCGAGGTGGTCGCCGTCGACAGCGGCGGCAAGCTGGAGATGCTCCGCGAGCTCGGCGCCGACCAGGTCGTCGACTACACCGCCGGCGACTTCACCGAGGGCGCTGGGGACTTCGACATCGTCTTCGACGTCGTCGGCCGGGCGCCCTTCGGCCAGGTCGTCCGCCTGCTGCGTCCCGGCGGGCGGTACGTGGTGGCCAACCCGCACACGGCCCAGCTCCTCCGCGGGCTCTGGGCCTCGCTGACCAGCGACAAGAAGATGATCATCGGCTCGGGCGCCGCCACCGACGAGCACCTGCGCGCCGTCACGGAGCTCATCGAGGCCGGCGAGCTCCGGCCCGTCGTCGACCGCCGGTACCCCCTCGAGCAGGCGGCCGAGGCCCACCGCTACGCCGAGACGGAGCAGAAGCTGGGCAACATCGTCATCGTGGTCGACGGGGAGCTGAGCCGGGACTGAAGCGCCGGGTGTGCTGCCGCCGGAGATCCGAGCGGTGCTAGAGTGTCGGCAATGGACGGGCCAGCATCGGAGGAATCGCCGCAGAGCAGGATCCTGTCGGCCGCGCGCCGGATCGTCGCGGAGCGCGGCATGACGGCCCTGTCCGTGCAAACGGTCGCCACTGAGGCACAGGTGACCAAGTCGGCGATCGGCTACCACTTCGGCAGCAAGGACGGGCTGGTCCGGGCGATCATCGGGTCGGTGGCCGTCAAGGAGCCGGACGAGGCCAGGGCGGCCATCGGCAGGATCGAGGATCCCGCCGAGCGCTTCCACGCCTTCATGTCACTGTACCTCGAGCGGGTGCGGACCAACGACAACTTCCGCATCGCCTTCGCCCTCGGCCCCACCGCCTTCAATGACGAGAAGATCCGCGTGTCCGCGAAGACCGCCGCACTGGACATGGCGGCGCTGCATCTGCCCGCCCGCGACCGCTCGGTCGGCGTGCTGATGGCGGTCCTCATGAGCGCCATCACCGGCCTCGCGTTCAACTACGCGTCGAGGTCGAAGGTCATGGACCTCGACGCGTGCTTCGCACAGCTCGAGGAGTCGATGGCGCCGGCCTTCGTCCAGGCCATGACGGCGGCCGATCGCTCGCAGGAGTAGGGCCGGACGCGATCCGCGGAGGAGAGATGAGCAGCGAGACGACCAGGAGCGAGCCGGGACGGAGGATCGACATCCCTTCGGTCCCGAACCTCCGCGACATCGGCGGGTACGAGGTGGCCGGCGGCGGCCGCGTGAAGATGGGGCAGCTCTACCGCTCCGTCGAGCTCGGCCACCTGCACGGCGAAGACCTGGCCGCGATGGCGAGGCTCGGCATCCGGACCGTGTTCGATCTGCGCACCGAGGCGGAGCGCGAGGCCGAGCCCGACGTCCTGCCCCCGGGCGCGGAGCAGGTCGTCTGCGACGTGATGGCCGACGAGACGGGCGCCGCTCCCGCAACGCTGTTCAAGGCCCTCGGCGATCCGGCTGCCGCCCGGGAGATGCTGGGAGACGGCAAGGCCAGCAAGCTCTTCGAGACCGGGTACCGCGAGACCGTCAGCCTGCCGAGCGCTCTGTCGGCGTACCGGACGTTCTTCGAGACCGTCGCGCGGGATGCGCGCCGGCCGGCGCTCTTTCACTGCACGACCGGCAAGGACCGCACGGGCTGGGCGGCCGCCTCGACCCTGCTGTTCCTCGGGGTCTCGAAGGAAGATGTCTTCCACGACTACCTGCTGTCGAACCGGGACTTGCTGCCCGCGCTGAAGACGGTCTACGAGCACTTCCGCGCGGCCGGCGGCGACCCTCACCTGCTCGACCCGGTGTTCGGCGTAGACGAGGCCTACCTGCGGACCGCGCTCGACGAGATGACGAAGCGGTTCGGGTCGATCGAGGGCTACTTCTCGGATGGGCTCCACATCGACGAGGCGACGCAGCAAACCCTCCGGGAGTCGCTCATCGACCGGGCTTCCTAGACGCCGCTCGCTCTCATCCGGCGGGGGGCTGATACTGGGCGAGGGCGAATGCCGGGACCAGTCCTCACGGGACGGATCGAGTCGCTGCTCGACTCAGCCCTCGCGTGCAGCCTGTCCCGGCGAAGCTCCCACGGGCTCGGTGAAGGCCTCGACCACCCCGACCGCGGCTGCGGCCAGGACGCTGGTGCCCTGCGCGTCCCTGCTCAACGGGATCTCGGGCGCCCTGCGCCTGCGCAGCAACAGTCCCGTCTCGAGCGCCTCGATCGCCCAGATGAGGTCCTCGATCGTGCGCCCCGGGCGCAGCCGACGCCCCGAGTACTCGACGATCGCGGAGAGCAGTTCGACCGTGGCCGCGACGTAGCGCTCGTTGGCGCGACGTTCGCCGGCCGTCACATCCGCAGGTGCGGCCAACGCGGCCACGCCGATCATGAGGAACATCGCCGGCTCGTCGAACGACTCCGCGAAGTCCACCTCGATCGCCTCGGCGAGGACCTGCTGCCACGGGAACTGGCGGGCGAGCGCGCTCAGCGCGGTGCTGCGCACGCGCTCGATGCCCGGAGTGGCCGCGGCGTCCAGCACGCGGGCCATGAGGTCCATCTGGAAGTCGGCCTGGGCAGGCCAGATGTTGTAGGCGGCTCCAGTGGTCATCTCGCGGGCGGCCGGGTCGACCGCGACCAGCACCCGGTTCGCCTCATCGAGGACCTCCGTGACCAGCACGTCGGCAAGAGGATTGACCGGAGATTCCGCATCCGCGGCCACTCTCTCGCACAGCAGCCGCATGGCGGCCTCCAAGAGAAGCTCCCTCGTCTCATCTCTCGTGCGCCGGCGGCGAGCATGCCCATCTGTTGACACGGAAGCCATGGTTGCGCAAGATTATCACATTGTGCGTAACTTCAATACGCAACCATGTGGCAAGGGTCCGAGGACTGGCAGTGCACCGGCAGGAGAAGCCGGCGCATGGAGGAGGCAGACATGAAGAGTTCACGCAAAGCCGGCCGACGGATGGTGGTCTTCACCGTCCTCGCGGCGCTGGTCCTCATCCTGGCGGCCACCGCCGGGTGCGGAGGAAGCTCGACCGAGACGAGTGGCTCGTCAGACTCGAGCGGCGGCGACCAGCCCGTGTACCGGCTGGGGACCGTGGGGATGGGCTACGACTCGCTCAACCCGTTCGTCGGCATGTACGCCCAGGATTACGCCGCCTGGATGCTGATGTACCCCAACCTCGTGCAGTACTCCAACGAACTGCAGCCCCAGCCCGACTTCGCGGAATCCTGGTCCACCAGCGAAGACGGCCTGACGTGGACGTTCACGCTCACGTCCGGCGCGGCATGGACCGACGGTAAGCCGATCACCGCTTCGGACGCCGCGTTCACCATCAACACCGTCGTGAAGCTGCAGACCGGCGCGGCCGCGGCCCTCAGCCCCTTCGTCCCCGGCATCGAGACCGCCACCGCGGTGGACGACACCACACTCGAGGTGAAGCTGGCCGCGCCGTCCGCGGCGCTGCTAGCCAACCTGTTCCAACTGCCGATCCTGCCTGAGCATTTCTGGGCCGAGTACGCGAAGGGCGACGGCGCCAAGCTCAAGACGGTCACCATGGACCCGGCCAAGGAGACGGTGGTCGCCTCCGGCCCCTTCACCATCGAGAAGCTGGACATCAAGGGCACCACGATCTTCAAGCGCGTCGACACCTTCTACGGCCCCAAGCCGATGATCACGGGCTACGGGTTCCAGCTCTTCACCAACGCGGACGCCGCGATCCAGGCGCTCAAGGCGGGTGAGATCGACTGCGTGTACCAACTGCCACCCACGTCCTCGGACACGCTCAAGACCGACGCGAACCTGCAGATCGAGGGCTTCGGCGGCAGCATGCCGGAGACTCTGCTCGTCAACGATTCCGAGAACAACAAGAAGCATCCGGAGCTCCAGGAGCTGGGAGTGCGTCAGGCGATCGACCTGGCCATCGACCGCACGGCGATGATCGACACCGTCTACAACGGCTTCGCCGTGCCGGGCGGCTCGCTGCTGCTCCCGCTCTACGTGCCGCAGTTCCTGTCCGCCGACGTGCCGGTCACCGGGCGTGACGTCGCCAAGGCGAACCAGCTCCTGGACGACCTCGGCTACGCAAAGGGCAGCGACGGCATCCGCGTCGCCGACGGCGTCGAGATGCAGTACACGCTGCTGGTCGGCGCCATGAACCGGGCGATCGACTCGCGCATTGCGGATATGCTGACGCAGAACCTCGCGGAGGTCGGCATCGGCGTCGAGCAGAAGCTGGTCGACAACCAGGTACCGCTGATCATGACGCAACCCAAGGCCTACACCGACTTCGACATGACGCTCATCATGTGGGGACTGACGCCGGACCCGGACTGGTCGACGCTCATCTCGACCAGCACCATGCTCGGCGCGTACAACCTCACCGGCTACTCGAACCCGGAGTACGACAAGCTGTGGGGACAGCAGACGAGCGAGATGGACGCAGCCAAGCGCACGGCGATCATCGATCAGCTCTCGGCGAAGCTGGTGCAGGACGTCGTGTTCCATCCCATCGCCTACACTCAGATGGTGACGTCGTGGAACAAGAAGTGGCAGGGCGTGCCCGAGGGCGGCGCTCCCTTCGGCTATTACTCCTATCTGAACAAGATGCAGTTCAACGCACTCGAAGTGACCCAGTAACGGGCGACGGTCCGCACGACCGTGCCACCGAGACCCCGGTGAGGCGTTGAGCAAGCGCCAGAAGTTCATCCTGCGTCGCGCGGGGAGCGCGCTGGTGATCGCGTTCATCACGATCACGTTCAGCTTCGTGCTGTTCCGCGCGCTCCCCGGCGACGCAGCCTCGAACCTCTCGCGCGTGCCGAACATGCCGAAGGAGGCGCAGGCGGCTCTCCGCGCCCAGTTCGGCATCGACAAGCCGCTGACCACGCAGTACCTGCTCTACCTGAAGGAGCTGGCACGCGGTGACCTGGGCGTCTCGTTCCAGGACCAGCAGCCGGTGCTCGACAACGTGCTGCGCACCATCCGCAACACCGTGGTCATGGTCGGTATCGGCACCGTCGTGGCGATCCTCGTCGGCACGCTCATCGGGGTGACCGCAGCCTACCGGCAGGGGAGCGCCCGCGACAGGGTCATCACGGGCGCCGCCATGGTCATCTACTCGCTGCCGGTGCAGTGGGTAGGGCTTCTGCTGCTCGTCTGGTTCGCCGGCTGGCTGCCCACGTCCGGCATGAGCGATCCCTACCTGTTCGACGCGGGCTTCCTCGAGACGTTCGTCGACCGCGCCCGTCACATGATCCTGCCGGCGACGTGCGTGGCGCTCATGCTCTTCGGCTCCTTCGCGCTCGTGGTGCGCAGCTCGCAGCTCGAAGCGCTCGGCGACGACCACGTGCTCACGGCTCGCGCCAAGGGCTACCGCAACCGGCGGGTCGTCTGGCGCGAGGCCTTCCGCTCGGCGATGCTGCCGCTGGTGACCCTCTCCACCCTCACGCTCGGCTGGGTGATCGCCGGCACGATCCTGGTCGAATCGGTGTTCACCTGGCCCGGCATCGGCCAGGCCACCGTGCAGGCCGTCGCGGCCCGCGACTACCCCTTGCTGCAGGGCATCTTCCTGCTCGTCACCATCTCGGTCGTGGGCTTCAACTTCCTCGGTGACGTGCTGCACTCCGTGCTCGACCCGAGGGTCGCCGAATGAGGCTGGCTCGCGCCCTGCTGCACCGCCCGACGATCGTCGCCGGCATCGTCATCGTGATGCTCTTCACGGTGGTCGCGCTGCTGGCGCCGGTCCTCGAGCCGTACTCGGTGAAGAGCGCGAGCGGAGAGCCCTTCGCGCCGCCGTCGGCCACCCACTGGCTCGGCACCGACGACGCCGGCGTCGACATGCTCAGCCTGGTCATCGCCGGCGCCCAGAACTCGATGCTCGTCGGCTTCGCCGCCGCGTTCGTCGCGGTGCTGATCGGCGGCACGCTCGGCATCTTCGCCGGCTACAAGGGCAACTGGGGCGAGACCACGGTGACCGGCGTCACCGACTTCTTCCTCGTGATCCCGGCGCTGCCGCTGATGATCGTGCTCGCGGCGCTGTTCGGGCAGACGATCTACCACATCGTGCTCGTCATCGGCCTGCTCAGCTGGATGAGCGTGACGTACGTGGTACGCGCCCAGGTGCACACGCTCAAGGAGCGAGGCTTCGTGGGCCGCGCCCGGAGCTTGGGCGCCGGCGACTTCTTCATCGTGCGCCGGCACATCCTGCCCCACGTGGCGCCGCTGCTCGTCGCCCAGACGGTGCTCACTGTGGCAAGCGCCGTCTTCTTCGAGGCGGCGCTGGCCTTCATCGGCCTGGGCGACCCGGCACGCGTGAGCTGGGGGACGATCATTGAGAACGCCTTCCTGCACTCAGCGGTGTCGGCGGGCGCCTGGTGGGCGATCGTCCCGCCCGGCATCTGCATCGCCCTCGTCGTGCTCGGGAGCTTCCTGGTCGGGCAGGGCGTGGAAGAGGCCATGAACCCGCGCCTCGGCAGCGCCCACGTCTCGCCCAAGAGCTTCAGCCTGCGTCGCGCGACGGCGAAGGACGAGGCGTGAAGACCGTCGCCGCACAGCCGCCAGAGGCGATCGCCGGCGAGACGACGCACAGCGTGCTCGAGGTCGCCGGCCTCCACGTGTGGTTCGACGCTCCCGACGGGCGCTCGGCGCACGCCGTCCGCGGCGTCGATCTGACGGTCGCCGCCGGCGAGCGTGTCGGCGTGCTCGGCGAGTCCGGGTGCGGCAAGACGACGATGATCCTCGCGGCCATGGGCCTGCTGCCCTCCTTCGCCTCGGTCGGAGGCAGCGTGTTCCTGGACGGCATCGACGTGCTCGCACGTGGCGAGCAGAGCGCCCGGGCGGTGCGCTGGACGCACGCCGCGATGGTCTTCCAGGGAGCGATGAGCGCGATGAACCCCGTGTACCGGGTCGGCAAGCAGATCGCCGACCCGATGGTGGTGCACGGGCAGCGCTCGAGGGCCCAGGCGCGGCAGCGTACCGCGGAGTTGCTCGAGCTGGTCGGCCTGCCCACGTCGACAGCGCGGCGCTACCCGCACGAACTCTCCGGCGGCATGCGCCAGCGCGCCGTCATCGCCATGGCGCTCGCCTGCGAGCCCCGCGTGCTCTTCGCCGACGAGCCCACCACGGCTCTCGACGTGGTGGTGCAGGCGCAGATCGGCGACCTGCTGGCCGAGCTCGCCGACACCCTTGGGCTGGCGCTCGTGATGGTCACCCACGACATCGGCATGATCGCCGAGACGAGCGCGCGCGCGGTGGTCATGTACGCCGGAGTGGTCGTCGAGGACGGTCCCACGTTCGACGTGCTCACCGCGCCTCGCCATCCGTACACACGGCTGCTGCTGGAGGCCACGCCGGTCGTGAATCGCAACCGGCCGCTGGTGAGTATCCCGGGTACGCCGCCGCGCCTCGACGAGCCGATCAGCGGGTGCGCCTTCGCCGCCCGCTGCCCTCAGGCGTTCGACGCCTGCGCTGTGCGGCCGAGACTGACCGGCGACAGTCATGTGGCCGCCTGTCACGCGCTGGAGCAAGAGCGGCCGGCGTGAGTGCGCTTGCGAATCCGGCCGTCGCCCCGACGACCGCCTCGAAGGACGCCGGCGAGCACCTCCTCGAGGTGCGCGATCTCGCCGTGCACTTCGCCCTGAAGCGCTCGTTCTCGGACCGTCTGGCGCGCCGCGGCGGGCAGGTGGCGCGCGCCGTCGACGGCGTCTCCCTCACCCTCGACCGCGGCGAGCTGCTCGCCCTGGTCGGCGAGTCGGGCTCCGGCAAGACGACGACGGCCCTCGCCGCCCTGCGTCTGCTCGAGCCCACCGCAGGCACCGTGCTGCTGGAAGGCCAGGACATCACCAAGCTGCCGCACAGCGATCTGCGTCCGCTGCGGCGACGCGCCCAGCTCATCCATCAGGACCCCTACGCAGCCCTCGACCCTCGCCTCCGCACCCGCGACCTGATCGCCGAGGCTCTGCGCATCCACGGGCTCACCCCCTCGAAGGAGGCCGAGCGAGCGGCCGTGAGCGACGCCCTGGAGAAGGTCGGCCTCACGCCGGTCGAGACCTTCGCGGAGCGGTACCCGCACCAGCTTTCCGGCGGCCAGCGCCAGCGAGTGGCCATCGCCGGCAGCCTGGTGCTCGGCCCGTCGCTCCTCGTCGCCGACGAGCCCGTCTCGATGCTCGACGTCTCCGTGCGCGCCGGCATCCTCCAACTCCTCGACGGGCTCCGCCGCGACGAGGGCGTCGGGATCCTCATGATCACCCACGACCTGGCGACGGCGGCTCACGTCTCCGACCGGGTGGCCGTCATGTACCACGGCAACCTCGTCGAGCTGGGCCCGGCGCGCACCGTCATCGACCGGCCCCAGCACCCGTACACGCAGGCGCTCATTTACGCGGTGCCGCGCGTGCACCGCGACGAGGAGCGCGTGCGCACCCTGCCCGGCGAGCCGCCGGACGCGAGCCGCGTGCCGTCCGGCTGCCGCTTCCACCCCCGGTGTACGTTCTGCGAAGAGCGTTGCCGCAGCGAGGTACCCAGCCTGCTGCCGGCGACCGGAGACCCGGGCGTGCTGGTGGCGTGCCATCTCGCGACAGAAGGTGCCTTGACCACGACGAGGAAGGACCCATGAGAGTCTCCATCGGCGATATCAGTCTCTGGTTCGACGTCCTGAACCCCGGGCTCGTACCCGACGGCCCGGTCATGCGCGAGAAGCCCGTGCTGCTGGCACTTCACGGCGGACCCGGGTTCGATCACACCGACTTCATGGGCCTGATCGAACCGCTCTGCGACAGCGCGCAGGTCATCGTCTACGACCACCGCGCCAACGGGCGCAGCGACGACTGCGACAAGTCGCTCTGGAACCTCGAGCAGTGGGCCGACGACGTGCACGCCTTCTGCGCGGCACTCGGCATCGAGCGGCCCTTCGTGCTGGGCTGGAGCTTCGGCGGCATCGTCGCCCAGGTCTATGCCGCCCGGTATCCCGACGAGCCCGCCGGCCTCGTGCTGCTCTCGACCGCCGCGCAGCTGCCCACCGAGCGCTCCGCGGCCGCCTTCGAGCGGGTCGGCGGCGCGGAGGCGAGGGACCTCTACCTCCGCACCATGGTCGAGCGCGACTCCACCGCGTTCGATGACTACCTCCGGGTCTGCATGCCGCTCTACACGGTCAAGCGAGACCCCGAGTACCTGAGTGTGCACGAGACGCGTCCGGTCATCCGGCAGGAGGTGACCGAGCACTTCCTCTGGGGCGAGGGCGCGGTGATGGACCTGCGGCCGGAGCTCGAGCGGATCGTCTGCCCCACGCTCATCCTGAACGGCCGTCACGACCCGATCACGCCGCCCGAATCCTCCGACGAGATGGAAGCGGCGCTCGTGAACGCGCCCGTGACGCACATCGTGGGCGAGCGGAGCGCGCACGACGTGCCTGAGGACGAGCCCGAGCTCTTCGCGGAGAGCGTGCGCGCCTTCATGGCGGAGTGTATGGCGAGGAGCGACGATGCCTGATGACGCTCCGAGCATCCTGCTCCACGATGTCCGGGTGCTCGAAGAGGACGGCGGCTTCTCCGGGGAGACCGACGTCCTGGTAGAAGGCGGCGTGGTGAGCGCCGTCGGCTCCGCGCTCGCGGCGCCTCCCGGCGCCCCCGTCTACGACCTCGGCGGCCTCTGGCTCATGCCGGGCGTGTTCGACTGCCACGCCCACGTCGCGCTGTCCACGATGAACGAGTCCGAGCTGCTGCGGGCGCCGGTGACGTATGGCGTGTTCGAGGCCGCCCGCAACCTGAGCGTGACGCTCGACGCCGGCGTGACGCACTTGCGCGACGCCGGCGGCGCCGACGCCGGCGCGCGGCGCGCGGTCGCGGAGGGGCTGGCGCCCGGGCCGCGGCTCCAGATCTGCGTCAAGCTGCTCAGCCAGACGGGCGGGCACGGGGACATGTACTCGGAGCGCCTCGGCGTGGAGCCGGACCCGGTCTTCCGAGACCTGCTGACGACCGCGGACGGCGTGGAGGGCGTCCGCCTCGCCGTCCGCCGCCTGCTCCGCGCCGGCGCGGACTGGATCAAGCTGGCCACCACCGGCGGCGTGATGACGCCGCACGACACGGCCCACGATCCCGGCTTCACCAAGGAGGAGATCGAGGTGGCCGTGGCCGAAGCGGCGCGGCGCGGCAAGGCGGTGATGACGCACGCGCACGGCGGCGAAGGCATCGACCTGGCCGTCGCCGCCGGCGTGCGCTCAGTCGAGCACGGCACGCTGCTCGACGAGCGGCAGGCGGCCGCGATGGCGGCCGCCGGATGCTGGCTCGTCCCGACCCTGTCCATCATCAGGGATCTCATCGACTCCACGCTCCCCGAGAACGACGAGAAACCGCTGGCTCCGACCTACGCGCTGGAGAAGGTCCTCGAACTGCGCGAGTGCTTCGGCGAGAGCGTGCGCATCGCGCACGCGGCCGGCGTGCGCATCGCCCTCGGCACCGACTGGCTCGAGCGGCGTCAGCACGGGAGGAACCTCGAGGAGATCGCGCTGCTGCACGAGGCCGGGATGCCGCTTGAGGAGACGCTGCTCGCGGCAACGAGCGGCGGAGCCGAGCTCTGCGGGGTCGACGACCTCTACGGGCGCATCGCGCCCGGCCACGTCTTCGACGCCGTCGTCCTCGGCGAGGACCCCTCGGACGTCTCCGTGTTCCGGCGTCCGTCCGCCGTACTCGAGGTCTTCAAGGCCGGCGCCGGCTGCAAGACCGGGAGCACCCTCCTGGCCGAGCGGGGGCCGGCGCAGCGCGGGGCAGCCGAGTGAGCGCTTCACTGGCGGCAGGACTCGCGCCACCGAGCGAGTCCGCCACGGCGCGCGCCGTCCACGGAGTCACGCGCTTGTGCGTGAACGGACATGACCACGAGCTCGTCGCCGGGCGCGACTACGCCCCCGGCGACTCCCTGGCCACCGTCCTTCGCGAGCGCCTCGGGCTCACCGGAGTCAAGGTGGCCTGCGACCAGGGTGCCTGCGGCGCCTGCACGGTCGTCCTGGACGGGCGCCCGGTGCTCAGTTGCATGACCCTCGCCGCCGAGGCCGACGGCTGCTCCGTGCTCACCGTCGAGGGGCTGGGCGAGGACGATCCCCTGATCGTCGCCTTCGCGACCCAGGCGCAGCCGGGGCACGGCACGGCGCTGCAGTGCGGGTTCTGCACCCCCGGCATGGTGATGACGGCAAAGGCTCTGCTGCTGCGCACGCCGCGGCCGACCCGCGAGCAGGTGGTGGAGGGCATGGCCGGCAACATCTGCCGCTGCGGCTGCTACCCGGGAATCGTCGAGGCCGTCGTGAGGGCGGGGCAGATGGCCGGCGAGCGGGCCGGCGAGCAGGCCGGCAGGTCCGCCGGCGAGCGGACCGGCGAACCCGCCGGCGACGCCGCATCTGCCGCGTCCGGGGCGGAGGGCTGAGTCGTGCACGAGAGCGCCCCGGCCGCCGGCGGCGCCCCCTTCGTCGGCTCGTACTCACCGCGCATCGACGCCCTGGAGAAGGCAAGTGGCCGTGCCGACTACCTGGCCGACCTCGCCACGGGCATGCGCGCACAGGGTCTGCTGTACGCCAGTTGCCTGCGCAGTCCGTATCCCGCCGCCCGCATCGTCTCCCTCGACACGAGCCGCGCCGAGGCCGTGCCCGGGGTCGTCGCCGTGCTCACCTGCAACGACGACGAGGTGCGGGGGCTGAAGCCCACCAACGCCAGCTGGACCCCCTTCTTCACCGCGTCCTACGAGCGCATGTCCTGGCCCTCCTACCGCGACCGGCGGGTGCTCGGAGACACGGCGCACTGGGCCGGGGACGAGGTCGGGGTGGTCGTCGCCGCCGAGACCAACGAGGCGGCCGACGCCGCGCTCGAGGCGCTCGACGTCGAGTGGGAGCAGAGGCCGTTCGTACTGGACCTGTGGGAGGCCATGGAGCCCGGCGCCCCGCTGGTCCATCCCGAGATCAACCCGGAGGGCAACACCTTCCCGCCGCCGCCGCCGCTCACCGGACCGACGTTCCTCGAGCGGGGTGACGTGGAGCAGGGGTTCGCCGAGTCCGACGTGCAGGTGGAGTTCGAGACCTCGTATCACAATCCCGACCACGGCTGTCTCGAGACGCGCGGCTGCATGATGCAGTGGGATGGGGACCGCCTGACCTGCTGGACGAGCTACTACGCCGCCGACCAGCCGCGCATGTCGCTGGCCAACATGCTGGAGATGCCGCTGAACAAGGTGCGCGTGATGAACCCGTACATCGGCGGCAGCTTCGGGCGCGGCAACGAGGCGGACCAGCCCTTCCTGGTGTTCACCGCGCTGCTGGCCAAGCGCTGCGGCGGCCGCCCGGTGCTGTACCGGATGGACCGGCGCCAGGACTTCCACGACACGCGTTCGCCGGTCCTCTACCGGGTGCGCGTGGGGGCGCGTGCCGACGGCACGATCCTCGCGCTGCACACCAAGGCGTACAGCCGGGCCGGCGCCTACGCCGACGACACGATGGGCGCCGCCGACGAGGTGCCGCGCGAGGTCGCCGAGCTCTCTCTGGCGCCGATCCCCAACCTGCGCATGGAGGCCTACTGCGTCTACACCAACACGATCCCCGGCGGGGTCAAGCGTGGCATCGGCAACAACGAGCTCAACCTGGCCTGGGGACGGCTGCTCGATGAGGTCGCCGAGCGCCTCGGCCTCGACCCCGTCGACGTCGCCCTCACGAACATGGGCAACCCGTGGGTCTCCCGGCCCGATGAGAGTCTGGCGGCCGTGCTGCGCGAGGGCGCCGGCAGGATCGGCTGGGACCGGCGCCGTGCGGCGCCCGCGGACCTGACGGCCGAGCGGGCAGGCGGGCCGACAACCGGATCGGTCAAGCGGCGCGGCCTCGGCATGTCGGTCCACAACACATGGCACGCGGCCTGGCAGGAGATCCCGCGCGGCCGCGTGCAGGTCCGCCTGACGCTCAACCCGGACGGGTCGGTGGTGCTCGACGCCCCCACCGCCGAGACGGGGACCGGCTCGAACAGCTGCACTGTGTTCGCCTGCGCCGACGCGCTCGCCTTCCTGGGCGTCGGCGCCGCCGACATCACCTACCTCGCCCACACCGACACCGACCGCGGCCTCAAGGACATGGTGCAGACCGACAGCGCCGTCTCGTACCTGCAGGCGGAGCTGATGCCGAACGCAGCCACGGAGCTCAAGTCGAAGCTTGTGGCGCACCTCGCGCGCCTCCTCGAGGCGCCGGAGGAGGAGATCGACGTGCGCGTCGGGCGGGTCTTCTGGAGCGGCGGCCCCGGCGAAGGCCGCCCGCTGGCCGGCATCCTGATGCAGCAGTCCGACCTCGGCTCCATCGTGGTCGAGGTCGAGGACCTCCCTCCCGCGCAGGTCACGGGCTGCCCCTTCACCGCGTGCTTCGCCGAGGTGGAGGTCGACACCGAGACCGGGGCCGTGGAGGTCGTCCAAATCGTGCAGGCGACCGATTGCGGCAAGGTCATGTACCGGGCCGGCGCCGACGGACAGCTCATCGGCGGCCCGACCATGGCGGCCAGCGAAGCGCTCCTCGAGCAGATCGTCTACGACGAGCGGACCGGGCTGCCCCTCAACTTCAACTGGGTCGACTACCGCATGGCCACGCTGGCGGACGCGCCGCCGGTCGAGCCGGTGGCGCTCGAGGTGTGGCAGGGCGCCGGCAACCACCCGGCGAGCGGCCTTGGTGAGTCGGCGGTCACAGCGGCGCCGGGCGCGATCGCCAACGCGGTGCACAACGCGCTCGGCGTGCGCCTCGGCGAGCTGCCCATCACCCCCGAGAAGATCCTGGAGGCGCTGGGCCGCGGCCGACGTGCGCAGGAAGCACAACCCGTACAGCAAGCCCGGCCCACACAGAATCCGGGGGCGCAGCCATGACCGAGGTGCGAATCGACTACCGGGCGGTCGCCGGTGTGGCGGAGGCCGAGGAGCTCCTGCGGGCCGGCCCCGGCAGAGCGCGCCTCTTGGCCGGCGGCACCGACATCTACGGCGCCCTGAAGGCCGGCGTCCACGGCCACGACGAGGTGCTCCTCGTCGACCTGAAGACCATCCCCGGACTGGGCGGCATCAGCGAGAACGACGGCGAGGTGGTGATCGGCGCGCTGACCCGGCTCGCCGATCTGGCGCGGGACGACTTCGTCAACGCGCGCCTGCCGCTGCTCGCTGAGGCTGCGCGCGCCGTCGCTTCTCCACAGCTCCGCGAGATGGGAACCGTCGGGGGCAACCTCTGCCAGGAGACGCGCTGCTGGTACTACCGCTACCCCGACGACACCTTCCACTGCCACCGCAAGGGCGGCGAGCTCTGCGCCGCGGCCGTCGGCGACAACCGCTACCACTCCATCTTCGGCTCGGCGAGGGTGGTCGACCCGCCGTGCGTGGTCGCCTGCCCCAACCACAACGGCATCCCGATCTACCTGGAGGCGTTGCGGCGGCTCGACATGGAAGAGGCCGCCCGCCTGCTGCTCCGCGAGAATCCGCTGCCGGCGATCACCGGCCGCGTCTGCCCGCACGCGTGCGAGCAGGGCTGCAACCGCTGCGGCCTGGACGAAGCCCTCTCGATCCGCAGCCTCGAACGCGAGGTGGGCGACTACGCGCTCGCCCACCCCGAGGTGTTCCTCGGCCCGGCGCCGCCGGCGAGCGGCAAGCACGTGGCCGTGGTGGGCTCGGGGCCGGCCGGCCTCTCGGCCGCGTACTTCCTCAGCCGTCGCGGCCACGCCGTGACCGTCTTCGAGCGCGAGGAACGCGCCGGCGGCATGCTCGCGCTCGGCATCCCGCCCTTCCGGCTCGCGCCCGAGGTGGTCGGCGACGTCATCGGGCTCTTCGAGCAGCTGGGCGTCGAGTTCCGCCTCGGCGTGGACGTGGGCGGCGCGGTCTCGCTCGACGAGCTGCAGGCCGGGCACGACGCCGTCGTCGTCGCCTGCGGCGCCTGGGAGTCACCGCGCATCGGCGTCGAGGGCGAGGAGGCGACCGTCTCCGGCCTCGACTACCTGCGCCACGCGGCGCTCGCACCCGACTGGCGCGAGGCGGGCGACGTGCTCGTGGTCGGCGGCGGCAACGTCGCCGTGGACGCCGCGATGACGGCGCTCGCGCGCGGCGCGACCTCGGTGACGATGGCCTGCCTCGAGTCTCGTGCGGAGATGCCGGCCTTCGACGAGGAGACCGCCGAGGCGCTCGAGGCCGGCGTGCGGCTCCGGGAGCAGTGGGGGCCACGCGCCATCCGCATGGAGTCGGGGACCGTGACCGGCGTCGACCTGGTGCGCTGCACCAGCGTGGTCGACGAGCACGGCGCCTTCTGCCCCACGCTCGACGAATCGGTGCGTGACTTCCTGCCGACGGGCAAGGTCATCATGGCCGTCGGCCAGCGCGTCGACCGCTCGTGGCTCGACGGACTCGAGGGTGAGCAGGCCGCGCCCACCCTCGTGTGCGGCGACGCCGCGACCGGCCCGGCGACGATCGTCGAAGCGATCGCCTCCGGGCGCAGCGCGGCCGACTCCGTCGCGCAGCTGCTCTCTCCCGACGGCGCCGCGGAGCCTCCGGCCCCGGAGCGCCCGGCGCACCAACCGGCCGCCCTGCTCATCGTCGACGACGAGAGCCCCGGCCGCACGTCGCGCCGAGACGAGGTGCTCGAGGAGGCCAGGCGCTGCCTCGACTGCAGCTGCATCGCGGTCTCCCCGTCCGACCTGGCGCCCGCCCTCATCGCCCTTGGGGCGTACGTCGAGACCACAGCGCGGACGCTCGACGCCGGGCAGCTCTTCGCGGCAGCGCAGGACGGCTCCACCATCCTCGAACCGGACGAGATCCTGCTGCGCGTCCGCGTCCCCCTCCCCAAGGACGCAGCCAGGGGCGCCTTCAAGAAGTTCAGGGAGCGCAAGTCCGTCGACTTCCCCATCGTGAACGTCGCCGTGCACTTGGAGATGAGCGAGACGCGCATCGCCGCCGCCCGCCTGTGCGCCGGCGCGGTCGCGCCCGTGCCGCTGCGCCTCGTGGAGGCGGAACGCTGCCTGGTCGATCAGGAGCCCAGCCTCTCCCTGTGCCGTGAAGCGGCCGCGGCGGCGGCGAGCAGCGCCAGCCCGCTCCGGCGCAACCGCTACAAGAGACAGATACTCGAGGCGCTGGTGAGACGTGCGTTGGAGGAAGCCCTGGGGCTCGCGCCGTAAGGCCTGAGCGCGAGGTGGTGGACCGCCGGGGGTTCGAACCCCCGACCTCCGCCGTGCACTCGCTTCCGCCGGTATCAGCGATCGCCGCCGGGCGGGTCGATCGGTGGCGGGTCGGTCTGTGGCGGCTCGCCCACCAGCGCCTCGAGGGAGAGAATCTCGTCGAGCCGCTCCTTACTCAAGAGTCCGCTGCCCAGGACGACGTCGTGCACGCTCCGACCCGTCGCGGCGGCCTCCTGCGCGACGGCGGTGGCCTGGGCGTAGCCGATGATGGGGTTGAGCGCGGCCACCAGCCCGATCGAGTCTTCCACCTGCCTCCTGAGGTGGTCGACGTTGGCAGTGATCCCTCCGACGCATCGTTCGGCGAGCGTGCGGCAGCCCATCTCGAGGTGCGTGACGCTCTCGAACAGCGCGTGCGCGATGATCGGCTCGAACGCATTGAGCTGCAGCTGGCCGGCTTCGGCGGCAAAGCTGACCGTGACGTCGTTGCCGATGACTTCGAAGGCTATCTGGTTGACCACCTCCGGGATGACCGGGTTGACCTTGCCGGGCATGATGCTGGAGCCGGCCTGCACAGGCGGCAGATTGATCTCGTTCAGCCCCGCCCGAGGACCGGAGGAGAGCAGGCGCAGGTCGTTGCAGATCTTGGACACCTTGACGGCGATCCGCTTGAGCACGCCGGAGAACTGGACAAAGGATCCCGGGTCCTGGGTGGCCTCGATGAGGTTCGGCGAGGTGACCAAAGGGATGCCCGTGAGCTCTCCCAGGTAGTCGCATGCCAGCCCGCAGTAGCGCGCCGGCGTGTTGAGGCGCGTCCCGATGGCGGTGCCGCCCAGGTTCACCTCTTCGATCAGGCGGCACGCCTCCGCGAGCCGGCGCTCATCCTCACCGATCATGACCGCGTAGGCGGTGAACTCCTGCCCGAGCGTCATGGGGACGGCGTCCTGAAGCTGCGTTCGCCCGATCTTCACCACGTCCATGAAGGTGCCGGCTTTGGCGGCGAAGGCGACGCGCAGCACGCCCATCGCCTCGAGCAGGCGCTCGGCGGCCCAGCGCAACGCGACCTTCACCGCAGTCGGATAGACGTCGTTGGTGCTCTGCCCCATGTTGACGTCGTCGATCGGGTGCAGGAACGCATACTCGCCGCGGTCGTGGCCGAGCAGCTCCAGGGCACGATTGGCGACGACCTCGTTGGCGTTCATGTTGGCGGAGGTCCCGGCGCCGCCCTGGATGACGTCGACGATGAACTGCTCGTGCAGCCGTCCAGAGCGGATCTCCTCGCAGGCCTTCTGGATCGCGGAAGCCTTGTCATCCGCGAGGAGACCAAGGTCGCAGTTCGCCGCGGCCGCGGCCTGCTTCACAGACACCAGGGCGTTGACGAGATCCGGGTAGGTCGAGATGGCGATGCCGGTGATGGGGAAGTTCTCCCGGGCACGCAGCGTGTGGATGCCGTAGTAGGCGTCGGCAGGCACTTCACGATCACCAAGGAGATCGTGTTCGACGCGGCTCTTGGCAGGCGGCATCATGCGCTCCTCGATAGCGATCGACGAGACTTCCCGGCTGGTCTCGCGCCAACGAGCGCCCGCCGGGTGGCGGTGCACTCACAAACGACGCAGATCCAGCGTACCGCAGGAATCCGCCTCGCGCAGTGGCAGAGGCATCCGGGGCAGTTGGGTACGGAGTGGTGGACCGCAGGGGGCTCGAACCCCTGAGGGATAGCAGGAGTCACCTGAGCGGGTAGCTTCCGAGCAGCCACACAGACCTCACACCTGGGAGAACACCCATGAGCGGACCTGCGCACCCGATCGACGCCGCCCTCTTCGACCCCGACACGGCGGCCTCCGAAGACTTCTACCGGCACGTCAACGGCGGCTGGCTGGACGCCAACCCCATACCTCCGGAGTACGGCGCCTGGGGCGCGGGCCAGATGGTGCACGAGCACAACCAGGAGATCCTGCGCCGGCTGCTCGAGGAAGCGGCCGGCCGTGACGACCCGAAGGGGTCGGCCGGCCAGAAAGTCGGCGACTACTTCGCCGCGGCGATGGACGAGGCGGCCATCGCCGCGGCCGGCGTGCGGCCGCTGGAGCCGTACCTCGCGCGCATCGCGGCCGCAGGCTCGGTGGACGACGTGCGCGAGCTCCTGCGCGACCTGCAGCGCGTGGGACCAAGCCCGCTCCACTCGCTGAGCGTGGCGCCCGACTTCGAGGACTCGGAGGCGTACCTCGTCTACCTGGGGCAGGGCGGCCTGGGCCTGCCCGAGCGCGACTACTACACGCGCGACGACGAGCAGTCCGAGGTTCTGCGCCGCAAGTACGCGACCCACGTCGCGCACCAGCTCGCCAACCTCGGCGTCGACGACGCCCGGGCGGCCGGCGCAGCCGAGGGCATCCTCGCCTTCGAGACCAGGCTGGCCGAGGCGTCGTACACAGCCGCACAGCTGCGCGACGTGCCGCTGACGATGAACCGGCACGACTTCGCCGACCTCGACGAGCTCATGCCGTCCTTCGACCTCGCCGGGCACGTCCGCGATCTCGGCGTCACCTCGCCGTCGGTGAACGTGGACAACCCGGGATTCTTCCAGGCCCTCGAGGCCACGCTGGCCGAGACCCCCATCGAGACCTTGCGCGACTACCTGCGCTGGCACCTCGTCCGGACCTTCGCCATGTCGCTCACGCCGGCGTTCGAGAACGAGGCGTTCGACTTCTACGGCAAGACGCTGGGCGGGCAGCAGGAGATGAAGCCGCGCTGGAAGCGGGCGGTCGCCTCAGCCTCGTCGGACATCGGCGAGCTGGTCGCGCAGCTCTACGTCGAGACCGCGTTCGGCGAGCAGGCCAAACTGCGCTGCGAAGAGATGGTCGACCACCTGCTGACCGCCATGGGGCGCGCCCTCCGAAGGGTCGACTGGATGTCCGACGCGACGCGGGAGGAGGCGCTGCGCAAGCTCCACGGCTTCACCTTCAAGATCGGCTACCCGGACGTGTGGCGCGACTACAGCGAGCTCGAGATCGAACGCGGCTCCTTCGTGGAGAACCGCATGCGCTGTGAGGCCTTCGAGCTGGCGCGGCAGCTGGGACGTCTGGGCCTGCCCGTCGACCGGACCGAGTGGGAGATGCCGGCGCACGTCGTCAATGCCTACTACCACCCGCTGCTCAACGAGATCGTCTTCCCTGCGGGGATCCTGCAGCCGCCGTTCTTCTACGCGGACGCCGACGACGCCGTGAACTACGGCGCCATCGGCGCGATCATCGGTCACGAGATCACGCACGGCTTCGACGACGAAGGCAGCCACTTCGACGCCTCCGGGCAGCTGCGCGACTGGTGGGCAGAAGCCGACCGCGCCGAGTTCATGCGGCGCGCCCTGGTGCTCGTGAGCCAGTTCGACGGGTACGAGGTGCTGGACGGCCTTCACGTGAACGGCCAGCTCACGCTCGGCGAGAACATCGCCGACCTCGGCGGCCTCAAGATCGCCCACGACGCGCTGCTCGATGCCCTTGCGACCGACGGCCCCGCGGAGCGCGAGGCCGTCGACGGCTTCACCCCCGAGCAGCGGTTCTTCTTCTCGTGGGCGACGGTGTGGCGCACCAACTACACCGACGAGTACCTGCACCTGATCGTCAAGAGCGACCCCCACTCGCCGGCGCGGGCGCGCGTCAACGAGCCGCTCTCGAACCTCCCGGCGTTCGCGGCCGCATTCGGGATCGACGGCGGGTCGCCGATGGCGCGCGACGCAGCCGGCCGCGCGGACATCTGGTAGCGATCGGTCCCTGGGACGTGTCGGGCGTCACAGGTGGACGAGCGCAGGCTCAGTCAACCGGCTCGATCTCCCCCGGCCGCCAGGTCGGCCAGGTGATGGACCTGCCCCGCCAGGACGGCGCCTTCATGTCTGCGGGCAGGTGCCGCTCGATGGAGTCGTCGAGCGCGAGCTCGCCGTGCCTCGCCATGTCCTTCATCAGCGTCGTCGTGAAGAGCTTGCCGACAGTAGCTGCGAAGTGGTGGACCGCAGGGGGCTCGAACCCCTGACCTCCGCCGTGCAAGGGCGGCGCTCTCCCAGCTGAGCTAGCGGCCCACGAGGGGGGACAAGTATACCGCGCGTGCCCAGAAGACCTTGCCGGCGGTCCTTGAGGCGCTCGACCCGATGGTGGGCGGACTCCATGCGCACCCCGTCCGCGGGGCACCGTCCTGCTGTCACTCCTTGACCGTGGCGATCTTCGCCCGCACGGGGATGTTCGAGGAACCCAACCCCGGCGTCTGACCATGCAGGTCGAAGTCGAGCTTCACCTGCGGGCGAAAGATCAGGCAGTGCGTGGAGCCGCCGAAATGGAACATGCCGAGTTGGTCGCCCTTGCTCACCTGTTGTCCCACCGACACAGTGATCTCGTTCGAGGAGACCTCCGCCATGCCCACGAAGAGGACGGCCATGAGGCCGATGTCCGGATTGTCCGCTTCGATGAAGATCAATGCCCGGCTCGCGACCTGGGTGATGTATCCCTGCGACTCGTTCGGACCCGCTGGATCGAATCCCTCAGACAGCGCTTCCGCATAGTACGACCCGTCGATCAGCTGGGTCTTCACGATCCGTCCGCTGACCGGACTGTGCCAGCGGTGGTAGCTCAGAGCGCTGAGAAAGGCCTGATAGACGGTGCCGCCTACGAATTGCCCGACGAGCGGGTCGCCCGCCAGCATGTGGTAGAGCGAGTAAGGCTGCGACTTGATCCAGAATGTGTCGCTCCCCTTCACGTCCGTGGCGAGCCGGTAGGGAGCCGACTCACAGGAGTTGGCGATGACCGCATCGTCCATGGGGGAGGCGACCGGCCGTCGGCCTTCCCGGAACTGGCGGGTGAAGAAGTCATCCCAGGAGGTGAATCCGTAGTAGGGCTGTTTCGGATCACACTGAAAGTCCTCGACGAAGGTCGGCATCGCTGCTTTCGCGTCCCGGCCGAACCATCCGGTCTTGGGATCGTCGTTCAGGACATCGCGGGACTCGCTCGATTGCAGGAACTCACCCCATTGATCCAGGATCTTCTTGAGCTGGCTGTTCACCTTCGGATTCAGGAAGACTGTCGTGCCGGCCGGAGTTCCCATGGGCCAGTTGATGATGGCATTGATGGGAAAGCCGACCAGGCCCGTCTGGTTGAATTCAGGGGCCTTGGTGATGATCTGGTTGATGAGCCGCAGCATGAGCCGGTAGTCCCTGATCTGGGGCTGGCCGGTGGGGTCCTTCTGGTACTTGGCAGTGCGCGGAACCTGTTCGAACATCTGCGTGAAGAGCATGAGGAGCTCTGGGTCGCTTTCGATCAGGTCCTTGAACTCCTGAACGACGGGCACGAGGGGTCGGGCTTCGGCGTTGGTTTCGCGGACGAGGTCTTCCACCCATTGATTCAGGACTCTTTGGTCGGAGGGCTGCCACTCACCGACCTGGTACGGAACCGGCTCTTCGGTCGCCTGCGTACTTGACTGCTGCTGCGCCGAACAGCCGGAAGCCGAAAGGAGCAGGAGCGCGGCACAGAGCAGGACCTTCAATCTGCGCGACATACGCCATCCTCCTCCGGCTCTCTCCGCTGTTCCTCCCAGCTATCGACAAGGACGACGGCGAACGTGAGTGCCGGAATCGCGTTCGAGCGGAATCCATCGGTCGCGATGATTCCCCATCCTTGACCCGGCCGAGAGGCTGTCTACACTGGATCGCAGAGTCCTCGGTGAGGGGGAAGACGATGCGCTACAGAGACGCGTGCCTGGGCTGCCCCCTTCTGGTCACCGAGAACGCGGTGCCAGACCCCCGGGTGTCCTCGCTCGTGGACTCGCACGCGCACGACGGGCGGTTCGGCCTCCCAGGGCACGACATGGTCTTCAGCGCCACGCCCGCCTCTCGGCTGCGCTGCGCGGTCGATGGCAAGCGCGCGCGGCAGAAGGGCCGCTGTCGTTTCAGAGTGGGTGATGTCCGCCTGCGCGAGGCACTCCGCCGCGCCGCCGAGACCACGGGCTCAAGGCCCGGCAAGGGCGAGACCGAAGAGCGCTGACCGCAGCGGGTTGAACATCGCACAGCGGGGAGATGCTCCAAGTACGCAGCCCATCGCAGGGCTGCCGTCTTCGCGCCTCCACACGCTTCTGCGCGATCTCGGATCAGTCGAAGCTCTCAACCTGAGAAGGCATGGCGAGGAGTGGCGCCGATGCACCCTGCGTCGCAGCCCGTTCGACCGCCGACGCACGAGAGTGAGAGGCGCTGCGCCCTGTTCTTCGAGAGCGCGCTCGAGGGATTCGCCTACTGCCGCATGCTCTACGACGACGAGGGCCTCCCCGACGACTTCGTCTACCTCGCGGTGAACCCGGCCTTCGTGCGGCTGACCGGTCTCGAGAAGGTCGTCGGCAGGCGCCACGCCGAGGTCGTCCCCGCGTTCCGGGACGAGACGCCCGACGTCCTCCGGATCTACGGCCGTGTCGTCGAGACCGGCGAGCCCGCGGACTTCGAGATCGGCCTCACGCGCCTGGGCCTCCGGCTGCACATCTCCGCCCGCCGGCCGGAGCCCGGCCACTTCATCATCGTGGTCGCCGATGTCACCGAACCCAAACGCGCCGAGGTCGAGATCCGCCGGCTCAACCGCGAACTCGAGGGACGCGTGGTCGACCGCACCGCCGAACTCAAGGCGTCCAACAAGGAGAACGACGAGCTGGTCAGCGAGACCGCGACCCTCCTCGAGGACAACGCCGCCATCACGCGCATCGCCGCCACCGATGTGCTCACGGGCCTCGCCAACCGGCGCCACTTCCAGGAGTCTCTGGAGAAGTCGGTCTCGTTCGCACGCCGGCACCACACGGCCCTGGCAGTCGTCAGCTTCGACCTCGACGGCCTCAAGGCCGTGAACGACGCCGCGGGGCACGAAGCCGGTGACGACGTGCTGGAGCGCTTCGCCTCGCTGCTGGCAGCCGCGTGTCGCGCCGAAGACCTGCCGGCAAGACCCGGCGGCGACGAGTTCAGCGTGCTGCTGCCGGGCATCGAGCTCGGCGGCGCACGGGGGTTCGCCGAGCGCGTGCTCGTGGCGGTGCGCTCTTGCGCGGACCTGGCGGAACGCAGCGTCACGGCAAGCGCGGGGATCGCTGCCTGGAAGGCCGACGAACCCCCCGACGCCCTTCTCAGGCGCGCCGACGGCGCGCTCTATGCCGCGAAACGCATCGGCGGCGATTCCGCGGCCGCTCACGACTGAGGCTGCGGGGAGCGGCAGGCTGTAGAATCTGCGTCATGTTCAAGATCCGCCTCATCGAACCTGCGCCGCCCGGCATCAACATCCTGTCCTACGGCTTCTATCCGCGGCTCGGTCTGCCTCTCATCGGTGCGGCGCTCAAGGCCGCCGGTCACGACGTGCGGATCTACGCACCGCAGGCGGCGCCCATCGACCGCGACGACGTCGCCTCGGCCGACCTCATCGGGATCTCGACGACCACCTCGACGGCGCCGGCTGCCTACGCCCTGGCGGACGGACTGCGGGCCGCCGGACTCCCCGTGATCATCGGCGGCCCTCACCCCACCTTCGCGCCTGATGACGCCCTGCCCCACGCCGACTACGTCGCTCGCGGGGAGGGCGGCGACGGTCTCATGCTGGAGCTGCTCGAGGCGCTCCGCGGCGAGCGCGAGCTCGAGAGCATCCGTGGGCTATCGTTCTGGCGCGAGGGGCGCCCCATGCACAACGAGCTGCGCGAGCGTTGCACGGATCTCGACGCGCTCCCGATGCCGGACCTCTCGCTGATCGTGGGCTCGGAGCGCATCCACGAGACACCGATCATGACCAGCCTGGGCTGCCCGTTCGACTGCACCTTCTGCACCGTGACGATGATGTTCGGGCGCAAGTACCGCATGCGCAGCCCTGAGAGCGTACTCGCCGAGCTGGCTGCGAAGAAGCCCAGAGCGGTCTTCTTCTACGACGACAACTTCGCCGCCGACAAGCGGCGTCTCAAGAAGCTGCTCCAGATGATGATCGACCGCGGCATCACCCCGAAGTGGCAGGCGCAGGTGCGCACCGATGTGGCCCGCGACGAAGAGCTGCTGAAGCTCATGCGGCGCTCCGGCTGCCATCGCCTGGCCCTTGGGTTCGAATCAGTCGACCAGGCGACACTGGACAGCTACGCGAAATCGCAGACGGTCGAGGACATCCGGCGTGCGATCGCCGCCCTGCACCGTCACGGCATCAAGTGCCACGGCATGTTCGTGGTGGGCGCCGACACCGACACCGAACACACGGCAAGCGACATCGTCGCCTTTGCCAAGCGATACGCCATCGACAGCCTGATGCTCAACATCCTCACGCCCGGGCTCGGGACGAAGCAGTACGAGATGATGAACGGCGACGATCGCGTCTTCGAGCGTCGCTGGCAGTACTACGACGGCCAGCACGTCATCTTCACGCCGCAGAACATGACCGCCATCCAGCTGCAGACCGCGGTCATCGACGGCTATCGCCGCTTCTACTCGGTGGGCCACATCCTGCGGCCCCTCGCGCGGCTGCGCCTCGGCAATTCGCTCGAGCGCCTTTGGGGCTGGCTGTACATCCACCGCTGGCAGAGGGATGCCAGGAACCAGGCCTATCTGCAGGGGCTGCACCAGCGTTCGTCGGCGGCCCGCGGCGACTGACGGGCCGACGCGGTGCGCGGCCGGGTGGAGGTCGAGCGGGTTCAGGCCGGTCGGTGGGAACCCCGGTCTGACGCCGGCAGCGTGAAGAAGAACGTCGCCCCCGCACCCAGCGCCCCCTCTGCCCAGCAGCGCCCTCCCAGGCGCCCGATGCTGCGGCGCACGGTCGCCAGGCCGATGCCGGTACCGGAGAACTGTTCGTCCGTATGCAGGCGCTGGAACGGCTGGAAGAGCTTGTCCACGTAGGCTGGGTCGAAGCCGGCCCCGTCGTCGCGCACGAAATAGACGGTCTCGTCATCGCCGGCATGGCGACCGAACTCGATGTGCGCTTCGGCGCGCCCCTTGGTGAACTTCCAGGCGTTGCCGAGGAGGTTGGTGAGCACCGCCTCCAGCAGGCTGAAGTCGCTGACCGCCGTGCATCCGGGCTCGACCGCACAAGCCACGCGGCGCGCCGGCTCCTGTTCGGCGAGCCTGGCCAGCACCTTCTCGGCGAGGGCGCTCAGATCGACGGGAGCGAGGTTGATCCGGCTCCGCCCGAGGCGAGAGAGAGCGAGCAGCGCATCGATGAGCTCGCCCATGCGCTGCGCCGACGTCCGCACGCGGAGGAGGTGCGCGTGGCCGGTCGAGCTCAGAGCATCGCCCTCGTCCTCGAGCAGGATGTGGCTGAAGCCGTCGATGGCGCGCAACGGGGCGCGCAGGTCGTGGGAGACCGAGTAGGCGAACGCCTCCAGCTCCGCGTTCGCGGCGCGCAGTTCCCTGGTGCGCTCCTCCACGCGCTGCTCGAGCTCGACATTCAGTGCGGAGAGGTCGTGCCGCGCCGTCCGCGCCTCCTCGTACAGCCGTGCGTTGTGGATCACCGCTGCCGCCTGCTCACCGAAGGCCCGAAGGTAGTCGAGCTCGTCGGCCGTGTACTTGCGCTCGGCGACCGTCTCGACGAGGACCAGCATGCCGAACGGTTCTCCCCCGTAGCGGAACGGCACGTTGACGAGCGTCTTCTCTCCCCATTCCTCCATGAGACGGCGATACTGATCAGGCAGGCCAGGCCCGGAGATCGTCTCCACGACCACCTCGTCGCCGGCGAGGATGATGCGGTCGCCTGGTGAGTCCGCAACCGGGGACTCAAACCCCGGGGGTTCGTCCCTTCCCCCGACTGAGGAGCCGAAACGCGACGTCGTGATGAGTACGTCCCGCTCCGCATCGAACTCGTAGATGTAGGCGAGGGGCGCGCCCACGGACTCGGCGGCGTAGCGCGCGATGTCGGCCAGGAGCTCGTCCATCTCGAGCCGGGACGCCGCCTCGCGGCTGGCGGCGACCAGCGCCCCCAGCCAGCGCACGTGAGTCTCCTGCTCGCGCACGAGCAGGGCGTTCTCCAAGGCGACTCCTGCCTGCTCCGCGATCGCGGCGACGAGCCGCTGCTCCCGCGCCGTGAACCGGCGCTCGCACTCGGTCTCGCTCAGCGTCATCACCCCGAGCAGTCCTCGCTTGGAGACCAGCGGCACGGTCAGCCAGGTCTTCTCGCCCCAGGCGTCCATCAGCTGCCGGTCGAGCTCAGAGAGCCCCGGGTCGGACCGCTGATCGAGCACGAGCTCGCTGCGGTGCAAGGCGTCGACCCCGCCGGTGTGCTGTGCCACCTGGTAGACGCTCCCCATCGTCGCCTCCGCGAGACCTGGGCGCGGCTCACGCTCCCACAGGTGCCGGCACACGAGCACCTCATCGCCCGGCACGTACTCCCAGATGTCACAGCACGGGCAGCCCAACGCGTTCGCCGCTGCGCGCGCAGCATGAGCGAGCACCTCGTCATAGTCGATGCTCGAGGCGAGGGCGCGGCTCGCGCTCAGGAGCGCATCCAGCCCCTCCGTCCGCGCCTGCAGCCGAGCCTCGCGGTCGCGCACTTCCTCTTCCGCGAGCTTCTGCACCGTGATGTCCTGGATGAAGCCCTCAAGGATGATGACGTCGTTGTCGGCGGCGGCGGCGGCGAGAGCGCTGCCGCGCTCCCACACCCACCTCACCTCACCGACCGCCGTGATGATGCGATACGTGATCGTCCATGGTTCTTCGCGTCCGATCGCCTCCTGGATGCCGCCCCACACCGCCGCGGCATCCTCGGGGTGGACGAGGTCGCCGTAGGCGACCACGGCATTGCCGATCAAGGCCTCGGGCGAGTATCCGGTGACGTCCTCACAGCCGGCGCTGATGACCTCCATGGTCCACGCGGGATCGTTGGCGCAGCGGTAGACCATGCCGGGCAGGTTCCCGAGCAGCGCGCGACTCTCGCCCAGCTGCTCCTCGCTGTGCACGCGCTCGGTGACGTCGCGGGTACGCACCAGCACACCGAAGATCTGACCGGCTTCGTCCCGCTGGGGTGCGTACACCACCTCGAGGCAGCGCTGCTGCGGGCCCACGCCCATGAGCGTGCCGTCGGTCACGCACTCGCCGGCCAGCGCCCGCCTGAGGTTTGCCGCCGTCGCCTCGCGGTCTGCGGCCGGCGACTGATAGTCGGTCGGGCATCCCCCCACCGCGATCTCCGCACCGTAGAGCGTGCGCATGGCGTCGGCGTGGGCCCGGTTGAAGGCCGTGTAGCGCAGCTCGCGATCCACTGCGAACACCGGCTGGTCATCGGCGTCGATAAGCGCCTGAAGAGTCTCCCTGTCCCTCGTCTGAGCTGCCTCTCGATTCATGCGCCGACAAGAGTGGCCGGGCTCCACCCCCGGCGCCTCAGTCAGCCGGCGCGCGTTCCGCCGCCCCTCACAGCGCCTCCAGCGTCCGGCTGAAACGGCTCTGCGCGGCCGGGTGCTCGGGCGTCTTCACCAGGAAGGCGCGCAGCCGGAACTCGCCGGTCTTGCCGAGCCGGAGTTTCGCCGTGTAGACGGCGTGCCCGCCGGAGTCCTTGGTGGGCGCCGAGCAGGTGTCGAAGAGCTTCCACGCGCCGCGCACGTGGCGGAAGACGCGGACGGTCACCGCGTGGCGTCCGCCGGCCGACTGCGGCCAGAGTCTCCCGGAGACGGTGAAGAGCTCTCCGCGGAGCACCTGCTGCGGCACACGAGGCGCCCCGAGCGAGGGGCTCGAATCCTTGGCGAACGTGACGACGACCGCATGGTCGGCCTGCACCTGGGCCAGCGTGAACGAGTCCTTCCTCTTGAGTGTGACCGCGTTGCCGTCCACGCGCACGTCCCCGATGTGGTAGCCGGCGTCGGGGCGGAAGGTGAACGTGGGCGTAGCGTGCCAGACCACCGTCTGAGGCGTGGCCGGGTCGATGCTCCCGTGGCCGCCGTCGACCGACGGTGTGATCACGTACGTGTTGATCGCGAACGTCACGCTCAATACGTGGTCCCCGACCACCGGCGGGAAGGTGTACTCGTCGCCCCCGGTGAGCTCGACAGGGTCTCCGTCCACCGTGACTTCGTCGACGTGGTACCCGGCTTCCGGCGTGAACGTGTAGGTGGATGTCTGCCCGTAGGTCACGGTGGTGTCGTCGCTGGGGCTGACGACGCCGTGGCCGCCCGCGACCGCGGCCGACAGTGCGAACCTGAGCGGGATGACGTAGGCGGCGCCCTGCTTGGCGTTGGCGCCGACCTGCGCGAGCGGCGCCCCTGCCACGAGTGCGTCACCGGAGACCGCTATCGAGAACCCGTAGTAGTCCTCGGCGGCCGCGCCCGGCGCGACCACGGGGTCGCCCTGCTGGGTCCAGACGCCGTCAACCGAGCGGTAGATGTACACCGCGCCGGAGTACCTGATGATCGGGGCTGGGATCACGAGCGCGACCAGCGGCGACGAGACGGCGATCACTTCATCGGAGACGGCGACGTCCCAGCCCCAGTAGTACCGCCAGCCCTCCGCCGCCGACAGCACCTGCGTCTCCTGGTCGGGCCAAGCGGATCCGGCATCGCGCTGGAAGACGTAGGCACGCCCGAGCGAGCCGCCGGCGCGGGGAGCGCCGGCCACGATCGTGTCTCCACTGACCGCGACGGAGGTGCTGGGGGTCCCCAGGCCCCCGTCACTCGCCGTCATCTTCTGGGTCTCGTGTTCCGGCCAGCCGGTCGCCGGATCGCGCTCGAAGACGCAGAGGGCATTCAGACCAGGCGCGTTCACCACGATCACGTCTGCAGAGATGGCGAGCGACGCGCCGAACGCCCCTGTAGCGCCGCCGCTCGGCGTGAGCTTCCGGGTCTCGTGCGCGGGCCAGCCGGTCGCCGCGTCGCGCTCGAACACGTAGGCGGCCGCGGAGGTACCCTGCATGCTGCCGACCACGACGGTGTCGGCCGAGATGGCCACGCTGCCGCCGAAGCCGTCCCCCGCGACAGCGTCGGTCGGGGTGAGCTTCTGAGTCTCGTGCGCCGGCCAGCCGGTCGCCGCGTCGCGCACGAACACGTAGGCGGCTCCGGGTTCGGCGTCCATGTACGGACTACCGACCACGGCGGTGTCACCGGAGAGCGCTGCGGACCAGCCGAAGCCCGCACCGGGGGCGCCGTCGCTCGGCGTGAGGGTCTGCACGCAGGACCATACGCCGTCGGTGCGCACGAAGAGGTAGGCAACGCCCGCAGCCCCGTTCGCACCCATCGCGCCGACCAAGGCGGTGTCGCCGGAAATGTCGACCGAGAGGCCGGCGTAGTTCTCGGTGGCGCCGTCGGGAGCCACCAGAGCGGTCTGCTGGACCGCCGCAAGCGCAGTCGCAACCGGGTCCGCGGCACGCGGCTGCGCCAGGGCCGCCGGCGCGAGCAAGGCCAGGCCCGCGACGGCGATGAGGATGACCACGTAGAGATGCCGCTGCGCCCGCATGAGATGCCCCCTCGACGAAGAGATATGGCCGTTCAGACCGACCCCGATGTGCCCCGCTCCGAAAGGGACCCTGCCCGGCCGTCCCGCGACAGAAACCATCGCGCGGCGATGACGGACGGCGGTGGGGGGTATGAATGCATGACCACACCGACGGGAGCCGCCGTGTCGTATCTGCACAGGATGTTCGCGCTCGACCGCAGCAAGCTCGATGTGCGCCGCGCGTGCCTGCTTCTCGCGGAGCTCCTCATCCTGCTGGTCGTCACGTGGAAGCTGGACGCGGGGCCGTACTTCTACAGTCTGGCGTTCGGGGCTCTGTTCGTCGGGCTCATCGACCCGGGTGGCGCGTTCGCGGACCGGCTCTGGAAGCTCAGCGCGTTCGCCGTCGCCGGCGCCGTCCTGACGGCCGCGGCGTACGTCATCGGCGGCGAAGCCTGGTACTGGCTCGCCGCCGCCATCTTCGTCGTGACCCTGGTCTCCAGCCTCGCCGTCAGGTACGGGGTGCACCGCTTCGTCGCCACGCTGCTGCTCAACGTGTGGTTCCTCATCGTGCTCTCGCTGCCGGGCAGCTTTGCCCTCGCGGGAGAACACAGCTCACTGTGGTGGCAGGCGATCGCCTGGCTGGCGGGCGCGGCGTTCTGGCTGGCCATCGCGTTCGTCGGGTGGCTCCTGCACGGCCGCACCGACAGACCCGCCTGGATCTCCGAGATCCCCGGCGGCACCTCGCGGCGCACGCTGACGAGGCCGGTGATCGCGTTCGCCGTCATCCGCGCCGTGGTGATGGCGATCACCGTCGGCATCGCCTTCGGCCTGGACCTGCCCAACGGGATCTGGCTGCCCGTAGCCGCGCTCGTCGCCATGAAGCCCAGTCTGGAGCAGGCGACGCTGGTGGCGTCGCAGCGCGTCGCCGGCGCGCTGATCGGTGCGCTCGTGGCCGCGGCCCTGCTGGTGACCGTGGACGTCAAGGTGGCGCTCCTCGTGATCGCGCTCGCGGCCCTCACGACGGGGGCCGCGATCCGCACGGTGAACTACGCCCTCTACCAGGCCGCGCTCTCCACCGGCGTCCTCATCGCCCTCGAGCTGCCGCACTTCACGGGCCTCTCCGCAGAGGGCGAGCGCGTGCTGTGGACCCTCGCGGGCTGCGGCGTCGCGGTCCTGCTCATGGGCGTCTCTCGCCTGCTCAAGAAGGGCGGCACGGGCGGCGGATCGCAAAGCGCCGCAGCGAGCGACCGAAGCCTGGGAGCCGAAGCCGGCGGCGGCACGCCCGACGCCGCTACTTGAGCGCGAAGACCACGACGACGCTCGCGCTGATGTCGAGCTGACCCGGCTCGATCGGCACGTCCTTGGCCGCCCCGGCCATGTCGGACGTGCTGTACATCGGGCCGGGCGCCACGGCCACATCGCTCGAACTCATGCTCAGCACGTCACCGACGCTCTTGCCGGCGGCCTCCGCCATCGCCTCGGCACTCTTGCGCGCGTCGGCCACAGCCTCCTCGATCGCCTTGGCGCGGGCGGGCGCCGGATCGTCGATGGTGAAACTGGGGCCGCCGATGTTGTTGGCGCCGGCGGCGTTCGCGGCCGAGATGACCTCGCCGAGCCTGGCGATGTCGCGCACCTTGACGCGCACGCTCAGCGACGCCTGGTAGCCGGTGATGACCTGCTTGCCGTCCTGGTCGACGGTCTGCGGGTAGACGCTGACGTCCTGCGTCTGGATGTCCTCGCTCGCGATGCCCTGCTTCTTGACTGCGGCGGCGATCTGCTCGGCGGTCTTCGAGGCATCGCCCAAGGCCGTCTTGGCGTTGGGCGACGTCGTGGTGACGCCGAAGGACATCTCGGCCGTGTCCGGCGCCGCCTGGGTCGAGCCGGCGCCGGAGGCGGTCACGGTGTTGGCGGCGACGCCCGCCGCGGTGGTGTAGCTGGTGTCTCCGCAGCCCGCGAGCGCGACGAGCGCCAGCGAGAGAGCCGCGAGCAGTGCGGCGGTGACGAACCTCTGCCTGAGTGCCATGACGTTCCCCCTTTGGAAGTGTGAGCGCGCCGCAGACGGCTGCGCCGTTCATGCCCTGCCCGTAGGACGCTCGCGCGCGGACACAGGTTCGCGGCACTCCGCGCGATTCCCGAGGGGACTCAGTGCCGCAGGGTCTTCTCCCTCAGCGGGTCTTCCGCCTCTTCCATGCGGACGGCGCACACCACGCCCTTGATCAGGGCGCCGTTCGGATTGACGGCCGGCGCCTCCGCGAAGAACGTCGTGGTACGGCGGATAGACGCTCGAGGACTCCGTGGAGAGGATACGGTGCTCGGGCATCGTGCTATCGTCCAAGCGGAATCCCACCACGTTCATCAGGAAGCCGGAACCCTGACCGATATCGCCCCCCTTCAAGCGCTAGGCTACTCGCCGCGCTGGCAGGCGCTCTTCGGGCCCTTCGCCGCGCAGGGGCTGACGCCCGCGCGCGTGGTCCGCAGCGACCGCGGCAGCGCGCTGATCGCCACGCCCGAGGGCATCGTCCGCGGGCAGCCCTCCGCGCGTCTCTCGAAGGCGGCTCGCGGACCCGCCGACATGCCGGCCACCGGCGACTGGGTGGCCGTCATGGCGGACGACGACCTCGAAGTCGCGCTCATCGAGGCGGTGCTCGAACGCGCGAGCGCGATCACGCGCGGCGACCCGGGCAAGGCCGCGGACATCCAGGTCCTGGCCGCCAACATCGACACCGTCTTCGTGGTCCATCCGATGGCCGATCCGCCGAACCTCCGCCGCATCGAGCGTGAACTCTCCCTGGCGTGGGACTCGGGGGCCGTCCCGGTCGTGGTGCTCACGAAGTCAGATCTCTCCGCCGACCCGGAGGCGGCGCGACAGGAGACGGAGTCGGTCGCGCTGGGCGTGGACGTGCTCGTCACGAACGCGCTGGCGGGCGAGAGCGCCGAACTGCTCCTCTCCTATCTCGAGGGTCACCGCACCGCGGTCCTGGTCGGCCCCTCGGGCGCCGGGAAGTCCACCCTCATCAACGGGCTTCTCGGCGAGCAGCGACAGGCGACGCAGGACGTGCGAGAGGGCGACGGGCGCGGGCGCCACACGACGGTCGCCCGCGAGCTCATCCCGATGCCGCGCGGCGGCGTGCTCATCGACACTCCCGGCCTGCGGGCGCTAGGCCTGACGGGGTCGGAGGACGGGATCGCCTCGGTCTTCGCGGACATCGAGTTGCTCGCCGAGTCCTGCCGCTTCCGTGACTGTACGCACGACCACGAGCCCGGCTGCGCCGTCCGGGCCGCCGCCGAGTCGGGGGCGCTGCAGCCGGAGCGTCTGGCCAGCTACCAGAAACTGCTGGCTGAGGCGCAGGAAGCGGCGGCCAAGGCGGACGGACGTCTCCGAGCCGAGAGGGAGCGCAAGTCGAAGACGATCAGCAAGGCCGCCAAGGACTACTTCAAACTGACCGGTGGCGGCTGAAGCTGGTCTCACCGGATGGCGGCTCCAAGGGGACCGGCGCGGCAGACCGGCGCGGCGGCCCCGCTCAGACCAGCGGCCGGGTCTTCGCCGGGATGAGCAGCAACACGATGATCGTGATCAGCGGGAAGAAGATGGCCAGGACGACCCAGAGCAGCGGGCTGCGTCCCTTGCTCGCCGCGAGCATGAACGTGAAGTAGATGAAGAGCGCCCAGACGAAGACCCCGATGATCCACCAGAGGTACATCCAGAACGTTGCCGCCACTACGAGCCCGAGCATGAGCACCCCCGCTCACCGAAGTTCATGACGGCTCCACATGCTCACACCTCTTGCCTCGCTGGCAAGACCATCAGGCGGGCCAGGCAAGGAGAACACCAGACCCCGGAGGCCGGGCTCCGACCCGAAAGGCTCAGGACGGTGGCGCCGGCGGCTCTGGCGGGGCCGGCGCGTCCGGAGGCGCACCGAGGTCGTCGGCCGGCGCGCTCGAAGCCGTGTCGGTGGCGTCTGCCGCGCTCGGCGTCACGTCGGCCGCGCTCGGCGTCACGTCGGCCGCGCTCGGTGTCACGTCGGCCGCGTCGGCGGGTGCACTGAGAGGCTGAGCGTCCTCGCCCGCGGCCGCGAGCGCCTGAGGACGTGTGCCGGGGGGAGCGGCGGGAGCGGCTCCCGCCCGCGCCTCGAGCTCCGCCGCCAGCTCGTCAAGGCCATGCTCGCGCAGCTTGGCGGCCGCCGTGCTCATGGCCTCGAGGGCGCGCGGGTCGTCGGCGCTCACCGGCTGGCCGGCGACGATCACCTGGGTCGGCGCGGCGAAGACGAAGGCGCCGGCGCGGCCCTCGCCGGCCTTCCCCTCACCGGAGCCGGCGCTCTCCTGCTCCGCGCCGCCGGTCAGGATCTCATGGATGAGGCGCTCGGCCTGCTCCAGCGCCTCGCGCTGCTCCGGGTCCTGCAGGTCCTCGGAGGCGTCGCGAGTCGTCACCGTGATCGTCGTGGACGACGAGTCTCCGGCGTCCTTGCGTTTGAGCCAGTCGAAGAGTCCCACGTGCTCCTCCTGAACAGAGTCCGGATCGCGACCACCGCTCCGCCCCCGGCACGCCACTCTGTCACTGCTGCGTCTGGACCTCCACCGTCCACGCCTTGGTGCTACCGGAGGTCACGAGCAGCACGTAGTCGCCGTCCAGACCACTCACGATCTGCGTGGGCAGCGCCCCGGCCAGCACGACCGACTCGGCTTTCGCGCCGGCCTCGGGGGTGATCGGCTCGCCCGCCACCAGGAAAGCGGCGATGACGCCGTCGGTGTCGCCGCCCTTCGGCATCTCGAGCACGACCTGCGCGTCGCCGCTCACCGTGAACTCGTCGCTGACGTGCAGATCCATGTCGTTGGTCGGGTCGGTGGAGCTCAGCGTGGCGACGGTCGTCCACTCGCCTGCCGGGCTCTCCGCAGGCGAGCTCTCCGCCGCCGGCGTCGTGGCGTCCGGCGACTCCGCCGCGGAGCCGCCATCGGAACCTCCGCACCCCACCAGCGCCAGGGTCAGGATCGCAACCAGTACCAATCCGACGTACGTTCTGCGCATCACGGCCTCCTCAGGTATCCCCTGTGCGACCATATCCACAGGGACGCTCGCGGTCCAGTTCGACGGCCCGGTGGAGCCTGAGGCTCGCCTCTCTCGACGCCGCCTTTCAGCCGCCGCGCCGGAACGCGAACGGCGCGGCCGGC
>CAIYOD010000110.1 GCA_903927755.1 uncultured Thermoleophilia bacterium | reverse complement strand
GCCGACTTCACGGCGGCCGCCGCGGCCGCCGCCGGCCGCGCGGCTGCGCAGGACGCGACCGGCGCCGGCATGCAGGCGCGCCTCGCGCGCCTCGACCGGCGCCTTCCTCACAGCCTGGACGCCGGCTACGATCGCTTCATCTTCGGCCACGTCGGTGGCGGCCTCGGACGCCACCTCGCCGCGGCGATGCGCGGCGCCGGCTACGACGCGTCGTTCGTCGGCGAGCCGGACGCCGCTGCCCTGCGCGCTGCCGGCGCCGCCTGCTCCGGCAAGGAGTGCCTGCCCTATCAGCTCATCTGGGGCAGCTTCGCCCGCTTCCTCGACCAGGAGGCGGCGCAGCTTGACGGCAAGAAGGCGCTCTTCCTGAGCGTGGGCAACGGCTTCCAGGCGTGCCGCGCCAATCTCTTCCCGCTCACGGAGCAGATCTCGCTCGATCGGCTTGGCCTCGGCGATCGCGTCGAGGTCGCCGACTTCAGCCTGGTCACCGGCAACGTGCGCATGATGCCCGTCGCCTGGACGGCGCTCGTGGCCGTCGATCTCCTCAACATGCTCCGCTTCTACAGCTACGCGGACGAGGCGGCGCCGGGCGCGAGCGACGCGCTGTTCAAGGAGTACTCAGACCGGCTGGAGACGATACTCGAGCAGCCCCGCCCGGACGCCGGCCCCGCCGGCAACGTGACCGGGGCCTTCCGCTTCTGCAGCCAGGCGGAGGAGTTGCTCGGAGAAGCCGCGCGCGCTTACCGGGCGCTGCCGCGCGATGCTGCGAGGTCGGCGGATCTGCGCGACATCTACCTCTGTGGCGACCTGTACCTGCGCGTTGACGAGTGGGGCAACGACGATCTGCAGCGCAAGCTCGCCGGCCACGGTCTGCGCGTCATCTTCGAACCGTATGGGGCGTTCTTCGAGCTCCTCCAGCTCCGTCAGATCCAGGATGGCGTAGCGCTGACGAAGCGCCCCGAGAAGGAAGCGATGCTGGCGACCATGCGCTACGTCATCGGCCGGCTGGTCAAGGCCGTGCGCGCCGAGCACCCGTGGGTGTTCTGGAACGAGGTGCGGGACGTGGACAGCGAGAGTCGCCGGCTGGTCGCGCCCTATCCGTTCGGCGAGTCGATCCCGACGGTCGGCGGCGCGCTGCTCACCTGGCGCACGCAGCCCATCGACGGCGTCGTCTCGGTCGCTCCGAGAGGTTGCGGGCCGGCCCTGATCGCCGAAGCCCAGCTTCGGCGCGAGGCCGGCCTCCCGGCTCTGTTCGTCTACGCCGACGGCGACCCGATCGACGAGGCCCGCCTGGCCGGCTTCGCCTGGCGGCTCCGCAGCCGGCCCGCCCGCCGCCCAGCCGGCTGACCCGGACAAGCCCGACGACAGAAGTCTCACCCTCGAGTAGAAGGTGAGACTCCTCTGCTCGAGTTGTTCGTGTCCTCACCGCCGGCCCCGCACTGCTCCCGCTCGCACTGCATCGCGCCTGACATCTGCGGGTTCGTTCGCAGCCGAGCCGGGCAGACTTCACCGGGGCCGTCGCCCGGAGGGGGCGGCGCGCGCGACGAAGGGAGACCGGTGTGGCTCGCCTGCTCATGATCCTCACGTACATCGCCGGAGCCGTCGGCATCGGCTTGGCGTTCTACGAGGTCGGCGCCGACTCGAAGCTGGCGCTCACCATGCTCACCATCGCCTACGCGGTCGTGATGGGCGTGCTCAGCTGGGTGCGCCACGTGCTTGCCTGGAAAGAGGACGCGGCGCGTCTGGACGTCGCCGACCAGCCCACGCCGTTCTTCCAGTGGGAGGTGGGCTTCGCCAACGGTGCGTTCGCGCTCGCCGGGCTGCTGGCGGTGGTCTTCGACTGGGGCGTCGGCGCCATGGCGGCGGTGGTGCTGGGCTATGCGATGTACCTGCTGCAGGCCGCCCTGCTCAACGGCCGCCGCTACTTCAGCGGGCAGAGCCGGACGCCGGCGCGCCTCTGGGGCAGTTTCATCGGCAATGCGGCGCTGGCCATCATGGTCGGTGTGGTCGCCTTCTGGGCACTGGCGGACGCCGGCCTCGGGCCGTTCTGACTCCTGGCGGGGCGGGCGGAGGGCTCTGATAGACTCGGCCCGCCGATGACTCATCCCGCCGACACCTCGCCCGCCGGAGACGCCGCGCAGGTGTCGCTCGCCGCCGATCTCTGGCCACCCGAGGCTATCGAGGCCATCCGCGCCGCGTCGCTCGAGCTGCTCGCCCGGGTCGGCGTCCGCGTCGACTCGGCGGAGGCGGAGGTGCTTCTGAAGGCCGCCGGAGGGTCACCCGGCCCGCAGGGCCGGGTGCTGCTGCCGGCGGCAGCCATCACCGCCGCGCTCGAGAGCTGCCGCGGCGAGTACGTCATGGCGGCGAGGGATCCTCGGCGCGATCTCTCGATCGGACCGGCGCCGGGACGCATCCACGTCCACAACATGGGCGAGGCGCCGGCCGTAGGAGACCCGCGCACGGGTCGTTCCCGCCCTGCGACGTTCCGCGACCAGGCGCTCGCCACCCGGGTCATGCATCACCAGCGCTTCCCCGACTGCATCAACAGCCTCGTGACGCCGGGCGACGTGCCGGCCGAGCTCCACCCGCTGTACTCCTACCTCGCCATCGCCGCCGAGACCGACAAGCCCGTCGGCGGTCCCGGCCAGGACCACGCCTGGCAGACGCCCGCACTCTTCGAGATGGCGAGCGCCGTGCTGTCGGCCCGGCCGGGCAGGGTCCCAGCCGGCGGCATCGTCCTCGACATGGGGTACTCGCCGGTCAGCCCGCTGCATCTGGGCGCCGGCGTCTGCGACGGCATCATCGCCGCGGCCAGGCTCGGGATGGCCGTGCAGGTGCTCACCAACCCGGTCGCCGGCACGACGGCGCCGGCTTCGCTCGCCGGCGCGCTCGCCCAGCAGGACGCGGAGATCCTCGCCGGCGTGGCGCTGGCGCAGGCGGCCGCGCCCGGTTCCGCGTGCGGCTACGGCGCGCGGCTCTCGGTGGCCGATCCGCGCGACGGCCGGCTTCTCTGCGGCGCCGGACAGTGGGCGCTCGCCTCCGTGGGCGCCACGCTGCTCGCGCGGAGCCATGGCCTGGCCTGCGACTGCTACGGCCCCGACACCTCCGCGCCTCTCGTCGACGTCCAAGCCGGCTTCCAGCAGGCGCTGCCGGCTCTCGCCGGCGCGCTCGCGCGGCCGTGCATGATGTCCGGTATCGGCGTCTGGGGCGACTCCTCCACGTGCCTCGAGCTGCTCGTCGTCGGCGACGCCATCTACCGCCAGGCGCTCGACTCGCTCGAGCCGCCGGCATGGGACGAGGACGCTCTCGACGTCGACGCGATGATAGAGGGCGTCAGCGGCCGGACCGGTTTCCTCGGTACGCGCCACACGCGTCGCTGGCTGCGCGGCAACCGCGCCTCCGAAGACCTCAGCTGGCGCGGCGGAGCAGGGGAGTGGATCGCCGCGGGCAGCCCCGACACGCTGGAGCTCGCGCGCGAGCGCGTGCGGCAGGTTCTGTCGCGCGAGCCCGTCGGCCTTCCGGACGACGTGGAAGCCGAGCTCTGCCGCCTCGTCGACGAGGCGGCGGCCCGGCTCGGCCTCTCCGGTCATCCGGACCCGCGCCGCCTGCTCGACGAGGCGCGGGCCTGGAGCGGCCCCACCTTCTAGACAGCCGGCCCCGGGCCTCGTCCCGCCGGCCTCGCCCCTTCAGACCGCCTGCTCCGGCCGCTCGCCGCGCAGCTCGCCTCCGCGTGCCTGCGCCGCCTCCAGCGCCGCCGCCTCGTCGACCCTTCCCCGTACGCTGGTGCGCAGCAAGGGGAAGAGGGCGGCTCCGATCAGGCAGGCGACGGCGATGACCACGTACGCGAGCCGGCCGCCCAGCGCGTCCAGCGCCCAGCCGCCGAGCAACGGGCCGATCGCGTACCCGGCCATGTACACGAGCGTCCACACGCCCATGTACCTGCCCCGCAGTTCCACCGGTGCGAGCCGCGAGACGACCGTCGACGCGATGGGGATGAGCAAGACGATGCCCAGGCTGATGAGGACGATGCTGACGAGCGTCCACGGCCAGGGCAGGAACGGCGCCGCCCCGCAGCCGGCGCCGAGCGCCAGGCTGGACAGCGTCATCAGCAGCATGTGGTCGCGCTTCCCGAGGATGCGGATCACCGGGTACTGCAGGATGACCATCGAGACGCCGTAGGCGATCATCGCGACGCTCCAGCGGGTCGGCGTGACGTCCTGCAGCCCCCGGAGCATCACCGGCATGGTGGCCCAGATCTGCCCGAACGCGTAGAGCGGCAGCATGGCGATGAGGCAGAAGGCGACCAGGTGGCGGTCGCGCAGCACGGCGCCGTAGCCGCGGAACGCTGCCGTGATCGAGACCGCCTCCACGCCCGGCGGCCGCGTCTCCCGCTGCAGCACGAGCACCATGACGAGGAACACGCCGCAGACGATCGCCGAGGCGAAGAAGTTGAGGCGGAACGACGGGTCGATCGCCAGCAGCACGAGGGCGATCATGGGGCCGATCATGATGCCGGCGTTCAAGGCGACGCGCGAGACGCTGAACGCCTCCGTGCGCTGCTCCATCGTCGTGAGGTCGGTGATGATCGCGTTGCTGGCGGTGATGAACTGCGACCAGCCGAAGGCGGCCTCGAAGGCGATCAGCGCGATGATGACGCCGAGATCGCGCGACAGGCCGAGGCCGAAGTACAGCGTCATGCTGCCGATGATGGCGACGATGAGGACGGGCCGGCGCCCGACCCTGTCGCACAGGGCGCCCCCGACCACCTGCATCGGCAGGGTCACGAGCAGGGAGACGCCGATGATGGCCCCGAGCGTCGTCATGGAGACGCCGAGCTCGCCGTTGATGTACAGCGTCTCGTAGGGGTAGCTCATCTCGACGCCGATCAGATAGACCAGCGTGCCGGCGGCGAGGAGCCAGAACTGCCGCGGCAGGGTCTTGAGATCGGCGATCACGCGATGGACGGCTGCGGACACCGGGCGCCCCCCTCCGGTCGGCTGGTGCACTTCCATGCTATCCGTCTCGTCGATGGTTTTCGCTCGGCCCGCCCGGGAAGGCTCTCGCCACGACCATCTCCCCCTCCCCGAGGAGCGCAGCATGAAGCAGGCCCGCACCGTGGAGCGCGTCATCACCCCGCAGCCCGTGATCGAAGGCGCCGGCGTGCGCCTCAAGCGCAGCATCGCGACGCCGACGCTGGACTACGTCGATCCGTTCCTGCTGTTCGATCACTTCGGCTCGGACGACCCGGAGGACTACCTTGCCGGCTTCCCGTGGCACCCGCACCGCGGCATCGAGACGGTGACGTACATGCTGGCCGGAGAGGTCGACCACCGCGACAGCATCGGCAACGCCGGCCGGATCGGCGCCGGCGACGTGCAGTGGATGACGGCCGGCGGCGGCATCATGCACGAGGAGATGCCGCAGGCCGGCGAGGACCGGCGCATGGGCGGCTTCCAGCTGTGGGTGAATCTGCCGGCGGCGCTCAAGATGGCGCAGCCGCGCTACCAGGACCTGAGCGCGGCGCAGATCCCCGAGGTGCGACGCGACGACGGCACGGTGGTCCGCGTCGTGGCCGGCGAGGTCGACGGAGTCGGCGGTGCGGTGACGGAGATCTACGCCGAGCCGGAGTATCTGGACGTCTCGCTGCCGGCAGGCGCCCACTTCGCCCAGCCCGTACCGTGGGGGCATTCGGCCCTCGCGTACGCCTTCGAGGGCGAGGGCCGCTTCGGCGTCGCCGCCGACCTCGGCTATCGCGGCGACCTCGACGGCGTGCAGCTCACGGCGCCGCAGATGGCCGTCTTCGGAGACGGCGACGTGGTCCGCGTCGAGGCGGATGCGGCGCCGGTCCGCTTTCTGCTCGTGAGCGGCAAGCCGCTGGGCGAGCCGATCGCCCGGTACGGGCCGTTCGTGATGAACACGCGCGAAGAGCTGCAGCTCGCGCTGCGCGATCTGCAGACCGACACCTTCGTGTGGCGCGACGACCCGGAGTGGGCACGGCAGCGGCGCACCTGGTCGGCGGACATCTGGGAGCGGTAGGCAGCGTCCGCCGGCTGACGCCGGGGAAGCCGGGAAGCGTCAGCCCGGCGCCAGCAGCTTGACGAAGGGCCGCGCCGCGCAGTGACACGGCGGCGCGCCGCAGTACGGGCACAGTGCGCCGGTCGCCACGCTGTCTTCCGCGTAGAAATCGGCGATGTCCGGACGGGCTTCGTAGCCGGCAGCTCCGTAGAAGGGGACGGCGTCGGGCTCCGGCCGTCCGAACGGCAGCCACCCGAAGGCGAAGGCCGCTCTGGCGCCGCGCGTCAGAGCCTCGGTCTCGGCGCGGGCGAGCAGCCGTGAGGCGAGTCCGGCGCGCCGCGCCGCGGGAGCGACGGCGAGCTGGCGCACGTGGAGGACGCGCTCGTCGCCTGAGGCGGGAGCGCTCGCAGAGCCGCTCATGGCCGTTCGCACGTCGGGATCGTCGCCCGGCTCCAGGCATGCGAGGACGACACCGGCCACGTGGGCGTCGGTCAGGGCGACGAACGACAGCGCACCGGCGCCGTCGGTGAAACGCCAGAACCCGGCGCCGACGGTTTCGTCCAGCAGGCGGCCTGCAGCCGGCCTGTCGGTCTCGCGAAGCGGGCGGATCACGGCGTCCATGAGGGCGAGTCTACCTCCGCCTGCCTCGGCGGTCGCCGGCGGCGCCGGCTCAGGCCGGTCCGGCCCGTCGCAGCGCGACGCCGGCGACCACCGGCCAGTGGTCGGAGGGCAGGCGTCCGCCGGGGCGCGCGTGATCGATGTGCGCCCCGAGCACGTCCCAGCGCGCGTCCGCGAACACGAAGTCGATGCGCGTGCCGTCGGTCGACCCGTCCCACTGATGGTGGGTCGCGGCCTGCGGCCCGCGCTCGCCCAGATGGGCGAGCGTGTCGCGCAGGCCGCCGGCGACCAAGCGCGCGACGGCCGGGTCCGCAGCCGTCGCGTTGAGGTCACCGGTGACGAGCCACGGCAGCGACGGGTCGAGCCAGCCGAGGAGCGCCTCCGCGCTGCGCCGGCGCGAGGCGGCAGAGGCGCCGTCCCAGTGAACGTTGGCAAGGCCGAAGCCGTCGCCGGTCAATCGATCCGTGAACCGGCACAGCGTGACGATGCGCGCGATCGGGTTGCCCCAGGAGCGCGAGCCGGGAGTCCGCGGGGTGTCCGAGAACCAGTTCACCGTCCATGCGTCCAGTCGCAGACGCGACGTGCGGTAGACGACGGTGCACCGTTCGCCGCGGCCGTAGCCGTCGTCGCGGCCGGCGCCGGCGCCGGCGTAGCCGGGCAGCCGGCGCGCCAGACCCCGCTCCTGGAGCGGACGGACCTCCTGCAACCCGACGAGGTCCGCCTCGAGGCCGCGGATCGCCGCCGCGCACGCTCCGGCGCGCAGCGGCCAGCTGTCCCATCTGTCGCAGCCGAACCAGGTGCGTACGTTGAAGGAGGCGACGCGCAGGAGAGTCGGCGGCTCCGGCCGTCCGCTCTCCCGCGCGCCGCCTTCGGCGCTCCCTCTCACGTGGGGAAGTGACTCCTCCAGAAGGTCGTGTCCTCCTCGGCGCTCAGCCGGACGTGACGGGGCTTGTCGCCCTTGCGGTCCGCCTCGATGGTGAAGGCCGTCTCTTCCGCAGCGGTCGGCTTCCTGTTCACGAGACCGCTGCGCTCGACGTAGTCCTTGAACACGATCAGGTCGTGGCCGAGCTGGCGCTTGATCTCCTCCGGCGGCGGGCCTCCCTCGACCTCGTCCATCCGGAAGACCACCGTGGTCCGGCCGTTCTGCGTCGGCACGAAGTCGACGAGTCCGGCGCGCACCGCGTCAACGCAGGCCAGGTCGTCACAGACGAGATGGCCGGGGCCGGTGTGCGCCCACTCGATGAAGCGGCTCCAGGTGGAGCGTACGAGAGCGGGGTCTGAGGCTACCTCGATCTGCTGCTGGATGGTGGCCATGGTGCCTCCCAGGCTCGATGCACCTCAGAACCCTCGGAGGCGCTGTACCGTGAGTACCCCCTGCCACGACAGTGGAATCCAGCGTTTCGAGTCAGCTTTCCGGTGCCGCAGGAGTCCCGCTCTCAGGCGTCGTTCGCCGCTTTGGCGGCCTCCTTGATCTCCTTGTCGAAGGCCTTGGAGTCCATCTCGATCTGGCGACAGATCCGCTTGTCGGCCTTCTTGATGGCCTTGTCCACGGTGTCCTGGAGCTTGGACTCGCCGACCACGACCAGCGCGGCCTCGCCGTCATCGATGAACTCGCCCAGCTCGAGCACGTCCTTGCGTGACATGCCGCGCCAGAAGTGGCCGATAGCGCCGCCGATCAGCCCGCCGGCGGCGGCCCCGATGAGGATGCCGGGAGGGAAGAGCAGACCGAGCGCAGCACCGACCGCGACCCCACCCCAGGCGCCGTGCTGGGTCGGCTTCTCGTGCTTCTTGACGTGCACCTTGCCGTTCTCGCCCTTGGTCACCAAGGCGATGTCGTAGGTGCCGATCACCTTGTCGTGGTGGAGTTCCTTGATCGCCGCGTAGTCTTCGTCCGCCCCCGCGGGGTCGGTGTAGGTGGCGATGAACAGGAACACAGGCTCGTCGGTCATGACGGCTCCTTGGTCGGCGGCGGGCCGCGCCCCTGTGGCCGGCCTTGCTACCGCGTGTAGGGTCGCCATGTGATACCCCCTGCCGGCAGTACGGCAATCGTCACACGCCGTTTGGTTTGGTGCGCGCGCGCGGCGGCCACCCTAGAATGAGGACCATGGACCACGACATCGCGACCATGCCCGCCAGGGCTCTACCGCTCGAACCCGGGACCCGGGTGACGTTCCTCGGCCATGCATCCACCGTCATCGAGATGGACGGCGTGCGCCTCGTGACCGACCCGGTGCTCCGTCGGCTCGTCGGCCCGCTGTACCGGCGCGTGCCGCGGCCGCTCACTGAGCCGCTCACCGACCCCGACGTGATCCTCATCTCCCACCTGCACCTCGACCACTACGACCCGCGCTCGCTGCGCCTGTTCCGGCGAGACACACCGGTCATCGTGCCGGTCGGCGCGGGGCTGTCGCTGCGCTGGCGGGGATTCAAGGACATCTACGAGGTGGCGCCCGGCCGGCGTCTGCGCGTCGGGCCGCTCGAGGTGGTGGGCACGGACGCGAAGCACCGCGGGACCCGCCACCCGCTGGCGGCCCGCACCCCGAGTCTCGGCTACATCATCTCGGGGTCGCGCAGCGTGTACTTCGCCGGCGACACGGGGTTCTTCTCCGGCATCGCCGACGTCTGGCCGGATCGGCTGGACCTGGCCATGCTGCCCATCGCCGGCATCGGACCGCTCATGCCCGAGTTCAAGCACATGAGCCCGCGGCACGCCGTCAAGGCCATGGAGTTGCTGCGACCGCGTCTCGTGATCCCCATCCACTGGGGCACCTATCACCTGCCGGGCACGGCGCTCTTCCGGTTCGGCCCCGACTTCCACCGCCGCGCGCCGTTCCTGTTCATGGCGCAGGCGGCCGACCTGGAGCCGGACGTGCACACCGTCCTGCTGCGCCCCGGCGAGGCGCTCTCTGTGGACGACACCCTCACGGGACACGCCGGTCACGCGGCTCTCGGCGTGACGGTCCCGCAGGCGCCCGCCGGGCCGGAGATGTCCGGGCCCGGCGTGCCCGGCGGGATCCTCTAGAAGACCTCGGCGACCTCGATGCGGCCGTCCTCGGCCGCCTTCTTCATCGCCGCGTAGTCCGCCTCGTTCTGGGTCGTGTACGCCTCGGCGAAGTCGGCCATCGCGATGTCGAATCTATCCTTCTTGCCCAGGTACGCGGCGATGGCCGCCGGATCGCCCGAGCGCGCGTGGCCCTTGGCCAGCGTCCAGGCGCACAGCTCCCCGTAGGCGAGCAGATGGGCCTGGTCCATCGTGTCGACGTTCATGGACCCCTTCCAGTCGCGCAGCTGGCGCCAGTAGAACGTCCCGCCCTCCGGGCCGTTGCTCCAGCCGAGGAAGATGTCGCTCGCCGACTGGGTGAGGCGCTGGCCGGCCACGACGCGCTCGCCCTGATGCTTGTAGCGGCTGCGCTTCAGGTACGGCTCGAGCACCGAGCGTCCGGCCTCCTTGACCTGGAGGAAGAGGACGTCGTCGACGTCACGGCCGGTGAACACGCCGATGAAGCAGCGCGTGCCGACGGAACCGACACCCACGACTTTCAGCGCGAGATCCTCGAGCCGGTACCGCGAGAGCAGCTTGTGTACGTCGCTGTGCAGCGAGTGGCGGTACGTCGTCCAGTTCATGCGCACGCTGCTGTCGAGGTCGCGGGCCCTGAGGCCCTCCGGCAGGTCGCGGAACGGGACCACGAGAGGGGGCTGCGGGACGATGACCCTCTTCCCGTCCTGCACGACGGTGAGCTTGGCGGCGGCCTGGGCGGCATTGCGGCTGGTCGCGCGTGCTGCCGTCCGCGCCGCGTCGGCCCGGATCACCGGGTCGTGGAGACCGGCGATCACCTTGTCGGCGTTCATCTGGGTGTACCAGGTGGTCAGGGTGTCCATCTCCGCGAACCGGCGCATGAAGTCGCGGTAGGAGCGGGCGCTCGCGAGTGCGATGGCCCGCGCCTTCTTCTTCCCGAGGCCGTTGCCGCGAGCGGCCACCACGAGGCTCGCGATGAGTCGCTTGACGTCCCACTCGAACGGGCCCGGCAGCGTCTCGTCGAAGTCGTTCACGTCGAAGACCAGCGAGCGCTCCGGCGAGCCGTACAGGCCGAAGTTGAGCAGGTGCGCGTCCCCGCACAACTGCACCTCGAGGTCGCTTCTCGGGCCCGCGGCAAGGTCGGCGGCCATGACTGCCGGCGCCCCGCGATAGAAGCCGAACGCGTTCTGCAGCATGCGCGCGTGGCGGACGGGCAGGAGCGGCTTGAGCCGGTCGGTCTCCTGGGCGGTGATGATCGCGACCGGATCGGCGCGGTCCGGCTTGGGTTCCCACGCTCCAAGCGCCTCGAGCGGCACGGCCGCCCGCTGCGCCTTGCCGGCGGCCTGACGCACCTCGAGGGAGAGATGCTTCTGCGCCCGGAGGGGCAGCCGCGATGCAGCGGCCACGGGAGCGGTGGCCCGGCCTTGCGCCGTCGTTGCCGACTTCTGCCGCGCCGGCGGCTTCTTTGCGGCCGGCTTGCCCGCCGTCGGCAGGCCCAGCGCCTGCGCCGCCTGGTCGTCCGCCGACTGGGTGACCTGCTCGACGGCCGCCCGCACCGACGGGCGGAGCGGCTTGGCCGCCGGCTTCCTGGCCACGGCCTTCTTCGCGGCGGGCTTCTTTGCCGCCGGTTTCTTCTCGCTGCGCCGGGTCGCCATGTCGTCCTCCTGAGGTCTCGCCTCTCCGCGCCGGACGGTCCGGCGGTGTCGTGCGGGCGTCATACCCGCGTCGCCCGGAGGCCAGTCGCAGCGTCGCCACGCGCAGGTTCCGCGACCGTTCCCGGCGGGCAGTATGGCGTTGGAGGCCGCCGGGGTGGGATGATGGCGGTCTCGACACGATACGGAGGACGGCCATGGTCAAGGCGAGCAAGAGCGTGCGCATCGGCGTCATCTCCGACACGCACGGCTACCTCGACTCCCGGATCCTCGATGAGTTCGCCGGCGTCGACCACATCATCCATGCCGGAGACATCATGGACGCCTCGACGCTCGAGGCGCTCGAGGCGATCGCCCCCGTCACCGCCGTGGCCGGCAACATGGACGACGGCAAGCTGGGCAAGCTGCCGCGCGAGGTCACCGGCAAGGTCGGTGGCGTGCGCTTCCTGGTCGGCCACAAGCGCAAGCGGCTCATGAAGCGCCTCTCGAGCGGCAAAGTCGAGGGCCTGGGCAAGCACGAGTCACCCGACCTCGTCGTCTGCGGTCACGACCACCTGCCGGCCGTCGAGTGGGTGGACGGCACGTTGTTCCTCAATCCGGGGTCGGCGAGCGCGCCGCACTACGAGGATGACGACCCGACCATCGCCATCGTGGACTCGGGTCCCGTCGGTCTCGGCGTCCGCTTCGTGCGCGTGCCCCGCCGCGCCGACGAAGACGGTTGAGCGGATGAAGGCGCACACCGTCTACAAGACCTTCCGCATCCCCGAGCGGCGCGCCTTCGTGCGCATCACAGAGGACGTGCAGGAGGCCCTGGACGAGAGCGGCATCCGCGAGGGGATGGTCCTCGTCGCGGCCATGCACATCACGGCCGGCGTGTGGATCAACGACGACGAGCCGGGCATCCAGGCCGACGCCCTCGAGTGGCTGGACAAACTGGCGCCGCCGTCATGGCAGCCGCCGGCCAACGACGTGGCCCGGCAACTGCTCCCCGACGGCGGGGACTACCGCCACCACCGCGGCGGCGAGGACAACGGGGACGCCCATCTCAAGAATCTGCTCGTCCACCACCAGGTGATCGTACCGGTCACGGACGGGCGGCTTGACCTCGGCCCTTGGCAGGCCGTCTTCTACTGCGAGTTCGACGGCCGCCGCAGCAAGCGACTCATCATCAAGGTGCTCGGGGAGTAGACTTCCGGGCGAGGGGCCTTCGCGGCCAGACGACAAGGGGAGGCTCAGATGAGCGACTTCGACAACGATCCCGGCCGGCCGCGTCCGGAAGTCGTGAACGAGACGGTGGTCGTCGTCGACGGCCGTCGGGCGGCGGGCAAGGCCTGGGGTCTCGTGCTGGCCGTCGGCATCGTCGCCGTGGTCTTCGGCATCATCGTCCTGGCCAACATCTGGGGCAGCGTGCACCTGGTCGCCATCTTCGCCGGCCTGTTCCTGCTGTTCGCCGGCATCCTGCAGTTCTTCGTCGGCGGCGGAGCCAAGACCGGACGCGTCGTCGCCGGCATCATCGCCATCATCGCCGGCGTCGCGCTCATCGCCTGGCCCGAAGCGTCGGTCAAGACCGTCGCCGTCATCGTCGGCCTCTCGTTCCTGATCTGGGGCATCGCCGTCGCCGTGGCCGCCATCGCCTCGCGCGGCGAGGGGTACGGCGTCGTCGTCGGTTTCGGCTTCATCCTCGCCATCGTCGGGCTGGTCTTCATCATCTGGCCCGGCCCGACGGTGACGCTGCTCATGATCCTCGTCGGGCTGGCGGCGCTGCTCTTCGGCATCTCCGCGATCGTCCAGGCGCTGGCCTTGCGCAAGGCATGACGAGAGGGTCCATGCAGCCGCAGACTGACAAGCGTGGCCGGTCGCACCAGACGGTCCGACGGCTCATCGGCTGGAGCCGCTACTTCATCATCGTCGACGTCATCGGGCTGTTCGCCGCATTCATGGCGCTGATGATCTCGAGCGTCTACAGCACCTTCTTCTACATCTTCAGGGCGCTGGTCGAGAAGGACATCTCGCAGAAAGAGCTCGTCGGCAAGCTCGTGCAGCAGGCCGACACGGCCCTGCTCGCCACCGTCCTCTACGTGATCGCTCTCGGGCTCTACAGCCTGTTCATCGACGACAGCATCCCGATGCCGCACTGGTTGCGCATCCGCTCGCTCACGGACCTCAAAGAGTTGCTCGCCAGCGTCGTGATCGTCGTCCTCGCCGTCGTCTTCCTCGGGTTCGCGCTCACCTGGGACTACCAGGTGAACCTGCTCATTCCGGGACTCAGCATAGGCGCGGTCATCGCCGCTCTCGCCGGCTTCCTGTGGGTGACGAGCAACGAGCGTGCGCGCCACGAGCAGTTGGAGGTCGAGCGAGAGCAGATCGAGCGCTGCGAGCCTCGCCGCTGACGGTGCTTCGAGCGGCGGTCACTCGCCGGGCATCCATCCCTCAGGGATCTCGTCGAGCTCGGTCGCATAGCCTTCGAGAGCGAACAGCTGAGCTGTCTCGATGTCGTAGGGACCGAACTCCATCCTCGAGACCGGCTCGTCTCGCCTCAGCCTGACGCTGCGTTGCTTGTGCTGACTCGCGTTCAGCTCCCGGCGTAGGGCTTCGTACCGGTCGCACGACAGCAGGACCGCCGTCAGGTAGCCTCGCTGGCTGATGAAGACGGGCCTGGAGGAACGGTTGACCTCCTCGATCAGGCGAGCGATGTCTCTTCTGATGTCCGTGACCGGCACGACTCTCGGCGACTCCTCCATGAGCTGCAGCTTACGCAGGTGCGGACGGTGCTCGCCAGAGTGACGACCGGGGACGACGGAGACGATCGTCGGCCCGGCCCGGCTCGGCGCCGGGGCCGACACATATCCGATTCGGGGTAGCACGTCCGAAGGCACATCCAGAAGCACGTATGTGTCTTTGGACGTGCCGTTGGACGTGCTGGTGCGAAGGCGACACCAGTCCCGTCGGCCGGGCGCTCTGGGGAGCGGGGGTGCGTGGGGTAGCGGCGGGGTCGTCGGCGGCGCTCTCGCGGCGGACGGGGCGAGCGGTTCGGTCCGCCGTCAGCCGACGGAGTCGGGGTCGCTCCGCTCAGGCGCCTCGGGGTCGGCAGCATCCTCTGTGACTGCGTCGTCGTGGGCCTCCGCGCTTCCCCCGGTGGCCTGCAACTGCTCCTCCATCTTGCGGCCCATGCGGCTCCTCTGCCCCAGGTTCTGGACGACCAGCGCCACGACGGTGATCAGGTACAGCTGTCCGAAGATCGCCTCCAGCACGGCCGTCATCCGTCCCACGCTCTGGGCGGCGGTGAAGTCGCCGTAGCCCGTGGTCGTGATGGTCACGAAGCTGAAGTAGAGGTAGTCCACGGCCGGCGTGTCCTTGGGGGCCACGGTCAGCTGGGCGAAGAACTGATCGCCGCTGATGAGCGCGATGAGGCCGTACGTCGTGGCGAAGAACATCGCGATGAGCAGGTAGACGCACACGGCGCCGTAGAAGGTGTTGAGGCTGATCACGGGGTGTGCGACCAGCCGCTTGAGGATCGCGACGGGAGCGACGACGACGAGCAGGATCGTCAGCATCTTGGAGACGATCGTCGCGGTCTCGTCGTTGCCGACCAGCACGAGGATCATGGCCGCGAGCGTCGCCAGGGGGATCAGGGCCAGAGCGATGCGCAGGACGCGGCGCTCGACCTGCGCGGCGCGCAGGGCGAGCCACGTGGTCGTCGCGAAGATGATCATCGAGGCGATGCGTCCGGGGTTGCCATCGCCCGCGACGGCGATCACGAAGAAGCTGATGACGAGGAGAAGGAGGACGAGCCCGAAGCTGTCGGCGAACCTGGGCGACGCGGCGAGCAGGCGGCGCCGCTGGGGCGGAGAGTCCGGAGGTGTGGCGGTCACGTCGTTCATCGTCAGGCGGGACTGTATCGCACAGCGGCGTCGGCCGAAACGGGGAGGCGTGGGACCGCATCCCAGCGCAGAGGTCCGAGCGGTCGTCCTCGCACGCGCCCCGACCCACCTGCAGGTGGGCGCGGGGGCGGCGCGGAACCCCTTCCTGTACACTCGCTGAGAGGTAGCTGAGCAATGCAGAACGGCAACTACACCACCTATTCCTCCCGCTCGCCGCGGGACCGGCGCCGCCGGCAACAGCGCGGGCGGCGGCGCCTGCTGACGTTGCTGGCCGTCGTTCTGGTGGTCGCCGTGATCGCGGTCGCCGCCGTCATCGTCTTCCGCGGCGGCGGCGAGGGCGCCGCCGGCGCGTCCGCGTCGGGCAGCAAGGCGGCGGACGTCTCCAGTCCGAGTCCCAAGCCGACCGTGCCGCCGCCCGAGGTGTGGGTGGCCAGCACGAGCGACCCGGTCCGAGTCTGGGTCGGCGGCGACTCCATGGGCGGCGAGCTGGGCTGGGCCCTCGAACCGGTCCTCAAGGATTCGAAGGTGTTCAAGCCCATCACCTTCTACAAGGAGTCCACCGGCATCTGCCGCTACGACTTCTTCCATTGGGGCAGGCAGATCGAGACCGTGATGCAGACGGCCAAGCCGCAGGCGGCGGTCATCATGATGGGCACCAACGATACCCAGTCGGTCAACCAGGACGGCGCGTGGGTCTCCTACGGCGACCCCGAGTGGAAGCGGATCTACGAGAAGCGTGTGGGCGACATCATCGACACGATGCTCGACGGCGGCGCGCGCCGCGTCTACTGGGTGGGCATGCCGATCATGGGTGAGGGCTGGCGCAACTCGCGCATGAAGCTCATCAACAAGATCTTCCAGAAGCAGGCCGAGAAGCGTCCCGGCGCCGAGTACGTCGACATCTGGGATCTCTACACCACCTCCGACGGCTCGTTCGACGCCTCGCTTCGCCTGGCCGACCAGGTGCACTTCACCGGTGACGGCCAGGCGCTGCTTGCCAAGGCCGTCTACAAGGCCATCAAGGCCGACTGGCTGCCGCCGGGGTCGGAGGCGCCGAGCGAGTCGCCTGCGGCGAGCCCCTCGGCGTCCGCGTCCGCGCTCTGAGCGCGGGCGAGCGCGAGCAGACGTCCCTCGTCGCCCGGCGTGCTCCTAGGGCCCGCGATGGTTCGCGGGCCGCACCACGGCGGACGCCGAGCCGGCGCAGCCTCCTGCGAGACGCCCGGCGTGCTCACAGGGCCCGCGATGGTTCGCGGGCCGCACCACGGCGGACGCCGAGCCGGCGCAGCCTCCTG
>CAIYOD010000109.1 GCA_903927755.1 uncultured Thermoleophilia bacterium | reverse complement strand
GCGCGTTCGCGCCGGCGGCCCGTCGTGCGTGCACCCTACCTGTCGTCGGTCAGTGCTGGCAGGCGTTGTCGAAGCCGACCACCGGGAGGCCACCCTGGATGAAGGCGTGGACGGTGGACTGCACATCGGCGCCGACGCCGGCGTGGACGGCGATGCCGACCTGATTGAAGCCCATGAGCGGGCGCCCGCCGATTCCATCGACGACGATCACGTCGACGTTCTGCTCCGCCAGGGCCAGTACGGGCGCCATGCAGCCGCCCTCTGTGTGCGGTGCGTTGGTGAGGACGGCGACCTCAGCGACCTCTCCGTCGACGACATCGACCATGGTGAAGCATTCGCAGCGTCCGAAGTGCCCGGAGCGCTTCGCGTCCAGACCGCCGGGGGCCTCGGAGGGGATGGCGATCCGCTGTTTGGTTCCATTGGTGTCGGTCATGTGATCAGACTCCGTTCCTGGTTACACGTTCGTTGTGCCGCGATGGTTGGTGCGTCCGAGTGTCACGAGCCGCCGTGGCCCCGCCCTCGGCCGCGTCCGCGACAGCCGGGACCGCCCTCGCCTGCGCGTGCGCCGCGGCCACTGCCGCGGAGCTCGCCGCAGCGGCCCGCTCCGCCCCAGCAGATGCGGACGTCGACCGCGCCGCACGCGGGACACGCGGGTGCTGCCGCTTCCGGATCCGCGGTCCAGACCTCGCCGCACGACGCGCAGCAGAGCTGGCGCGGCTCGACACGGTACTGCCCGCCACCGATGAGGATGGCCTTGCCCTCGACCAGTGCTTCGGCGACCTTGGCGCGGCCACGCTCGAGGACGCGGCCGACGGTCTGTCGCGAGACTCCCATCGCCGCAGCCGCCTGCTCGTGGCTGAGGCTTTCAAGATCGACGAGGCGGATCGCCTCGAGCTCGTCGACGGCCAGGTCCAGCTGCTCGAGCTCGCGTCCCGGGACGCCTGCGGGCTTGAACAGGGTCACGCGCGGCACGCTGCCGACAGCGCGTTCAATGGGTGGGCGCGGCATCCGGCTCCTTGGCGATTATTAGCATATGCTCATGGTAGAGGGGGAGGCGGCCGACTTCAAATCGCCGGCTCTCCGCCGCTGGGGAACTGCGCGCTCTCGTCCGGCGCTGAGTCGATGGCGGGGCGCGGAGACGAGGCTCTGGTCGCTTCGATGACCTCAGCGCCTGCGGGGAGCGCTTCCGGCGCCGGCGGGTCCAGGCGCAGGTAGGCGTAGCCGAGCCGTCGGGCCGGTTCCCGGCGGCTCAGGGCCAGCCGGATCGCGGCCCTGCGAAGCATCGGCCGCGTCAGCCCCTCGGCATCGCGCAGGTCCTGCGCCACGTAGGTTCCGACAGCGATCAAGGCTCGGGTCGCAGTGCGCCCGCCCAAGCTGGTCTCACCGCCGCCTCTGCTCAGTCCACTACGGCCGCGGCCTGCCCCGCTGCCGTCGCAGCGGGGTCCTGCGCGTCGTTGCCGGCGCTGTCTCGGCCTGCCGTCTGCGTTCATGATCGCTCAGCTCCCTCTCAGGCCCAGTGGCCGCTGACGGTGGGACCCACGACCGCAGTGAGCTCGCCGCGCGTCAGCGCGTCCAGAGCTCCGCGGGCCGTGAGGCCGTTCCCGACCTGATAGATGGCGATGCTGCCCGCCGCCAGTGCCTTGTGGGCGTTGGGGCCGACGTTGCCGGTGATCAGAGCCTGGACGCCCTGTGCGGCGACCGTGCTGGCCGCCTGAACTCCGGCTCCGCCTGTGGCATCCACGTTGACCGAGTTGTCGTGCGCCTGCCACGCTCCGGTCTCCGAGTCGGCGACGATGAACCAGCGAGCGCGACCGAATCGCGGGTCGACGAGTGAATCGATATCGTTGCTCTGTGCGCTGATGGCGACTTTCATGCCTTCTCCTCTTCTCGCTTCGGATCGGCGGACGGTGCCGCCAGATAGAACGATCGACCTTCGTGGGTGTGCAGCTCTGCCGCGCCCTGGTTGACGAGCGCGGTCGCCGCTTTGAGCGCTTCGCCGTGATGGATGCCCAGACCGGACGCTATGTCGGTGACGGTGCATGGTCGCCGCGACACGAGTTCGAGCACGTCCGCTTCGGCGGCGACTCCGTTGCCGGCAGAGACCGGGAGATCGGCGATCACCTCCGCGTGCGGCGTGAACAGTGCGGCGAACGCGTCCAGGGTGGCCCAGTCGACCGGCTCCGCGAGCGACTCCGCAGGGGGTCGCACTGCCGTGTTCAGCTGGATGCGGTCCGGTGAGATCTGCGCCGCGAGTTCCGCGAGTCGTCGCACCTGGGGCGCCCGGGCCGTCATGCCGGCGAGCAGCATGACCTCCAGCCAGATCTCGCCCTGGTAGGCGTCGCGGAACGAGACGAGTCCGTCGACCAGGTCGGCCAGATGCAGCGACTCTTGAGGACGGTTCACCCGCAGGAACAGCTCCTCGCTGGGAGCATCCAGGGACGGCAGCACGACGTCCGCCGCCGCCAGCCCGCGGCGCACGGCCGGGCGGCCGAGAAGCGACCCGTTGGTGATGACCGCTACGGGCACGTCCGTGATCGCCTTGATCCCGTCGACGACGGCGCCGATCCCGGCGTGAAGGGTCGGTTCGCCCGATCCCGCGAGCGCGATGAAGTCGGGCCTGGACGACAACCGGTCGCGCACCTGGGCCACAACGGCGTCCGGGTCTGCCCAGCGACCGCGCCGCACGGTCCTGCTCGTCGTACGACCAAGCTGGCAGTACACGCAGTCGTAGGTGCACGTCTTGAGCGGCACGAGGTCGACGCCGAGTGAGCGGCCGAGCCGTCGCGACGGGACGGGTCCGTACACGAGCTGCTGCGCTGCCGTGGGTGACATCGTCCGCCTCAGTCGGCCGCGTCGATGGCGGCAGGACCCGGTGCGTCCGCGCCGCCGGCGACGGGAACGGCGCGGGTTGGCGCCGGGCGTTCTGTCAGTGCCAGCAGCGGACGGATGGCCGACGAGAAGGCCGCCGCCGTCGGTGAATCCTCGAAGGCCTCGATGTGAGGTATGCCGCGCTCTCCGGCCTGCACTACTGCCGGATCCATCGGGATACGGCCGAGGAAGGGCACGCCGGCGTCGCCGGCCATGGCCTCGGCTCCGCCACGCAGGAAGACGTCGGTCGTCTCGCCGCAATGCGGGCAGACGAAGCCGCTCATGTTCTCGATCACGCCGAGCACCGGCAGGTCGAGCGCCGTGCAGAACCGCAGCGCCTTGCGCACGTCGTTGACGGCGACACGCTGCGGCGTCGAGACGATCAAGGCGCCGGTGTCGGAACCAAGCAGTTCGACCAGCGCCAGCGCCTCGTCGCCGGTGCCCGGGGGGGCGTCAACGACCATGCAGTCGAGGTATCCCCAGTCGACGGACGCGAGCATCTCACGGATCGCCGAGTACTTCCGCGGGCCGCGCCAGATCACCGCATCGTCGACTTCGGGCAGGAAGAACTGGATCGACATCGCCGAGAGGTTCTCCCGGACGGGCGCGGGCGCGATGCCGCCGGCGCGGCCGGGGACCGGTGTGTAGTCGAGACCGAGAAGGGTCGGGACGCTGGGGCCGTGAAGGTCGACGTCGAGGAGGCCCACGCGGCGGCCGGCCGCGGCCAGGGCAGTAGCGAGGTTGACGGCCACGGTGCTCTTGCCGACGCCTCCCTTGCCGGACAGCACGAGGAACTTGTGCCGGATGAGCTGCATACGGATCTCGAGCTCGTCCTGCTGGCGGTCACCATCGCCGTCCATCTGATTGCAGCCGTGGCCGGCGTGCGCGTCGTGCGTGGCGCTCTCAGGCATCGCGTACATCTCCTTCCGTGACCGCGAGCAGTGCGTCGCCGACGGCCTCCCATACTTCTGTGATCTCGGTCGCGGCGCGACCGCCATAGTCGATGATGTCGGTGCCGGCCACCTGGGCGTGCGTCACTGCCGGGTCGTAGGCGACGTTTGCCACGAAGGCCGCGCCGGCGGCCGTCACCTCGGCGGCGATCTGCTCGCCGAGTTCCGGATTCAGGTCCGCCTTGTTCACGCAGACGGCGAACGGCAGCCGGAACTGGCGTACCACCTGCAGGACGCGATCCAGGTCGTGACGACCCGAGACCGTCGGTTCGGTGACCGCGAGCACGAGGTCGGCGCCGGCGAGCGAGGAGATGACCGGGCAACCGATGCCCGGCGAGCCGTCCACGATGATCAGGGGCAGGCCGCGCTCTTCCGCCACGCGCCGGGCCTCGTTGCGGACCAGGGTCACCAGCTTGCCGGAATTGTCCTCGGCGACGCCGAGACGGGCGTGGACCAGTGGTCCGAAACGAGTGTCGGAAACCATCCAGGCGCCGTTCACGACGGGTTCCATGCGGATGGCTTCGGCGGGGCAGACGCGCCGGCACAGCTCACAGCCCTCGCAGGCGATGGAATCGACGGAGTAACCCTCTTCGGCGGAGCCGAGCACAGCCGCGAAGCGGCAGACCTCGGCGCATCGGCCGCAGGCCGTGCAGGCCTCGGGATCGATGATGGCCTGATGGCGGCCGCTGAACGGGTGTTCCGGCCCGGTCTCGGGGCGCAGTACCAAGTGCAGGTCGGCGGCGTCGACATCGCAGTCGGCGAGCACGGCGCCGCCGGCCAGCGCGGCGAACGCGGCGACGACGCTCGTCTTGCCGGTGCCGCCCTTGCCGCTGATCACGACCAGCTCACGGGGCGTCACGATGCCACCGCGAGACGATGCGCCGCGGCGACGATGCGGTCCCACGCGGTGCTCAGCGTCTCTTCCAGGCCGTCGACTGCGTCGAGAAGCAGCTCGCCGCGGGCGTAGGCCTCGGCGATGCGCCTGTCGTTCGGCAGTTCCAGGACGATCTCGATGCCCTCAGCCGCACAGTAGCGCTGGACGCCGTCGTCGCCGAGGTCGGCGCGGTTCACTGCCACGACGCAGCGCAGGCCGAGCGCGCGCACCATCTCGACGGCGAGCGTGAGGTCGTGCAATCCGAACGGCGTCGGCTCAGTGACCAGCACCACGAGATCGGAGCCGCGCACCGCCTCGATGACCGGGCACGAGGTGCCCGGCGGGGCGTCGATCAGGATGACGTCTTCATCGACGCCCTCGAGGCTGGCGATCGTGGCGTGAGTCGTGGGCACGGCCTTCGCCTCTCCGATCGAGAGGATGCCGGTGACCAGCGGGAACGCGGGCCTGCCGCCCGCCGTGACCGAGCCGTACTCGACGACTCCGGTGTCGCGGCCTTCCTCGGCGATCGCGTGCTCGGGACACAGCAGGGAGCACGCGCCACACGAGTGGCAGAGCTCGGGGAACACGAGGACCGTCGACCCGATCAGCGTGATCGCTCTGAACGCACAGACCTCGGCGCACACGCCGCAGGCCGTGCAGAGCTGTTCGTCGACCGCCGGCACGAGGACGCGGACCGGCTCGCGGCGCTCGACCACGGGGCGCAAGAAGAGGTGACAGTCCGGCTCCTCGACATCGGCGTCCAGGAGCCGGACCGCCGTTCCGCGGCCCGCGAGCATCGCCGCGAGGTTGGTCGCGAGCGTCGTCTTGCCGGTGCCGCCCTTGCCGCTGGCGATGGCGATGCGCACGGTCTCAGACCTCCGTGAGAGCGAGCGCGCCGTAGGCGCAGTCGCTCACGCACAGGCCGCAGCCGGTGCAGACGCTCGCGTCGATCACGGCGATCTCATCCAGGGTGATGGCACCTCGCGCGCACGTCTCGACGCACGTGCCGCAGGCGATGCATGACTTGGGCTTGGCGACGATGGCCACGGTGCGCGCTCGGGAACTCACTGCCGGCGCGCTGATGGGTGCGTCCGCGCCGGGCGCTGACGCGACGGCGACGGCCGTCGTCCCGCAGCCTCTGCCGTCGGCGCGGGTAGCTGGGCCGAGGCTCGCGCCGCGCCCGCTGCCGTCGCGCCGGCGCAGGCCCCGGCCGGTCCCTTGACCGCGGCCGCCTGTGCCGCCGCGACCCCCGTCTCCTCCGCGACTTCCGCCGCCTGATCCGTGTTCGCTCATGTCAGTCGCGCGTCGCCGACTCGAGGCGATCCAGACGCTCGAGCACTTGGCTGAGCTTCTCCTCGACGCGCGACAGCGCGTCGGGCGCGTCGCTCGTCGGAGCCGTCGCCTGAGCGTCGGCTTGCGCCGCGCGTTGCCATCCGGTGAGGCCGGTGGCGTAGAACTGGTTTCTCCGGCCGCGACCGCTGCCGCGTCCGGGGGACAGTGCGGCGTCGCCGCAGAAGCCCCGGCGGCCGCCTGTCATCGGGCCGGAGCCCATCGGACCTGTACCGTCTCTACCCGGCATGTCTCCTCCTTCGGAGCAGGCGCCAGAAGGGCCGCCGTGTGATTGTTATGAGCATATGCCCATATTACACCCGCCGCCGGGGATTGCAAGAGCACGCCTGCCCGGTGAGAGCGACGAACGGTCCAGAGGGTGAAGGCTCCCCTCGGGTCCACGGCTATCGGGATGCTCATCAGGCTCCGGACGGAGTAAGCTCAGCCGATGGCATCTGGGGAGCACGCCACAGAGTGCCAGTCGCAGGCCGCGCGCAGGCTGTTCGTGCCGTGCGTGTCGCGCCGGCGGGCCAACGACGAGCCGCGCGCGCTCTGACCGATCGGAGTCTCGATGGGCATCCTTGAACTGCACGACATCACGCTGGAGTTGGGCGGCAAGCCCATCCTGAACGATCTCAGCGTCGACTTCTGGGAGGGCCACGTCCACGCCCTCATCGGGCCCAATGGGGCCGGCAAGTCGACGCTCGCCAGCACCATCATGGGCCTGCCGGGCTACACCGATCACAGCGGCGATATCCTGCTCGACGGCGAGTCGCTGCGCGGCGTGCCGGTCGATGAGCGGGCGCGACGCGGCATCACGCTCGCCTGGCAGGAGCCGGCGCGCTTCGAGGGACTGCGCATGGACCGCTTCATCGCCGCGGGCGCCAAGGAGAAGTCGCGCGCGAACGTCGAGAGGATGCTGACCCGCGTGGGGCTCGACCCGGAGCGCTACCTCGATCGCAAGGTCGACAAGACGCTCTCGGGCGGCGAGCGCAAGCGCGTCGAGCTGGCGTCCATCCTCGCCATGGAGCCCCGCATCGTGCTCATGGACGAGCCCGACTCCGGCATCGACGTCGAAGCCCTGCAGCGTATCTTCGATGCCCTTGCGTACTTCAAGGAGATGGGCACCACCGTGATCATGATCACCCACAGCATGGCGGTGCTCGAGCACGCCGAGCACGCCTTCCTGCTGTGCAACGGCCACATCCTCGACAAGGGTTCGGTCGACAAGATCAGCGGCTACTTCGCGAACAACTGCATCCCCTGCCACCACGAGAACGAGCCGGCGCCCGAAGAGGAGATGATCACGGCATGAGCGACGTCGCCACCGCACGCGCGCTGCTCGAATCGTTGGGCAGCTACGGGTCGCATTTCGCCGGCGACGACGTCGCCCACCTCGAGGTCAGCGGCGACGAGGTCGTAGGCTCGCACCTGGTGCCCGGCCTGGACGTAGACATCGAGCAGATCGACGACGGCATCGAGGCGCACATTCACCTGCGCGAGGGCGTCAGGATCGCCAACCCGGTGCACCTGTGCTTCGGCATGCTGCCCACCGAGGGCCTGCAGCGCATCGTCATGAAGGTCGATGTGGATGCCGGCTCGTTCGCCTCGGTCCGGGCTCACTGCACGTTCCCCAACGCCATCGACATCACCCACAAGATGGACGCCGTGGTGAACATCGCGCCGGGGGCGACCTACGAATACTTCGAGCGTCACCTCCACGGCGCCGAGGGCGGCGTGCAGGTCGTCCCCAAGACGCTGGTCCGCATCGGCGAGGGCGCGCGCTTCAAGACCGAATTCGAGCTGGTCAAAGGGCAAGCGGGCGTCATCGACTTCGACTACGAGGCCGACTGTGACGCGCGGAGCACCCTCGAGATGATCACGCGCATCATCGGGCGCGGACACGATACGGTGACCATCCGCGAGACCGGGCGCCTCAACGGCGAGGGCGCCCGCGCCGTGCTCAATTCGTATCTCGCGCTGCGCGACGACGCCCGCGCCGAGGTGTACAACACCCTTTCCGCCTCGGCGCCCTACGCCCGCGGGCATGTGGACTGCAAGGAGATCGTGCAGCACCGGGCGTTCGCCAAGGCCGTGCCCATCGTCGAGGTGAGCCACCCGCTGGCGCACATCACCCACGAGGCCGCGATCGGCTCGGTGGACTCCAAGCAGCTCCAGACGCTGATGAGTCGCGGGCTCACCGAAGACGAAGCCACCGACCTCATCATCGAGGGCTTGCTCAGCTGAGCCGGGCGCTGACGCCCGACTGCCGGCCGCTCGACATCAAGCCGTACGTCGAGTACGGCGCGTAGGGAGCGACGACCCGCGCCTCACGGCGACCTCATCGAGCGTCGGGACGCAGCAGCGCCAGCTCGTCGGCGAGCCGCGTCGCGCCGGCGCGACGCACTTCCACGCCGGCCTCGCGGAGTACGTAGCTCGGCCCCTTGTTGACCTCACGTACCGTGATCAGCACGTCGACGTCCTGCCCGACCAGCCACTCGGCCACGAGGATGCCCTTCTGCTTCTCGATGCCGAGATTCGGGTTGGAGAGTACCTTCTGACGCAGCACCTCGCCGTCGGCAGCGCGCACCTCGGCGATGGCGAAGCAGGATGCCTCGCCGAACTCGCTGCTGATTTCGCCTGCAGGCGAGGCCAGGGGCACCGCAACGTGGAGGATCTCGCGTCGGCGGGGCTCGATGTGCAGGCTGACTCGCTCCATGGCGGGGAACGCTTCGCGGATCTGCGCCTCGAGGCGCTCGCTGGCGGCGTGGGCCTTGGCGAGATCGTCTGTGCGCAAGCGCAGTGTGGCCTCCAGGAACAGGTAGCGGCCGGCGCTTCGCGCGGCCAGCGAGTCCACCTGCGCGACGAGTGGTTCCGACTCGAGGAGGCGCCGGATCTGCGTCAGCGTGCCGGCATCGACCGACGCGTCGAGCAGCACCTTCATGCCCGCGACGAGCAGACCCCAGCCGGCGTAGACGGCGAACGCGAGGATGACGACCGCTGCTGCGCGGTCGATGTTGAAGCCCGCAGAGGTGGAGATCACGGCGACCAGCGCCAGTGACGTCGACAACACATCCATCTGGCGATGCTTGCCGTCGGCCACCAGAGCCGGTGACGAAACGCGCTTACCCAGCCTCAGCGCGTACCAGCCGTACGCCCATGTGGTCACGATGGTGACGGCGACGCCGACGATGATCAGCCAGTTGATGCTGGGCGTCTGCCCGCCGGGCGCGAACGCTTGTCGGGCGATCTCGTAGGCGGCGACGAAGATGAGCAAGGCGATCGCCACCTGCAGCAGGTTCTCGATCTTGTAGAGGCCGTACGGGAAAGCCGCGGTCTTTCGCTCGGAAAGCCTGAGTCCCAGCCAGAGCACGAGCGCCGCGACCACGTCGACGATGCAGTCGACGGCCATGGCGACGAGCGCGAGACTGTGCGAGACGGCGGCGAGGGCCACGGTCAGCGCCACCAAGGCAATGCTGACGATGACGCCCCAGGTGGCGACACGCGCCACGGCGCGGCTTGCGACCGCGTGATCGCCAGCTGCCGTCGTGCCGCTGCTCACGAAGGCCTTCCCGCTTAGCGGAAGCTCAGCACCTGCTCCAGTGGCAGACGCTTGTGGGCCGCCGGCAGCTCCGCGGGGCGGCCGATGGGCAAGAGCGCCACGAGCCGCGTCGGCGGCTCGACGTCCAGCAGCTGCTCGAGGCGCTCCCCCGCCACGATCGGCGCGCACGTCCAGCAGGCGCCGTAGCCCATGGCATGCGCCGTGGACGTCAGCAGCTGCACCGCTGCTCCGGCGCTCTGCAGCTCTGGTCGCGCGCATAGACGATCGTGCTCTTCCTGGGTGATGCCTGACAGCCTCATGAGCTCTTCCATGGGCGAGTCATGCGGCGTCGCCAGGACCGCGATGCACAGTGGCGCCTTGGCGAAGAGGAGGGCCTGCGCGCGCGCCACCATGCGCTTCTGCTCCTGGAGTGCCAGCCCCGGGCGGAGGGCGAGCTGCTCGAAGCGCTCGAGGACCGCGGCCTGCATGGCGGAGATCAGCTTGCGATCCTGGATCGCGATGAAGCGCCACACCTGCGAGTTGCAGGCGCTCACCGCGCTCGTCGCCACCCCGACCATGTGCTCGATGTCCTCGCGGGGTACCGCCTCGTCCACGAAGCGCCGTACGTGACAGGAGTCACGCACGATGGCCTCAAACGCGTCCTGATCGCTGGAGATGAGAGGAGTCTGTGCCGGCGTCATGACTGAACCTCCGTTCGGGCGAGGCGGCATGGCGCCCTCCTAGACCGGCATCCACGCTCGCCGTGCTCCGCTGGGACTGGTGAAGCGGGGTCCCATGCGCGAGTTACAAGCATATGCTCATAATACCCGGGCTGCCGACGAAGGCAACACCTGCGAGCGCGGTGTGTAACCCCTACTCCGTCGCTGCGCCGGCGTTCTCGCAGGCCGCTCGGAGGGTGCCGGCGGCCAGCAGCGCGCAGTGCTCCGACTCGGCTGGTATGCCACCGAGCGCCCGGAGGATGTCGGCCGGCGCGATCTCCTTCGCTTCGCCGACCTGCCGACCACGGCATAGCGTCGTCGCCATGCTCCCGCACGCCAAAGAGGACCCACAGCCGTCGGTCGTGAACCAGACGCGCTTCACGCAGCCGTCCTCGACGGTGATCCAGAACTCCATGGTGTCGCCGCAGGGCCCCGTGATACGCGCTCGTCCGCCCCAGCTCTGCGGGGGGCCGAGATGCCGGGGATACATCGCATGGTCCCGAGCTATCGCAGAGAACCCAGGCTCACTGTCGCCTGCCATATCGTCTCCTCCTTTGGAGTGCTGAGCCGGGCCGAGCGGCTCTCGCGATTGCTCGGCACCAGATCACTCGCCCCGCGCCTCTCCCGGCTGGAGACTGAGCGACCGTCGCGCTCGCCGGGTCGAATACGCCAGCCCCAGCTCACGCCCGGTCGCGATCTCCACGAACGCCCCCGGCAGTCGCTCAGCCAGCAGCGTCGTGGCGCGCTTGCCGGTGCAGTGACACGGCGCACACAGCTCCAGATTGAGGGCGTCGAGGTAGTCGGCCGTCGCCTGCAGACGCTCCTTGCGGGCCTGCAGCAGATGCATGCCGCCGAGCACTGCTCGTACTGCCGGCTGCCCGTCGGCGGCCACAGGGACGACCACACGCCCACTTGTCACACCGTGGCCGGCAACCGTCTCACGGACGTGCTGCACGGTGTTCATGACGCCGCTGTGGGCACAGCCACAGAGTACGACGAGTCCGGCCGGCGTCTCGATCCACACGGCCTGGTCGTCGACGACGTGGTCGTGGACGGTGCAGGCGGTGTCGAGGAAGAAGGTTCGCTCCGCCTCCTCGAGCGCATGGCGACGCGGCACCGGTCCGGAAGCCCACACGCCCGGAGCTACTTCGAGCGGTGCCACGGCCCAGATCGAGCGCTCGGGCACCGCGCGTAGCGCGGCGAGGCTGCGGTCTGGCAGGCCTATGGGGTCTGCCTTGCCGTTCTTGCGGAGCGACCAGCGCGGGACCAGGGCCCCTGGGTGAAGCACCAGGCGAGCGGAGGGCGCGGCATCGACGAACTCGCGGATGCCGCCACCGTGGTCGAAGTGCCCGTGGCTGAGGACGAAAGCGTCGGCAGTCTCAACGGGCTCGCGAAGTCGCCGGGCGTTCTCCAGAAAAACCCCCGAGCCACCGCAGTCGAGCAGCACACGCGCGTCGGGCGTCTCGATCCAGAACGAGAGCCCCCACTCCGACCGCAGTCCGGTCGCACCCTTGGCGTTGTCGATCAGGACCCGGATGCGGATATCGCCGCCGGTCACGAGTTCTGCTACTCGTCCTCGAGCGCCGTGTGACAGAACCACCAGTCGTAGCACTCGTACTGCTTGGGGCGCTCGGCGGCGTCGGCGACCGTCTGTGCCGGCGGGATGATCACCCGGTCGCCGAGCAGAGCGTTGTTGGGCCAGTCGGCCGGCATGGCTACCTTGTGGGCGCTCGCGTACTGCAGCGCCTTGACGGCGCGCAGGATCTCGTCGACGTTGCGTCCGACTTCCTGCGGATAGTAGAGCATCAGACGCAGGTTACCTTTGTCGTCGACGATGAACACGGCGCGGACGGTGTTGGAGCCCATCCCGGGGTGGATCATGCCGAGCTTACCGGCCACGGCGCCGGTGTCGGCGATGATGGGGAACGGGACCTTCACGCCCAGCTTCTCCTCGATCCACTCGGCCCATTTGATGTGCGAGAAGACCTGGTCGACCGACATGCCGATGAGCTCGGTGTCGAGTGCCTTGAACTCGTTGTCCCGCATGGAGAAGGCATAGAACTCCGTGGTGCACACCGGGGTGAAGTCGCCGGGGTGGCTGAACAGGACGAACCATTTGCCGGCGTAGTCGCCGGGCAGATCCTTCATGCCGTGGGTGGTCTTGACCGTCATCTCGGGGAACCTGTCTCCGAGGAGCGGCATGTTCGGGGCGCATCCAGCGTCTGTCACGAGAGCCTCCTTCGCCGTTCTCTGGTGGTTCGATAGAGTCGCCGGCGGGGATCGACACGTCGGCCATTATGAGCGTAGGCTCATAAGGACCAAGGAGTCAAGGCTGCTGCCGATGTGACCGTGCCGTCTCTCCGACCGCGTCTCGCCGAGCTGGAGTTCGCTTGCTCGCCTGGGCTACGATCGGTCGCAGACGACGGACAAGGACGGGAGACCATGAGCGCGCCCGACATCGACGACTGGATCCGCGACGTGAAGTCGCAGCCCGGCTCGGCGGCCATCGGCATGATCCTGGCCCACCAGGGCATCGTGCGCGGGACCTCGCGCGCGGGGGACCCCGTGACGGGGATGTTCCTCACCGCCGACCTGGCGAGATTCGAGGAGGCCCTCACCGAGGCCCGCACATGGCCGGGGATCTTCGCCGTGCGTGGCTGGGTCAACCAGGGGAGGCTCTCGGTGGGCGACGACATCATGAGGCTGGTCGTCGCCGGAGACATCCGCGAGCATGTCTTCGAGGGCCTCCAGCGGCTCGTCTCCCTGATCAAGACGGAAGTGGTCGGCGAATCTGAACTCGCCTGAGACGGAGGCACGACATGTACGCGTGTGCAGAGTGTGGCCGGGCGGCGTGCTGCGAAAGCGCCGACACGGCGTCCTATCCTCGCGGTTGTCCATCCCGGGAGCCCTTCGAGAGCGAGGTGCTCGGCTTCTACCGTGAAGGAGAGGACGCGCACCTGGCGCGTAACGCCGGTCTCGTGGAGGCGCACGGCTACTGCCGGCTCACCCGCATCGAGGAGATCATGGATTTCGCCCGCCGCTGCGGCTACGCGAAGCTGGGCCTCGCCTTCTGTATCGGTCTTCAGTCTGAGGCCGCCGTCACCAGTCGCGTGCTCAGGGCGAACGGTTTCTCGGTCGACTCGGTCGCCTGCAAGAACGGCAGCCTTCCCAAGGAAGTGCTTGGTCTGGGCGAAGAGGACAAGGTCGACCCCGGGGAGTTCGAAAGCATGTGCAACCCGCTGGGACAGGCACGGGCCCTCGACCAGGCCGGGACCGAGCTCAATCTGCTGCTCGGTCTCTGCGTCGGTCACGACAGCCTGTTCATGAAGCATTCGGTGGCGCCGGTGACCGTGCTTGCCGCCAAAGACCGTGTGCTGGGCCACAATCCGCTGGCGGCGATCTACATGGCGGACGGGTACTACTGCGACAAGCTGTTCCCGAAGGCGGAAGACGCGGACGTGGCCGGCGCCTGACTCGCCCCGCGGCCTGATCCGGCCCGCTCTTCCCGGGGCGGTCTGTCTACTTCGCGTCTTCCCGGCGCTCGCCGCGCTGCCGGAAGGTCGCGTCGCTGACCCGGTCCGTCCAGCCGCCCCGCGTGCCCTCGCGCAGGTCGAACTTCTCGACGTAGGGCTTGATGTCGAGCAGCGGCGTGCCGTCGAGCACGTCGAGATCCTCGACCACCAGCACGTTCCCGCGCCGCTCCACCAGGCGCACGAGGCTGAGGCCGATCGGGTTGGGACGCACGGGGGTCCGCGTCGCGAAGACGCCCCGGGGCACGTCGTCCAGGTAGGGGATGACCTTCAGGGGCGACGGGCCGGCGACCGAACTCACGACCTCGCCGGCCCGGTGGAGCCAGTAGATCAGGTGCAGGTGCGAGAAGCCTTCCACATCGTCGAGCGCCTCGGCGAACTGGGGGAAGACCTCGACCCGGCCGGGGCTGCCCTCCGCGCAGACAGGCTGGATAGGCGTCTGCGCGTGATCACGATGCTCGCTGCGGATGATCCCTACGGGCTCGAGGGTGAGCCTCTCCACATGTACCTCCCGGGTGGCCGCGACAAAGGATACCCCCCTGACGGCGCTGAGCGCCGATCCCCGGGTGCACCTCCCTACGGCAGGACCACGTCCTTGCCCCGGTCGGCGCCGGAATGGCAGACGAACACGTTCGTCACCGTCATCACGACGGCGGCCTTGGCGGGCGCATCCGGTTTGCTCTCCTTCACCCAGGCGACCATCTCATCGTAGACGCTCCCTGAGCGGTGGATCTCCACGGCGCCTCTGATCTGGTACGCCTGCTTGGTCTCAAGGTTCCAGACGCAGATCGAGACGTGGGGGTTCTCTTCGAGGTTCCGCGCGCCCTTGTCCATGTAGTTGTCGGCGATGAGCACGGTGGCATCGTCGAGTGCCTTCACGAAGGTCATAGGCACCACGTTCGGCATGCCATCCCTTGACGCTGTAGCCACCGGGATGACCTTCGTCTGCTCGAGCACGCGCTTCGCGTCCTCTGTCAGTCGTCCCACCGGAACCTCCTTCTGCCGCGCTGCGATCGTCGCGCGGCGTCCGTTTCGGCTGCGCGTCAAGGGCGCCACTTGCCGTCAGTCCCCCATCGTATCTGAGCATATGCCCATGACACCAGTGGTGGCCACGACGTTGTCCCGGCTCGACTCCATCGGCTGCGAGCGGTCTCTCGGCGACGTGCGTCCGGACGCGTACGATGGAGCGGCCCGCGACCGTCGTGAGAGACGATCGCGGGCCGCTCGGCGCCGGTGTACGAGCCTCCGTCCCGGGTGGGGACTCGCGGCGGCGGACCGTGCTTCGGACCTCCGCCGTACAGCGTCTAGATGAACAGGTTGACGTTGGCCTCGTCGGCCTCGGACAGGTAGGAAGCGACGCCGGCGTACTCGAGGCCGTCGATCATCTCCTCTTCCGTGAAGCCGAGGATGTCCATGCTGAGCGTGCAGGCGATGAACTTCACGCCCTGCTCGCGGGCGGAGTCGACGAGGTCCTCGAGCGACATGGCGCCGGCGCCCTTCATGACCTTCTTCATCATGGGCGCGCCCATGCCGGCGAAGTTCATCTTGGAGAGGCCGAGCTTGCCGGTGCCCTTGGGCATCATCTTGCCGAACATGGACTGCAGGGTGCTCTTCTTGGCCGCCGACTGGACCTTCTCCGCCCTGCGGAAGATGTTGAGGCCCCAGAACGTGGCGAAGATGGTGACGTCGTCGCCCATGGCGGCGGCGCCGTTGGCGATGATGAACGCCGCCATCACTTTGTCGAAATCACCGCTGAACAGAATGATCGTCTTCTTGGTGGTGTCCACTCCAGCACCTCCAGTGCTGATGGTCTGTAGCCTTCCGGGGTGTTGCCGCCGCGTGCGGCGGACACCTCAGGAGGCGGATGCCTCGCGCAAGTACTCCGAGATGTCTCGGACACGCATCGAGTCGCCCGCCGCGTTGCTGAGGTTCACGTAGCACATCGGGCACATGGTCACGCATTCTGTGCCGACGGCGCGCAGCTCCGCGACGCGGTTGGCGGCGTTGGCGGCCGCCTTGATCGGGTAGAGCGACTCGACGGGGCCGCCGCAGCACCAGGTCTGGCGGCCCGTGTTCTGTGGGTCGCGGACGGTGACGCCGGCGGCTGCCAGCAGTTCTCTGGGCTCGTCGACGACGCCCTCGTAGCGGGCGAAGACGCACGAGTCGTGTATGACGACTTCACCGGAGGTCTTGTCGCCGTTCCCGTTGGCGCCGGTGTTCTTCTCGGCGAGCACCTCGAGGTAGCTGCGGACCTCGACGTCGTAGTCTTTGAGGATCTTGGGGTAGACGCTGCGCAGCATCGTCGTGGTGTGCGGGTCGATGGTGATCACGGTCTTGACGCCGTGCTTCTTGAAGGCCGCGTGGACCTTCTTCGCGTGCTCGACCACGACCTCGTCCAGGCCCAGGTCGTAGGCCAGGGCGCCGGAGTAGAGGTCGTCCTCGTACAAGGCGCCGAACTCGACGCCGGCCCTGCGTAGCAGGTGCACGACGTTGATCGGGACCTGGTCGTAGCGGGCGCGCTCCTCCGCCGAGGGGCGCGCCATGAACGCCGAGACGTTCACCATGCGGTTCACCCTGCGGCCGAGGCCCGTGTACTTGGCCATCCACGAGTCGCCCATCTTGATCTGGGCCTGCACGAGGCCTTCGATGTACGGGATGAGCTGGTACATCAGCCCGGTGTAGAGCACCGTCTCACCGCCTCGCTTCAGGTCGAGGCCCTCGGTCCACTTGGTCGCCACCCTGGTCGGCAGCGGGAGGACGGACTTCCGCAGGCGCAGGTTGTCGCCCAGGATGCCGATCACCTCACCGGTCGGGAGAGGCATTGTCATCCCTCCCCGAGGCCGAAGGTGGTGCGCACGATGTGATGCCGCAGGGTGCGCACGTTCTCGGCGATGTGCACGCCCGCGGGGCAGTTCTCTTCGCACATCTTGCAGAGCAGGCAGGAGAAGACGCTCTCCGTCTCCGCTCTGACCTTGTCCTCCATGCCGAGGAGCACGTAGCGGAACAGCTTGCGCACCTCGACGTCCACGCCCATCGGGCAGATGGCGGAGCACACCCCGCAGTTCATGCAGGCGTCGGCGTTGAACTCGTCAGAGCGCGCCAGTTCCGTCGCCAGCCCGGGGTTCACGAGAGCCGTCATGAGCCCTCCCTCTCCACCGCTTCATAGCGGAAGTAGCCGTCGTCGTTGACTTCCTTGTCCTCGGCCAGCCAGCCGTACTTGCGCAGGCCCATGACCCAGAACATCACTTCGTGGGTCGGCCGCTCGAGGGCTGCCGCGAGCTCGGGCACCGTGAGGGGCCCGTCCGCGAGGACGCCCAGGATCTGGCGTCGCATCACCTGCTCGTCGCGGATGACTTCGCGGACGTCGCGCTGACCGGGGACCGCGTCCCTGATCACCGGACGGGGCGCAGTCGTGGCGGTGTCGTCGGTCATCATGAGCAGCTCACCTCCATCAGGCCGTCGATCATGGCCCTGATCTGCGCGTCGGTGTAGCCCTGCAGGTCGATGGCGTCGGTCGGGCAGACCGGCACGCAGCCGCCGCAACCCTTGCAGGCCGTCCTGATGACCTGGGCGACCTGCTTGCCGTCGACCTCGACCTGTTCGAGCGCGTCGTAGGGGCAGGCCTCCAGGCACTTGCCGCACCAGGTGCAGGCGTCGTTGTCGACGATCGCCACCATGGGGTCGAGCTCGGCGAAGCCACGCTTGAGCATGGCGCCGCTCTGCGTCGTGGCGGCCAGGCCGCTGGCGACCGCTTCTGACGACGTCTTGGGAGCCTGGCAGGCGCCGCAGATGAGCACGCCGTCGACGATGGTCTCGACCGGCCTCAGCTTGGGGTGGATCTCGTTGTAGAAGCCGTCGATGCCCACGGGGAGCTTGAGGACGCTGACCAGGTCGGCGTTCTCGCGCGGCACCATGCCGGTGACGAGCACGACGAGGTCGGCCGGGATCGCGATCTCTTCCCCGCCGGTCAGCAGGTCCTTGGTGGTGACCTTGAGGCCGCCGGAGGAGAGCTTCTCCACCGCCGGCGGCTCGTCGTCGGGCACGCGCAGGTAGAGCGAGCCCTTCTCGCGCGAGGCGTTCCACAGCAGCTCGTACTTGCCGTAGGTCCGCATGTCGCGATAGAGGTGGTACTGGCGGATGTCGCCGGCCAGCTTCTGGGCCTCGATGGCGGTGTGCACGGCGGATGTGCAGCAGTAGCGCGAGCAGTACGTATGAGCGCCTTCGAGGCTCTCGTCCTGACGGCTGCCCACGCAGTAGATGTAGGCGACGGTCTTGACCGGCCTGCCCTGGTACTGCAGCAGGCCGGGCGCCTCGTCCACCATCTTCTTGAACTCTGGCAGCGTCACGACGCCGTCGAGGCCGTAGCCGAACTCGCCGGCCGCCGGCTCGTAGTCGTCGAAGCCGGTGGCGACGACGATCGACCCGACATCCAGCTGGATCGTCTCGAGCTGGTCGCCGTGGATGGCGATGGTCACCTGGTTGTTGCCGAAGCTGCCACCCTTGGCCATGAGCTCGGCATTGGTGAACACGGTGATCGCCGGGTTGGCGCGCACCTTCTCCTCGAGCGTGGCGACCAGGTCCGAGCCCTTGCGGTCGTTCGGGAACATGGCGCCGTAGCCGGCCACCCGACCGCCGAGCTTCGCATCCTTCTCCACGAGGAAGACGGTGAGACCGAGCTCCGCGAGCCCGAGGGCCGCACGCAGGCCGGCGATGCCGCCGCCGACGACGAGGCTCTTGGGCGTCGTCTCGACGACGATCGGCTCGAGCGGCTCGGTGAGGCGGGTTCGGTTGATGCCCGCCCGCACGAGGCGAGTGGCCTTCTCGGTCGCCCCGGTCTTGTCGTCTGTGTGCGTCCAGGAGCACTGCTCGCGGACGTTCACCTGGGTGTACTGGAACGGATTCATGCCCGCCCGCTTGGCGACATCGCGGAACGTCATCGTGTGCAGCTTGGGCGAGCACGAGGCGACCACGAGGGCGTCGAGGCCCTGCTCCTGGGCGTCCTGCACGATCTCCTGCTGGGTCGCGTCGGAGCAGGTGAACATCGCCGAGCGGGCGACGATGACGTCGTCGTCACCCTTGATGTCCTCGACGACCTTGTCCACATCGACGTAGTCGCCGATGTTGCCGCCGCACTGGCAGACGTACACGCCGATCTTGCGGCCGGTCATGAGGTCACCTTCGCTTTCGCCTCGTCCGCCACTTTTGCGCGCTCGAGGTGAGCGGCCGCCTGTGCGACCGCCGCTCCGGCGTGCAGGATGGAGTCGGGGATGTCCTTGGCGCCCGCGGCCGCGCCGGCGACGAACACGCCGGGGAGGTTGGTGCGACCGGGGTCGAGGTCTTCGTCGACTTCGCCGACGTAGTAGTAGTCGTCCAGGGCGAGGGCGCCGTCGCCGTCGCCGAAGAGCTCGGCGACACCGCGGCTCGGCTGCACGCCGACCGCGAGCACGACCATGTCGTGCTCCGACTCGACGAGTGCGCTGCCGTTCTCGATGTCCTCGTAGCGGAGCACGAGGTTGCCCTCATCTGTCTCCGTGATCCCCGAGACACGGCCCTTGACGAAGTTGGCGCCCATGTCCCTGGCCTGCTGGTAGAACTCGTCGTAGCCCTTGCCGACCGAGCGCACGTCGATGTAGTAGACGGTGACGTCGGCGAGGGGCAGAGCGCCCATGATGAGCTGGTTCTGCTTCACCGAGTACATGCAGCAGATCTTGGAGCACAGCGGGTTGTCGACGGTGTCGTCGCGTGACCCGGTGCACATGATGTAGGCGATGTTGTCCGGCACCTTGCCGTCGCTGGGGCGGATCACGGCGTTGTACGGCCGGGTCGGCGCCAGCAGGCGGTCCATCTGCATGCCGGTGATGACGTTCTTGTAGCGGCCGAAGCCGTACTGCGGCTTGGCGTCGGCCGGGAAGAGGCTGAAGCCGGTGGCGAGGACGACGCTGCCCACCTCCGCCTCGATCACCTTCTCCTGCATGCTGAAGTCGATGCAGTCGGCGGGGCACACATCCACGCAGGCGTGGCACTCGGAGCAGACGCCGCAGTCCAGGCAGCGGGCGGCGCCGAGGAACGCTTCGTCCTCGGTCATCGGACCCTCGGTCTCGGCGAAGTCGGTCGGCGAGGCGCTCATGATGGCGCTGGACTCCAGCGGCTCGCGCCGGTCGTAGACGTCCTGGCGGCGGAGCACGTCGTTCTTGTCCACCACGCCCAGCGCCTCGTCGAACAGCGAAGCGTCGAGCTCTTGACCCTGCAGGTACTTGTCGATCATGAAGGCGGCGCGGCGGCCGTGGCCGACGGCGCTGTTGATCATGGTCGGGCCGGTGACGACGTCGCCGGCGGCGAACACGTGCGGCACGGCTGTCTGCAGCGTCTCGTCGTCTGCGATGAGCGTCCGGTTCGGGTTGGTCTCGAGGCCGAACGCCTCCGTGTCGGCCAGCATGCCGGCGGCGACGATGACGACGTCGCAGTCGATGGTGTCGCGCATGGTCTCGTCGTACTCGGGCGCGAAACGGCCGTCGTCGCCGAAGACGCAGGTGCAGACCTTGATCTCGGCGTGCTGGACGGCACTGTCGCCCTCGAAGTGGTCGATGCCCCAGCCGTCGTGCAGGGTGATGCCCTCGGCCCTGGCTTCATCGACCTCGAAGTCGTGGGCGGGCATCTCCTCGCAGCACTCCAGGCTGACCTGGTCCACGGAGGCGGCGCCGAGGCGACGCGCGGAGCGCGCCGCGTCGATGGCGACGTTGCCGCCGCCGACCACGAGGACCTTCTTGCCCTCGACGTCCACGGGGTTACCGAGCTTCACGTCGGCGAGGAAGGTGAGGGCGCTCTGGATGCCGCCGAGCTCCTCGCCGGGTACGCGCAGCTGCACGGCTTTGTGCGTGCCGGTGGCGACCAGCACGGCGTCGAAGCCGGCGTCCTTGAGCGCGGGGATGTCGTCCACGCGTTTGCCGGTCTCGATCTCGACGCCGATCGCGGTGACGTTGCCGATGTCGTCGTCGATCACGTCGTTCGGGAGCCGGTACGCCGGGATGCCGAGGCGGAGCATGCCGCCCGCCTGCGGCGCGGATTCGAAGATCTTGACGCCGTAGCCCTGGCGGGCGAGCTGCCAGGCGGCGGTGAGGCCGGCCGGGCCCGAGCCCACGACGGCGACCTTCTTGCCGTTCTGCTCGGGCTTCTCCAGCGGGGTGAGTCCGTCCCGACCGTAGTGCGTGTCGGCGATGAACCGCTTGAGGCGACGGATCGGCAGAGGACCCTCGAGCTCGCCGCGCGTGCACTGCTCCTCGCAGGGCGCGTAGCAGGCGCGCCCGAGTGAGCCGACCAGCGGCGTCGTCTCGAGCACCAGGCCAAAGGCCTCCTCGTACTCGCCGCTGCGCACGCGCGCGACGTACCCGTGCGCCTTGATGCCCGCGGGGCACTCGTAGGTGCACGGCGAGATGCCGGCGCGGTCGATCACGGCCTTCTTCGGCACGGCTTGCGGAAACGCGATGTAGGCCGCGCGCCGCGACACCATATCGGCGTTGAACTCGTCGGGCACGGCCACGTTGCAGGCCATCTCGCACTGGCGACAGCCGGTGCATGCGGCTTCGTCGATGAACTTCGGCTTCTGCGTGACCTTGGCGTGGTAGGTGCCGTCGCCGTTGTCGCGGATGCCGTCCACCTGGGCGTAGGTGAGGACGTCGATATTGGGGTGATGGATGGTGGCGGCCATCTTGGGGGTGGAGATGCAGCTGGCGCAGTCGAGGGTGGGGAAGACCTTGCTGAGCAGGATCATCTTGCCGCCGACGCTGGCGTCTTTCTCGATGACGAGGACCTTGTAGCCCATGTCGCCGAGCTTGAGGGCTGACTCCATCCCGCCGATGCCGCTGCCGACCACCAGAGCGTCGTACTTCAGCGGTGCACCTTCGGCGCTCCGCTCCATAGCTCCACTGTTCATGCGGTCGCCTTCCGGGACGGTCCGAGATCGGCCAGGGACCTCGCGTACTCGTGCATGTACTTGGTGAAGGGTTCTGCGCAGACGGAGCAGATCGCGGCCATGCGGACGCGCTGCGGCTCGTAGCCCTTCTCGACGAGCATCGCCTGAGCATCGGTCATGATGCCGGCCGTGCGCTCACCGCAGTCCGGGAGGTACGCGCACTCCTCCCCGTCGGCGGCGATGAAGACGCCATCGAAGCCCTGCTCCATGGCGTAGAGGATCCAGCTCGGCTTGATGCCGCTCGTGCACGGCACGCTGATCACCATGACGTTCGGCGAGTAGTGCATGTGCGAGCTGCCGGCCAGGTCGATGCCCGGATCCGAGATGTTGTTGGTGCTGAAGACCAGGATGCGTGGGGAGAACGCCTGGTCCTCTTGTACGGCAGCCTCAGCCATCGTCACTTCATCTTCTTCACGAAGAGACGCATGTAGCCCGGCTCCTCGACCACGCCGAGGTACTCGTGACCCATCTTCTTGGACCAGGCGGGGAGGTCCTTGGTCGTGCCGGAGTCGGTCGCCTGGACTTCCATGATGCCGCCCACGGAGACGCTGGGCATGCCCTTCTTGGCGGCGAGGATGGGGCCGGGGCAGGAGGTGCCGCGCGCGTCGACGACTTTGTCCACCTGGATGTTGGCGAGGTCTTCGGACATGTCTTGCTCCTTTGTGCTTGTGTTTTCATTCTCAAGCGGCGACGTGGTCGTCCGCCTGCTGGTGCACTCTTGGTCGTCGCCCCTTGGCTCTCTCTGGTCTTACGCCGGCGCGACTGGCGCCGGGATGCTCCGATGAGGATCGAGCAGCTCGGCGGCCTGCAGCGACTCTCCCTGGGCCACATGCTGCTCGACCAGGGCCTGCCGCATGAGGCTGCAGGCCTCGATGAACTTCTGGTTGGTGACGCGGTAGTAGACCGTGTGGCCGTCCTTGCGGGACTCCACCAGCCGCTGCTCCTTGAGGACGCGCAGGTGCTGCGACACGTTGTGGACCGAGATGCCGATCTCCGCGGCGAGGTCGCCGACGCACTTCTCGTCGCTGCAGATGGTGTGCAGGATCGCCTGCCGGTGCTCGTTGGCCATGGCCTTGCAGAGCTCGGCATGCATGCGGAAGAGGGGCTTGAGGTCCGCTGTCGTGGGGCGCGTGGGGGCCGTCTGTGCGAGCTTGTGAATTTGCATACTTACTTATATACGCCTATCCGAATGGACGAGTCAACCGAGACTGAGGCAGTCTGATTAGTCGGGTTTGTGACGCGGGGCACGAGGGAGTCAAGGTCCGCGAATTGACGCCGCGGGGCGCGCGGCCGGACAATCGGACCATGGAAGAACGCCTCGAACGCGAAGTGAACCAACTGCACGCGAGCATCTGCCAGGCGCTGGCCGACCCCAAGCGCATCCTCATCCTCTATGAGCTGCATGAGGGGCCGAAGACGGTCACGGAGCTCACAGAGGCGCTCAAGGTGCCACAGCCGACGGTGTCCCGTCACCTCAAGATGCTGCGCGAGCAGAGGCTCGTCACCAACGAGCGCGACGGCGTCAGCGTGCGCTATACGCTCGCCGACGACCGCGTGATCGACGCGCTCGACACCATGCGCGCCGTGCTTCTCGGCGGCCTCGCCCAGCAGGCGGAGCTCACTGAGGGGCTCACCTGACGTGACCGCGATCTGACGTGACCGTCGAGAGCTTCGAGGGCAAGACGCCCCGGATCGGCGACGGCTGCTGGGTGCACCCATCCGCCGAGGTCTTCGGCGACGTCACGCTGGGCGCCCGCTGCTGGATCGGGCCGGGCGCCCGTCTGCGCGGCGACTACGGGACCATCGTCCTGGGCGCCTGCTGCGCCGTTGAGGACAACGCTGTCATCCACGCGCGCCCGGGTGAGACCTGCACGATCGGCGATTGGGTGACGCTCGGCCACGGCTGCGTGGTCCACAACGTCAAGCTGCTCGGCGACTACGCCGTCGTCGGCATGAACGCAGTCGTCAGCGACTGGGCCGAGGTCGGCGAGTGGGCCGTGGTCGCCGAGGGCGCCGTGGTGCGTCAGCGCGCCGTGGTGCCGGCGGCGCGAATCGCCGCCGGAGTCCCGGCGCGCCTCCTCGACCGCGAGGTCGACGAGGAGTACCGCGCCGCCTGGCGCGGCTTCAAGCAGATCTACGTCGACCTCTGCGCCCGTTACGCCGAGGGCTACGGGCGCTAGAAGGCCGCGCGACCCGCTGCGAGCCGCGCGGCCTGGGTGACTCCGCCTTCGCGGTCCTCAGCGCTGCGTCACCGCGAAATCCCGGCAGGCCGGACCAGGCCTTCACGAAGGCGTCCTGGAGGGCGTCGTTCATCTGGTCGGAGTCGCGCAGCAGGTTGAAGGCGAGCACACGCAGGCGACCCTCGTAGTGGTCGACGATCTCGTGGAAGGCGCCGTGGTCGCCGCGCTGCGCGCGGCGCAGGACGGCGCCGTCGACCTCGCGGGCCGGGCCGGTCTCCTCGCCGACCCCGGCGACTGCCTGCTCGCTGCTCTCGGTCCTGTCGTCACCCACGATCCGCCCCACCAATGCTCTCCAGACTACCGAGAGCCGGCCTGGCACCGATTCCCGAGGCGCCCACGGTACGCCGCCGGCTCCCGCCATCGCCCCTATCGCTTGTCCCTCCATGCCCCGTCTCCTTCGGCGGCGAGCCTGTCACTCGCCTCAGACGTGGGGCCTCACCCCATCGTTCAATCTAGTGATCCTCAACGTTGGGCGTGCGTAGAATGCGTACACGATGAAGATGCCGAGGAGCAGTGGGAAGGCGCTTGCCTCAGGGGTCGCAGGCGGCGTGGTCGCCACGGTCACCATGGACGCGGCGATGGTGCTGGCCGCCAAGCTGGCGCCCGGCGCGTTCGCCTCGGACAAGATCGGCCCCGAGATGATCGGGCGCTGGGCCGCGGGGTTGTGTCGCGGCCGCTGGCGGCACGATGACGTCTCGGCCGAGACGCCGGTGCGCGGCGAGCCATGGATCGGACTCGCCGCGCACTACTTCACGGGCATCACGCTGACGCTGGTCTTCATCGAGGCCGCCCGGCGAAGCGGACGGCGGCCGGGGCTCGCGGGCGGGACCGCCTACGGGCTCGCGACCGCCGTGCTGCCGCTGCTCCTCATGTTCCCCTCGATGGGCTACGGCTGCTGCGGGCTGCGGAGCGGCGACGCCCGCCGCGTGGTGGGCTCCATGCTCCTCGGGCACGCCGCGTTCGGCGCCGGCATCGGGCTCTGGATGGCTACCAGACGAAGGGGATGAACTGCCGCCGCACGGTGCGGCGGTAGTCCGCGTAGCCGGAGAACTCCTCGTTCAGCCACGCTTCTTCGCGGCGGCGCTTGGCGTCCAGGAACACCGCGGCCGCGCCGAGCGGCACGATTGCGAGCGGTGACGAGAGCAGCGCCCAGCCCAGGATCAGGAGGAGGGCGCCGCCGTACATCGGGTGCCGGACCAGCCCGTAGACGCCGTCCTGCCGCAAGGTGCCGTCATCGATCGGTCTCGGGAAGGGCGTGAGCTGCTTGCCGAGGCCGGCGCTGCCGCCGACCATCAGGCCGGCGCCCGCGAGGGCGGAGAGGATCCCCGCCGCGGCGAGCCACGGGCTCGCGGCGGGGGGCCAGGCCGCCCCGGCCAGGCCGGCCGTCACGGCGACGACCAGCAGCGCCCCCTGGATGGCGACCCAGCCGCCGCCCTTGCGCCCGAGCGCCGGGAGGCGGCTGGCGTCGTCGCGAGTCGCGCCCGCGTCGCGTGCTGCGCCGGCGCGTCCGGCCTGCGTCGCGACTGTCGCCGTCATGACAGCGCTCCGTTGACGGGCGTGCCGCTGAACGTGCGACCGTTGCCGGCCGCCGACCCGCCGTCCTGCGACTCATGCCTGCGGGCGACGGCAGACACCAGGATCGCCGCACCGACGAACGCGGCAAGGCTCGACCACACCACGACGTCACTCGCCCAGGCCTGTACGTCCGCGAGCAGGGTCACGCCGACCGCCGCGCAGATCGCGCCGCCGAGCGTCACGCGCTTCGCCGCGGCCATCTCCACCAGCGGCCAGCCGACGATGGCGAGGGGCCACCACTGGCCGATCGTCTGGGCCGAGTCCACGACCCCGGCCGCGTCCAGGAAGCCGCAGAGTCCCACGGCCACGAGCACCACTCCGAACCACACAGATCCTGCCTTCATCGCTGACTCCTTGTCTCTTTGAACAGGCCTACTACGAAACTTCGATGACTATCGAACTACGATGTGAAAAAAGGGGGTCGCACCGATCATGTCGCGCCCGGTCATGCCGGCCCCTTGGCGAACGACTCGAGCTGGCTGAGCACCTCGGGGTCGACCCAGCAGTGCAGCCGCTGGCCGCGCTTCTCGCAGGTGATCAAGCCCGAGCTCCGCAGCTCCTTGACGTGATGCGAGACGGTCGAGAGGGAGAGGCCGAAACGCTCGGCGATCTCGGTGAGGTTGTCGGACACCTGGTCGTCACTGCAGCCGTCGCTGTTGCAGTCGCGCACAAGCTCGAAGATGGCAAGGCGGGTGGGGTCGCCCAGAGCCTTGAACACCTTCGACATGTCAGCCATGCGATGCCTCCTCGTCGGTAAGTACTTCGATACTTGTCGAAGTATAGGAGTAGATGCTCAGACTGTCAACAGCCGCCGTTCACCAGTCTGAGCAGCCGGGTGATCTCCCGTCCTTCGCTGGGCGGTTCTGGGTCGCGGCGGATGAGCATCTGGCGGACACCCTGTCGCCACCGGAGGCTCATCGGTCTTGCTTCGGCTCAAGTGTGGGAAGACAAGGGCCATGAGCTGCATCGCACTTCTGAGAGCCGTCAATGTCGGCGGGACCAAGCTCCCGATGGCCGACCTGCGCGCGCTGCTCGAGGGACTGGGACTGGCGAACGTGCGCACGTACCTGCAGAGCGGGAACGCGGTGTTCGACGCCCGCGACGACGAGCCGGCGCAGGCGCTTGCCACGGCCATCGAGATCCGCATCGAGCGCGACCTGGGACCGCGCGTGGGCGTGCTGGTCCTGCCGGGCGAAGCGATGGCGGACGTGGCCGCAGCCAACCCGTTCGCGACTGCGCCCGCCGGGGACGGCGCCACATCCGCCGCGGTAGGTACGGCGCCGGCAGCGGACGGGGGCATCCTGCACGCCACGTTCCTCTTCGCCGCCCACGGCGAATCGGACTTCGGCGAGGCGTCGGATGCGGCCTACTGCGCCGTCTACAAGGCCGTCTTCAAGAAGCTCGAACTGCCCGCGGAGGAGGGAGAAGAGGCGGCGTTCGTCGGCGCTCCGCCGCTGGCCACGCCGGTCGTCTACCTCAGGTTGCCGCATGGGTACGGCCGAACCAGGCTGAACACCGCCTGGTTCGAGCGCAAGCTCGGCACGGCCGCCACGACGAGGAACTGGCGGACCGTGCAGGCGCTCGCACAGATGGCGAACGACCCGGAGTGACCCGCGGCCGTCCGGGCGCGGGCCGGTCGCCCCCCTTCCGGTCTCACGCCGCCTGCGTCTTGCCGCCCCTGCTCTGCTGTTTGAGCTTCTCCAGCAGCGCCTCGAGCCGTTCCATCCCCTCGGTCACGCCGGTCTTCATGCCGGCTGCGACCATCGCGTCCCGGTCCTCCACGGACTGGAACACCGAGTTGGTCTTCACCTGGGTGCCGCCGTCGCGCTCCTCGAGCGTGAGCGTGTCCATGGACACATGCCCAGGCGCGCCCTCGTACTCGAAGGTCTGGACGGTGCCCTCGAGGCTGGGATCGCCGTGGAAGACGCCGTGGAACGTGTAGGCGTTGCCCTCGGGGTCGTGATGCGTGTAGCGGTAGCGGCCACCGTCGCGCGGGTCGAATTCGTCGATGGTCATGGTCAGTCGGCGCGGCCCCAGCCACTGGGAGAGGAGGTCGGGCTCCATGAAGGCGCGGAAGACCAGGTACCGCGGTGCGTCGAAGTCGACGGTCGTGACGATTTGCGGGATGCCCGGCGGGGCACTGATCTCGAGGTTGCTCATGAGGATCCCTTCAGTGGGTGCATCTGCTTGTGGACTACCCTGACCGGGAGGGACGAAGCCGTTGGTGGTGTGGAGAACGCGACCGCCTTCGTCCGCCCGACGACGCGAGCGTCAGCCGCCCTCGCCCTCGTGCAGCAGCCACACCAAGCGTTCGTGGGTCAGGGTGTAGTGGATGCCGATCAAGATCGCGTACACGATGCCCAGCCAGGGCAGACCCGCGGCGGCGAGAGATGTGACCACACCGGTGAAGAACGCGGCTTCGATGATGAGCCGGGCCCAGCCGGGCACCGCCACCGTCGGCGTCGCGCCGTCTCCGCGCACGCGAAGCACGTCCCAGACGGTCGCGGCTACGGCCATGGATCCCAGAGTCCACAGGGGCCTTGTCCAACCGTCATGGGCGACCCATCCCCAGTACCCGTAGGCGGCGATGGTGGTGACCACGAGGAGGACGCGCAATGCCTCGTCGAGGCGCCGAGGCATCAGCGACGGGCCTCTACGATATCGACGCGACGATGAACGGCCGCAAGCTGGTCTTGGCGTGAGGAGATGACAGGGATCGGGGGCTCCACTCCTCGAGTCTCATATCAGGCGTCGCGCGGCTCCGGCAGCGTACAGGTGCGCGGAGAGGCGTCCCGCAGCCCCAAGCCTACACGGTCCGAGAGAGGAATGCGGGACCATTAAGACGCAGCAAATCCGCCGAATCTGCAGGTGAGGCAGTCGCCCTTAGAGCGTACGACAGAGACGTACGTAGCCGCGCGGCGCTCAGCCGGATGGCGTTTCCGAGGCAGCTTCGCCCTATACTCTCAGCGAGGGATTCAGGCGACGAAGGACATCGAGCGGGGAGGCAGTGATGCCGGGCAAGAAGAAGACGGGCTCCACCCAGTACAAGCCGGGACTCATCGAGGTGTGGTTGTGGGACCCGGAACAGAAGCGGCCCCCGTTCGGACACAGCACCCAGCCGCTGGAGTATCTCCCCGCCGACACGCCGCTTCCCCGGGCCGGAGACATCATCCATCTGCCGAGGAACGTGACGGGGGACACCAAGAAGGAGGCCTTCGGCTTCGGAGGCACGCGCACGCCGTTCCGAGTAGTGGAGTGCAGCTTCGTGTACCACCGCGAGAAGGGCGAGACGTTCGACCCGCTCCATCCCAAGCCGGCCGTCCACGTGAAGACCACCATGCACGTCAAGCGCCTGAGCCCGAAAGAGGTCTACGACGACCGCGGCTGGGAGCGCGAGCCCGGCACGTGACCACCGGCTGAACCGCCGTCGGCCGGCGACAGTGCGCGCCGCCGGCCGGCGTCGATCACCGCGATCGCCACCTCACGGGATGTTCAGCTTGTCCATCACCCCGTAGACGAAGAACGCCGGCCAGACAAGGGACTGGAGCACGCCCCAGACCCCGTCCCAGAACCCGTTCGCCGTGCTGATGTAGTAGACGAGCGCGCCGATGAACCCGAGCCCGTAGACGGCTCCGGCTCCGGCGGCTCCGGCGTTACCCTTGTTGTCGGCCATCTGACTCCCCTTCGCTCGCTACCGCCGGTCAGGGGACCGGCGACTTCCCGCCCCGCACAAACCTAGGAAGTCCCGGCGAGGATGTCCAGACGCACTTCGCCGCGTCTCGGGAGTCGCCGGGTGGCGACATACACTACGGTGGTCTCCGCGGAGGTAGCCCATGGGGCTCTCCGGAGACGGCTTCTCCGTCATCGACTTCGAGACGACCGGCTTTGCGGCGCGCAAGGCAGACCGCGTCGTGGAGATCGGCGTTGTCTGCGTGCACCACTCCGGCGAGGTCGTGGAGGAGTGGACCACCCTCGTCAATCCGGAGCGGGACGTGAGCGCGGGCTACGTTCACGGCATCACCGCGCGCGACGTGTACGGGGCGCCGCGCTTCGAGGAGGTCGCCGGGCTGCTCGCCGACTCGCTGCGGGGCAGGATCCTCGTCGCGCACAACCTCTCGTTCGAGGCGCAGTTCCTGATGGCCGAGTTCGGACGGCTCGGGCACGATCTGGAGCTGGATCGCGGCTCGGGGATCTGCACGATGACGCTGGCGAGCACCTACATCCCGCACTCGCCGCGGAACCTGCAGGCGTGCTGCGACTGCCGGGCGTACGCGTTCCAAACTGCCCGGGGATTCGTGATTGTTCGAATCGAGGACAAGACCGAGAACGACTTGGGGTTCAATGCGACGATGAGGGCCATCAAAACGACCTTTGGCCAGGTTCCGAAGGAAGGCGAACGGTATGAGTGACTTTCTCGGCCAGGTCGACGACCTGGTCTCTGACGAGTCCGGCCAGGCTGAGTACGGGCACGAGATCGCGATCAGCGCGTTCACCAATGAAGTGGCCCGTCTCATGGACGAGCAAGGCGTCAGTCAGTCCGAACTTGCTCGCCGCCTCGGCGTCAGCCGCGCCCGCGTCTCCCAGCTGCTGCAGCACAAGTCGAGCCCGACCTTGCGCACCATGGTGGACGTGGCGGCTGCACTGGGATGCTAGGTGAGTCCGGTCCTCGCGCTCCACACGGCTTCCGGCCGGTGCGGCTCTGCATCGCCGACAGTGTGGCGTCGTCCAAGGATGGCGGCGAGACTGGAGCCTCGGCAGAGTAGGTCCGCGTGCGCGGGTCCCCCCAAGCCGTCCTGCATCTCAATGGGCAAGTCCCGGCGAAACAAAGGTTCTGTGGCGATCAGACTTGACGGCCCCGCTGGATTGATGTTTAGTGACCACTAACTTACGGAATACAGGTGGTCATGAAAGCGACGACACGCATCAGCAAGGAAGAGCGGCGGCGGGAGATCATCGAGGCCGCCACTCGTGAATTCGCCGTCGGCGGCCTCCACGGCACCCCCGTCGACGCCATCGCGAAGCAGGTCGGCGTGTCGCAGCCGTATCTCTTCCAGCTCTTCGGTACCAAGAAGGACCTCTTCATCGCGACGGTGCACCGCACGTTCGAGCGCACCGTCGCGGTGTTCCGCACCGCTGCGGCCGATGCCGGCGAAGACGCGAGCCAGGCCGACATCCTGATGTCGATGGGCGTCGCGTATGGCAACCTGCTCGACGACCGCAGCCTCTTGCGCATGCAGATGCAGGCGTATGCGGCGTGCGGCGATGAAGAGATCCGGGATGTCGTGCGCGACGAGATGCTGCGTCTGGTCAGCTTCGTGCAGTCGGCCTCGGGTGCGCCGGAGGCGGCGATCCGTGAGTGGCTCGCCTACGGCATGCTGATGAACGTGGTCGCGGTGATGGACCTCACCAAGGTCGACGCGGACTGGGCGCGCATCATGTGCCCGGTGAACGGCACGGAGATCGTGGCTATGGCCATCGACGCCGTCGGAAAGGCGGAGCGGACGCAGGCGAAGGCGCAGAAGAAGTAGACGACGGGGCGGGCGCCCGGCTCCTGGCCGGACCCGCCCCTCTTCAGGCTCCAAAAAGTAAGTGATTACTAAGTCACAAAGACGACGGAAACGGGAGTACGAGACATGAGTGCACGAGCTGTTACCTTCTGGACCTTCGTGGTCACCAGCGTCGCCGTGTTCATGGTGTCGCTGGACAACCTGGTCGTGACCACCGCGCTGCCGGTGATCAAGAGCGACCTCGGCGCCTCGCTCTCGGGGCTCGAGTGGACGGTGAACGCGTACACGCTGACGTTCGCCGTGCTGCTGCTGACCGGCGCCGCGCTGGGCGACCGGTTCGGGCGCAAGCGGATGTTTCTGGTGGGCCTTGCCGTCTTCACCGCCGGCTCGGCGGCGGCGGCGCTTGCGCCGAGCATCGACGCGCTGGTCGCCGCCCGCGCCCTGCAGGGCGTCGGTGCCGCGATCGTCACGCCGCTGACCCTGACGATCCTCTCCGGCGCCGTGCCTCCGGCCCGCCGCGGCATGGCGCTCGGCATCTGGGGCGGCGTCAGCGGCCTGGCCGTCGCGCTCGGTCCGGTGGTCGGCGGCGCGATCGTCGAAGGCCTCTCCTGGCAGTGGATCTTCTGGCTCAACGTGCCGATCGGCATCGTGCTGCTCCCCATCGCCTTGTCCCGCCTGACCGAGTCCAAGGGCCCGAACCGCTCGCTCGACCTGCCGGGTCTGGGCCTCGCCAGCGTCGGACTTCTCGGCATCGTGTGGGGTCTGGTCCGCGGCAACGAGTACGGCTGGACCAGCCTCGGCGTCGCCGGGCCCATCATCGCCGGCATCGTCCTCCTGGGCGCGTTTGTCCTCTGGGAGCGTCGCACGCCGGAGCCGATGGTCCCGCTGCGCTTCTTCCGGAGTCGCGCCTTCTCGGCGGCCAACGTGACCTCGCTGCTGATGAGCTTCGGGATGTTCGGCTCGATCTTCCTTCTGGCGCAGTTCTTCCAGGTGGTGCAGGGCTACTCGCCGCTCGAGGCGGGGATCCGTACTCTGCCCTGGACGGCAATGCCGATCCTCGTGGCGCCCATCGCCGGCATGTTCAGCGACCGCATCGGCGCTCGTCCGCTGCTGGTCGCGGGTATGGCACTGATGGCGGGAGGACTGGCGTGGATGGCCATTGTCACCAGCCCCACCGTCGCCTACATGGAACTCGTCCCCGCCTTCGTGATGGCCGGCGTCGGCATGAGCCTGTACTTCGCGCCGGTCGCCAACCTGGTGCTGAGCACCGTGCGGCGCAAGGAAGAGGGCAAGGCGAGCGGAGTCAACAACACCATCCGCGAGGTCGGTGGCGTGTTCGGCGTCGCCGTGCTGGCGAGCGTGTTCAGCGCCGTGGGCAGCTACGCGAGCCCGCAGGCGTTCGTGGACGGCATGATCCCGGCCATCTGGGTCGGGGCCATCGCCGTCGCCCTGGCCGGCGTCGCCGCAGTGGCGATTCCGCCGCGCGAGGACGTCGTTCCGGACTCCGTCTCGCTGCTGGACCGCGGCGAGCGGGATGGCGCGAGCGCGGCCGCCGGCGAGCTGGCGTGCGAGCCGGACGCGGCGGCGTGAGCTTAGCCTGTCTGACGGCGCAGACTGACACCGCCGCAAGACGCGGCGTCACTGCGGCGGCTCCGAGGCCGCCCGGGCTCTTCCCCCTTGGGGCCCGGGCGGCGCTCTCAGACTAGGGTCCCCCGGCGTCAATGCCGAAAGACTACCTAGCATGGTGGTAGACTGCGGCGCAGCGGGCGCCGGGGGCGCCGCCGCGAGGTTGGGCACCTCAAAGGGGAGTGGGCCATGGATTCGACGCAGGTTTCGCGGGGCCGTTACATCGTACACCGGCTGATGCGGCACACTGCGGTCGCCGCTTCGGCGGCGATTGTGGCGGTCATGCTCGCGACGGTTCTTGCGGGATGCGGGGCCGTCGCGTCTTCGGCTCCCGCGGCCTCGACCCCTGCTCCGAGCTCCAGCGCCGCCTCCCTCGCCGCGGTCTGGACGAGCGTCGCCGCCGAGCCGGAGTTGTTCGGCCTGGTGGTCACCGAGAACCTTGGGTTCACCACCTCCGAGTGCCAGTATCTTCGCCACGTCCGGGTCGCTTGGGCGATGATCCGGAGTGAGGCCGCCAGCGTTTCCACGGCGCCCGCCTCGACCACCGACACAGCTTCCGCGACACGGCCGCTGACGCGCATCGAGCGGCAGGCCGGCGCGATAGCCGCGATGCGTCCCCCCAGTCCGCGCTTCTACATGCTGAGCTCCAGCGTGCGCGCCTTGATGCACCGGGTCGTGCGCATGGCGCGAATCTCCTTGGAATACGAGCGCGCGCCCACGGACGCGGAGAAGAGCGCTCTGGTGAACGACCTCTCATCCGTTGCCGCTCCGCTCGCCGAGGAGGCCATGGTCGTCGCCGACTGGGGCGTCGAGATGCGTCTCCGCTACAGCTACGTCTACGTCGTCGTGACTCCGACGACGCCGGCTACTCCCGTTCCCGTGCCCACCACCCCGGCCTCGCCGGAGCCCAACCCGACCCCCAACCCGAATCCCACCTCCAGCCCGACTTCGAAGCCACAGGCGCCGCTGACCGCGGCAGAAGCCAAACAGGTGACCGAGATCGAGGAGTTGGATGTATGGCTCACCGCGGTCATGACCGATACCAGCGCGATCGTGGAGGCCCAGAGCCTGCCGTGGACCGATGAGCAAGTGAACTCGTTCTCCCTCAACATGAGTTACCTCATCGACCAGTGTGATCACTGGCTCGCCACGGCACCCGCCGGCCCCAGCATCGCCGACGGTTTCCGGCAGTATCAGAGAGGGCTTTCGCTGGTCCGCAAGGGCGCGTCGCAACTCGAGTCCGCCGCCCTGTACAACGACAGCGCTCACCAGAAGGCGCTGAACCAGGGCAACACGACGCTCAAGAGTGCGGAGCCTGACCTGAAGCACGGTCTCTCAAAGATGGAGGCCTACCGGTGACGGGCCGGCGGGCCAAGGCGCCGGCGAAGATGACTACACGTTTGCGCCGCCGGGACGGCGGGGTCGCGATCGCTAACGAGAGCACAGGGGGTCTGTGATGGAACGTTGGTCCGCGCGAAGCGCGATTCTCTGTGCAGTGGCATGCATCGCCCTGCTGGCATTCGGCGCCGGCGCCGCGTCGGCGTTCGAGGGCACCGCCGGCGGCTGGTACTGGCAGAACCCGCTCGTACAGGGCAACTCGCTTCACGACGTGGCGGTCACGTCCGGTCGGACCGTGGCGGTCGGCGACGCGGGGGTCGTGTTCACCTCCACTGACGGGGGCGGAAGCTGGGAGCGGGGTCGGTCGGGCATGCGCGGCAGCCTCCGGTCCGTCGCTCTGGTCGACGCCTCGACGGGTTGGGCGGTCGGTGACGGCGGCATGATCGCGACGACCGACGGCGGCAGGAACTGGAAGGCCCAGGATCTGCCCGGCGCGGGAACCTACAAGTTCACGAGCGTGAGCTTCGTCAACGCCAACGATGGCTGGGCCTGCGGGTCGTACACCGTGCGTGGCGGGACAAGCTCGAGCCGCATCGTCAGGACCGTCAATGGCGGCGCCACCTGGACCATTGCGAAGGAGTGGACGAACGGCAGCAGCAAGGCCGACGTGCAGTTCCTCCGTCAGGTGAGCTTTGTGAGCGCTACGACCGGCTGGGCGACGGGCTGGGGCTACGACGCCGTGGCCGGTGACTGGGGCTACGCCGTGCTCGAGACCACAGACGGTGGCTCCAACTGGACGATCTCCCGCTTCGGCGATGGCAAGGCCGCCATCACGGCGATCGAGTTCACGTCCGCCTCCGACGGCTGGCTGGCGACGGCGTCCCTCGCCACGTACGCGCCCGCGAGGATCTGGGCGACCAGCGACGGCGGAGCCACGTGGGTGGAGAAGGCCGCGAGGGACGGGGCGACCATCTCCGACCTCGCCGCCTCCGGCGGCGAGTGCTACGCCGCCGGGCAGCTGCAGGGCGTCTCCGACTGGTCAGGCTTCATCCTTCACACCGCGGACGGCGGCGTGAACTGGAGTCAGGAGTACACGGAGGACACCGCGAAGCCCGAGGCTGTCGGTTTCAATTCGAGCACGGCGATCGCTGTCGGAGCGGGTGCCCTGATCCTTCGCCGCAACGCGGCCAATGGCACTTGGACGGAGTTCGCCCCCGGCTTGCGCAAGAACCTCACGAACGTGCAGTTCAGGAGCGCGACGCTGGGCTGGGCGGTGGGCTGGAAATCGACGATCCTGCGGACCACCAACGGCGGCCGCACGTGGATCACGACGAGCGTTCCCAGGGGCATCTCCCTGGAAGGCATCGACATGGTCACGAACAAGGTCGGCTGGGCGGTCGGCTGCTCCGGGCCGCACGTACCCTACGCCGACCTCTCTGCCGGCTACGGGGCGGTGGTGCTGCGCACGACCGACGGCGGCAAGCACTGGGCGTTCAAGCTCAACCGGACGACGAAGCCGGGGCTGGCCGGGGTGGATTTCACCGACGCCAAGCACGGGGTCGCGGTCGGCACCAGCGGCCTGGTGGCGCGCACCACCAACGGCGGCAAGACGTGGTGGTACCGGACGGTCGGGAGTTCGACGCTCCGCGACGTCGCATTCACGGACGCGAGCAGCGGCGTGGCGGTGGGCGGGGACACCGGGACGCGCAGCGCCAACGGCGTCATCTGGTCCACAACGGACGGCGGCGTCACGTGGAAGGCTGCGACCACCGACACGGCGCCCGTCGCTCCGCTCCGGGCGATCCAGCGCCAAGAGAGCGCCAGCGCCGGGGTGTCGTTCACCATCGTCGGTGACGACGGGCAGATGTACACCGCCGGCAGCGACGTGGCGAGCTGGCAGTTCAACGACCTCACGCCGATCATCGTCACCCAGGAGCCGCCGTACTACCACTTCATGGACATCGGCCTGTGCACTATCGCCGATCCGTCTCTGGTCGCGGCCGACGATGCTGACGCCTGGGCTCTCGGTGAAGCCGGCGCGATCTGGACACGCAACGGTGGCCGGTGGCAGTTGCCGCCGACGATCTCGGGCTTCGTGCCCGCGTCGGGTGCGCCGGGCACGACAGTGACGGTGTACGGCAGCGGCTTCCAGCCCTGGAAGCCGGGTGACACCGGGCCGATCGGGTGGGTCCAGATCACCGACCCCGGCTCCGGCTACACCACCGCTCCGACGGTCACGATCGATGATCCGCGAGTGGGGATCACGGCTACCGCCACCGCGACGATCGACGCTGCCGGTACAGTGACGGCCATCACGATCGTCGAGGGAGGCTCCGGCTACTCGACTGGCTCCTCCTACTCGGTGACCATCGGGCAGTCGCCCAGCCACCCTGTGGGCGACGCGACGGCTATTGCCATCCCTGCGGCTCGCACCGCGGTGACGTTCGCGGGAGGAGGCGCGGCAGTCCCGATCGCGGTCACCGACACGCAGATGACGGTCCTCGTGCCGGATGGCGCCGAGACCGGCAAGCTCTCGGTCACTACCTGGCGCGGAGAGGGCAACTCTCTCGAGCGCTTCGAGGTTCCCGGCACCACGCCCGCCGTCCAAACGCACCTCCTCAACCACTCCGGCGGCAGCGGCCAGGACAACCAACTCAACGGTATCGCCGTCGTCGATTGGCTCAACGCGTGGGCCGTCGGCGATCACGGCACGATCCTCTCGTTCGATCGGATGCCGCCCGAGACGAGCGTCGCGCCGTCAAACGGCTGGGTCCGGACGCCCCAGGTCAGCTTGTCGTCGAGTGACAGCAAGTCGGGCCTCGCCTGGGTCCGGTGGATCGTGGATCCACCAGACATCAATGGGGACACCAATCCGCCCATCGGCGACTGGGACAGTTGGGCGTGGCAGTACGGTACGACCGCTACCTGGGAGTTGACCGCGGGCAGCGATGCCCCGGGCACCCAGCACGTGATCTACTACCAGGCGCTCGACAACACCGGAAACATCGAACTCGACCCCTTCTGGGTCAAGCAGACCCCAAACGACCCCGAATTCGAAGTCCCCAAGCACATGTGGGTGACGCTCGACCGCGTCGGCCCGCAGACCTACGCGCCGGTCGCGGCGTCGGTGAAGCGGAACAAGTACCCGGCCCTGACGTTCTGGGTGAACGACGACCTCAGCAGCAAGGCCGACGTCACCATCGTCGTCAAGGATTCGGGCGGCAAGACGGTCAAGACCCTCAAGATGGGGTGGCTGGCCACGTGGCAGCAGTTCAGCTCTCCGATCGCCGACTGGAAGTGCACGCTACCGAAGGGTTCCTACACCTTCCGCGTGCTTGCCAAGGACCAGGCGGGCAACGATCAAGTCGATCCCGCCGGCAGCAGTACCCTGACGGTGTACTGAGCCACGCGCGACTCTGAGCCGGGAGAAG
>CAIYOD010000108.1 GCA_903927755.1 uncultured Thermoleophilia bacterium | reverse complement strand
GGCCTGACGGCCGCCCCGCCCCGTCTCCGCTACACTTGACGGCGTAGAACGCCGGCGCTCGCCGGCCCGTGCAAGGGAGACCCTCCTGGACGCTCAACCGCAGACCCCCGGCGACGATCGCCCGCGCATCCTCCCCAACGGCCTGCCGCCGTCGTTCCATCTGCTGGCCAAACCGACGGGCTCCACGTGCAATCTGGAGTGCGCCTACTGCTTCTTCCTCGGGAAGGAAGGGCTCTACCCGGACGCCAAGCCGCGCATGAGCGACGAGACGCTCGAGCTGTACGTGCGTCAACTCGTCGAGTCCCACCGCACGCCCGAGGTCACGATCGCCTGGCAGGGAGGCGAGCCCACACTCATGGGGCTCGAGTTCTTCCAGCGGGCCGTGGAGCTCGGCAAGAAGTACGCACGGCCCGGTCAGACCGTGGTCCACACCATCCAGACCAACGGGACCAAGCTCAACGGCGACTGGGCCAGGTTCTTCGCCGAGAACGGCGTCCTCGTAGGGCTCAGCCTCGATGGTCCGCGCGAGTTGCACGACGCCTACCGGCAGGACAAAGCGGGCAAGCCGACGTTCGACAAGGTGATGCGCGGCCTCGCGGCGCTGCGCGAGCACGGCGTCGACTGGAATGCGCTCACCACCGTCAACGCCGCCAACGAGGACCATCCGGTCGAGGTCTACCGCTTTCTGCGGGACGACTGCGGCTGCGAGTTCATCCAGTTCATCCCCATCGTCGAGCGGCCCTGCGAGAACGGCATGCCCTACGGCGCCGAGGTGACCGAGCGGTCGGTGTCGCCCGAGGGCTGGGGCAGGTTCCTGATCGGCGTGTTCGACGAGTGGGTCCGGCGTGACGTGGGCCGGGTGTTCGTCCAGCTGTTCGACGTCTCGCTCGCCAACTGGTACGGCGAGCCGTCCGGCCTCTGCGTGCACACGGCCTCCTGCGGCACGGCGCTGGCCATGGAATTCAACGGCGACGTGTACGCCTGCGACCACTTCGTGGAGCCGGAGTACCTGCGCGGGAACATCCACGACCAGCACCTCGCGGACCTGGTCTCCGCCGCCGATCAGATCCGCTTCGGGGACGGCAAGCAGAAAGCGCTCCCTCGCTACTGCCGGGACTGCGACGTGCGGTTCGCCTGCCACGGAGGCTGCATCAAGGACCGCATCGCGCGGACTCCGGACGGAGAGCCGGGGCTCAACTACCTCTGCCCCGGCTACAAGGACTTCTTCCACCACGTCGACGCGCCGATGAAGCGCATGTGCGAGATGCTCCGGCAGGAGCGCGCGCCCGCGGACATCGTCGCCGAGTACCGCGCCCGCGAGTAGCGGGCCGCGCCGGCCGGGAGGGGACGCCGACGGCCAAAGCGGCTGTCGCATCTGGGTGACCGCTGGGTTAGCATGGCGCGAACCCGGGCGAGAGTGGCCGCAGAGAAGAGGCACGCATGGCGACGGAGCAACCCATGGATAGTGATCAGCTGCTACGCGGTGCTCAGCGCCCAGACGGCGACGGGCCGAGCCCGTTCGCACCACCGCCGTGGGCCAAGGACACCGGCCGCTGGGGCTGGATCATCATCGCCGTGATCCTGGTCGCGGTCTGCCTGTTCGTGGTGCTCGCGGCGATCAAGCTCGTCGTCCTCGCCGCCCTGTTCGCGGTGCTCATCGGAGGCACGTTCCTGCCGGTCGTCGACTGGCTGGCGCGGCACCACGTCAAGCGCTGGATAGCCGCCTTCCTGGTGGTCATCTTCCTCATCCTGCTTGCCATCGGCATCTGCCTGGTGGTCCTGTACGGCCTCGTGAACCAGTGGCCCGAGATCCAGGACAACCTCCAGAAGGCCTGGGACTCGATCCAGAAGTCGCTCAGCTCGACGACCGTATCCCAGGAGCAGATGGACTCGGCCAAGGCCAACCTCCAGAACGCCCTCAAGGCCGTGGCGAGCGGCGCGACCAGCGCGATCGGCGACCTCATCGGCGGCATCGCCGGCCTCGCCTTCGGCGTCTTCATCAGCATCAACATCCTCGTATGGGTGCTGATCCAGGGACGCGAGATCGGCGGCTGGGCGTCGAAGCATATGCCTCCGGTGCCCCAGCCGGTCGCCTACGCGATGCTCGCCAACAGCGCGCGCTTCTTCCGCGGGTACATCTACGGAAGCACCATCGTGGGCGTGTTCAACGGCGCCGTGATCTTCGTGGGCGCACTCGTCATCGGCGTCCCGCTGGCGGCAACGCTCGGCCTCGTGGCCTGGATGACCAACTACATCCCGTACTTCGGCGCCATCATCAGCGGCGCCTTCGCCGTGCTCGTCGCCTGGGGCGCCGGCGGACCGTCCATGGGCGTCCCGATGCTGATCATCGTCATCATCGCCAACGGGTTCCTGCAGACGCTGGTCTCCCAGTTCGCCCTCGGGTCGGCGCTGAACCTGCACCCGCTCTCCGTGCTGTTCGCCACCACGGCCGGCGGCATCCTCTTCGGCGCTGTGGGCGGCGTCTTCGCGGCGCCGTTCCTGAAGATCGGGGTCGACTCCTACGGGCTCATGAAGGCCGCCGGGCTGTTCGGCGCGCGGGCGGCGCAAGGAGCTGACGACAACGCCGGTGTCGGGCCGCCGGGTGACACACCAGATCCGCTGCCGGCCGAGACCTGAGCGACACCTCGCGCCGGGCCGGACCCGGATCTTGGTCGTGACCCACACGCGAGAAGGGGCGCCGGCGGCAAGCCGCCGGCG
>CAIYOD010000107.1 GCA_903927755.1 uncultured Thermoleophilia bacterium | reverse complement strand
GGCGCGCCGCATGAGCATGCTAGGCGCGCGCCGGCCGGCCGCACAGGCTCACGAAGTCGCCGGATGGGTGACGCTGCCGGTCCGCGTGGGGTCACGATGGTCGGCTCTTCCCAGGGCGCGCGGACGGAGTCACGTTGACGACTAAAGAGGACTCCGCTAGTCTTGTTTCCGCCTGGTTTGCTCCGGGCGAGCGCGGACGGTAGGCTTTGCAGTCGGCGGGGCGGTCCGCCCCCCTGAGGAGGATCCTGTAGCACACCCATGACCACGCTTGGCATTGACATCGGCTGCATCAGCCTCAAAGCCGCACTCGTCGGCAGGGCCGATGACCAGGCTCTCTTCGGCGATCTTCTCTCGCAGCACCCCGCACTCTTCCAGGCGCCTCGCGACGGTCTGACGGTCATCGACGGAGCGCCGGTCCTCGTGGCACAGTACCGGCGCATCAAGGGCGGTCCGGCCCAGGCGGCCGAGGCTCTGCTCGGAGACCTGCTTGCGGTGCTGCCCGAGGGCTCCGTGCACGGCGCCCGCGTCACCGGTTCCGGAGGGCGCCTTGTCGCACCCGCCCTCGACGCCGCCTTCGAGAACGAGTTCAAGGCCATCACGCGCGGTATCTCCGCGCTGCACCCCGAGACGCAGACGATCTTCGAGATGGGCGGCGAGACCTCCAAGTTCATCCGCCTGGAGGGGAGCGACGCCGGCTGCCCCGGCATCACCGACTACCAGACCAACGGCGACTGCGCCGCCGGTACCGGCTCGTTCATGGACCAGCAGGCGAGCCGGCTGCTCTACGACATCGAGGACGTGGGCGACATCGTGCTCGGCGCCGCCAAGCCCGCCAGCATCGCCGGTCGCTGCAGCGTCTTCGCCAAGAGCGACATGATCCATGCGCAGCAGAAGGGCTACGAGCCGCCCGAGGTGCTCCGCGGCCTGTGCGACGCGGTGATGCGCAACTTCAAGGGCACCATCGCCAAGGGCAAGGTCATCGAGCCGCCCGTCGCGTTCATCGGCGGCGTGGCCGCCAACGACGGCGCGGTGCGCTCGCTGCGCGAGGCGTTCGCCCTCGATGACGGCCAACTGTTCATCCCCGAGTACCACGCGAGCATGGGCGCCATCGGCGCCGCGCTCATCGAGGCCGACCTCGAGGCCGCGCGCGACGCCGCCGTCCTCGGGCTCGACGTCGAGCGCCTGCCGGCGGCCGAGTTCCCGCTCACAGAGCGCCTGTCGATGGACCGCGTGGTCCTGCTCAGGGACATGGCCAAGCCCTATGAGTTCGACGACGGCGCGTCTGTGGTCAACGCGTACATGGGCATCGACATCGGCTCCGTCTCGACCAATCTCGTCGTCATCAACGACGATGGTGACGTCATCAAGGAGATCTACACCAAGACCGACGCGCGTCCCGTCGAGGTCGTGAGCAAGGGCCTCACCGACATCCAGAGCGAGATCGGCGCGCGCATCAACCTGCTCGGCGTGGGCACCACGGGCTCCGGGCGCGAGCTCATCGGCGAGCTCACCGGGGCGGACATCATCACCGACGAGATCACCGCCCACAAGACGGGCGCCGACTACATCGGCCGCAAGATCGGCAAGCAGTGCGACACGATCTTCGAGATCGGCGGCCAGGACAGCAAGTTCATCAGCCTGCAGGACGGCATCGTCGTCGACTTCGCCATGAACGAGGCCTGCGCCGCGGGAACGGGCTCGTTCCTGGAGGAGCAGGCGGAGAAGCTGGGCATCAACATCGTCGGCGAGTTCGCCGAGCTGGCGCTCGGCTCCGAAGCGCCCATCCGGCTCGGCGAGCGCTGCACGGTGTTCATGGAGCGCGACGTCATGGCGTACCAGCAGCGCGGCGCCCGCCGCGACGACCTCGTCGCCGGCCTCGCCTTCAGTATCGCGACCAACTACCTGAACCGCCTGGTGCGCGAGCGCCATGTCGGCGACGTGATCTTCTTCCAGGGCGGTACGGCGTACAACGACGCCGTGGCCGCGGCCTTCAGCCAGATCCTCGACAAGGACGTCATCGTGCCGCCGCACAACGGCGTGATGGGCGCGCTCGGCATGGCGCTCCTCGCCCGTGAGCGCGTGACCCGCACCGGCGAGCCGACGAGCTTCCGCGGCTGGGACCTCGAGCAGGTCGACTACACCGTCGTCGACTTCGTGTGCAAGGCCTGCTCCAACGAATGTGACGTGCGCCAGTTCACCATCGAGGGCGAGAAGACGTACTGGGGCGACAAGTGCTCCGACCGCTATCGCAAGCCGGCCAAGGTCGACAAGGAGCCGGTGATCGCCGACCTCGTCGCCTTCCGCGAAGAGCAGCTGCTGGCGCCGTACGAGGCGGCACGCGCACGCGTGCCTGAGACGGCGCCCACCGTGGGCTTCGCCCGAGCGATGTACACGTACGACCGGCTGCCGTTCTGGTCGACCTTCTTCGCCGAGCTGGGCATGCGCCCGTTGCTGTCGCCGGAGAGCGACAAGCAGATCCGCGAGGCCGGTGTCGCGCTCACCGTCGCCGAGCCGTGCTTCCCCATCCGCGTCGCACACGGCCACGTGCAGTGGCTGTTCAACGAGGGCGTCGACTGGGTCTTCGTGCCCAACCAGGTGAACGAAGAGACCGAGTTCGAGCAGTACAACTCGCACGCCTGCCCCTGGGGCCAGACGCTGCCGTTCGTGATCAAGCACGCCCCCGGCCTCGAGGCGCACAAGCACCAGGTCCTCGAGCCCCGCGTGCGCTTCCGCGACGGGCGCGACGGGTTGCTCCGCGACTTCGCCGGCATGATGCGGACGCTCGGCCTGAAGAAGGCGCGCGTGCGCAGCGCGCTCGACGCTGCCTACAAGGCGCAGGACGAGTTCCGCGACAAGCTGCTGGCCGCCGGCGCCGAGGCGCTGGAGCGCCTGGAGCTGGCCGGAGAGCTCGGCGTCGTCCTGATCGGACGGCCGTACAACATGTACGACAAGGGCATCAACATGGACATCCCGCGCAAGCTGCGCAAGTTCTACGGGGTGAACGTGATCCCCCTCGACTTCCTGCCGATCAAGGGCATCGACGTCGACCCGATCGTGCCCAACATGTACTGGAACTACGGGCGCAAGATCCTGCAGACGGCGACGTACGTGCGCGACAAGGACCGGCTGCACCTCATCTACATGACGAACTTCAAGTGCGGCCCCGACTCGTACATCAAGCACTACGTGCGCGAGGCGTCCGGCAAACCGTTCCTGACCCTGCAGTTCGACGAGCACCAGAACGACGCCGGCGCCATGACGCGCTGCGAGGCGTATCTGGACAGCAAGGGGTTCCTCCGCTGGTGGTCGCAGGACGCTGCCGACGAAGCGCTGGCGTGCCGGGAGGAGGTGGCCGGCGGTGTCCAGTGACACGGTGGATGACCCGCGCATCAAGCAGGCGATCGCCGACTTCGGGATGGAGGGCCGCCGGCTGTACCTGCCGCAGATGCCGTACGGGGGCTCCTACCTGCTGGCGGCGGCCATCCGTTCGATCGGCTTCGACGCCTGGGTGACGACCAACTCGGACGAGCGGACGCTGGACCTCGGCGGTCGCGTCACCTCGGGCGATGAGTGCTACCCGCAGAAGATCGTCCTCGGCGACTTCCTGCGCATCATCGAGGACGAGGGCCGCGACAACGTCGCCTTCCTCATGCCGTCGGCGAACGGACCCTGCCGCTTCGGCCAGTACCTGCACCTCATCCGCGCGAAGTTCGACGAGCTCGGTCTCGACGACGTGCCCGTGATCAGCATCACCTCGAACGATGGGTATTCATCCATCGGCGCCTACTCGCAGAAGCTCATCCGGACCGCCTGGCGTGCGGTGCTGGCCCAGGACATCCTCATGAAGATGCTGCTCAAGACCCGGCCCTACGAGCGCGAGAAGGGCGCCGCGGACGCCGTCTACCAGACCAGCCTCGAGGAGGCCGGCGTCGCCATCGCGCGCGTCGGCATCTCGCACAAGCAGCAGCTCGAAGGCCTCGTCCCGGTGATGACGCGCGCGCGCGACCGGTTCCGCGCCATCCCGGTCGACTACGACGCCAGCCGGCCGCTCATCGGGGTCGTCGGCGAGATCTTCTGCCGCCAGAACCACTTCTCCAACTTCGATCTCATCCGTGTGGTGGAGGAGCAGGGCGGGGAGTGCTGGCTCTCGGACATCGGCGAGTGGGTCTGGTACACGGACGACGAGCAGCGCCGGCGGCTCATCGACGAGGGGCGCCGCGTCAGCAAGGACGGCGCCATCCGCGTCATCAAGAACAAGATCATGCGCAGGGACGAGCACGCTATGTATGGCCCGTTCCACGACGATTTCGTCGGCTACGAAGAGCCGGAGGACGTGCGCGAGGTCCTGGAGATGAGCCTCCCGTACCTGCCGTACACGGGCGCCCTGGGCGAGATGGTGCTGAGCAGCGGCAAGTCGATCTACATGTACGAGAAGGGCATCGACGGCATCATCGACATCAGTCCGTTCACCTGCATGAACGGCATCGTCACTGAGGCGGTCTACCCGAGCCTCTCCAAGGACCTCGACGACCTGCCGATCCGCGTCTTCTACTTCGACGGCACCCAGGGAGACCTGGAGCGCGACGTCGGGATCTTCATCGAGCTCGCGCGCACCTATCAGCGTCGCAAGCACAAGACGCGGCGCTACCCCTCGTACTTCGGCGTCTGAGCGCCGCCTTCGCCGCAGCCTCTCGCGCCGCCGGCGCCTCCGCCGCTTTAAAGGGGGAAGGACCCCTCGCCCTGTTCCCTGGTTCGCGGGGCCGGAACCAGGGGGCGAAGGGTCCTTTGTCTACCGTGCCGCGAGGTGGGGGAACCTCGTGAACGGGACGGAGGATCTGAGGCTTAGAAAGAGCGGCCGACCTTGACGGTCTCGCTCTGCTGGTCCGAGTAGACGCGGACGAGGCCGCGAGCGTCGCCCGAAGGCGAGCCCAGGACCGAACCAGTGCCTTCGAAGAAGCGGCCGATCGAATGAAGAAGACGATTCTGCATACTACTCACCCCTCGAGGTGTCTGCGCCCGTCGCTATCGGCGCCATGAGTAAGGTCATCGAGCATGAAGTCCCTGCCGCGCAGTGGACCTCTCGAGCCGGTCGGTGCGGTCGTCATACTACTGACCGCTACCTCCACCAAACGCTTGATGCTTGCGAGACCTTCAGCCATGATGACCCCCCTCCGGGAAAAAACATCTATATTGTGTAACGTGACACAAAGTATATGTCCCGACCATGCTTCTGTCAAACATCAGCATGACTGACGAAGGTCAAGGGCGAGGCGGCTCGCGACCGGGTAACTTGGTCGCAGGCAGCACCACCGATCCGGGAGGACACAATGGACACAGGGACACCCGTCGTCGCCGATCTGGACGCCATGGTCGACGTCGCCGAGCAGGGCATCGTCAGCAAGGCGATCGTCGAGAACGAGCACCACAAGATCGTCCACTTCACGCTGGCCGCGGGCCAGGAACTCAGCGAGCACACGGCCAGCGTCCCGGCAGCCATCCACGTGCTGCAGGGGCGTGGGACCGTCTCGCTGGGCGGGGAAGAGCACGAGGCTCGGCCGGGGATGCTCTACTACATGCCGGCCGAGCTGAAGCACGCCGTCGTGGCCGACGGCGACCTCGTCTTCCTGCTCACCATGTTCCGCACGTGATGCGGCCCGCCGTCAGGGTCGAGGGCCGAGGGCCGCGCGAGACGGCGTGGGTCAGCGCGCGTAGGGGAGCTGCACCCGGGTGACGTAGCGCTCCGGTGGCACGCCGTCGTTCCGCGTCACCTCGTAGACCTCGGTGACCGGACCTGCCGGCGCGTACCCCAGGGCGCCGCACGCCTCGCGCACGGCGGCCCAGGCGTCGTCCATCTGGTCGTGCGGGCCGCGGTGCACCGCTTCGAGGACGTGGTGGAGCGGGAGCCACTCGCCACGCGCCTCGCCGACCGCATCCGGCACGGACCCGTCGGCGCGCGGGACGACGGGGATCGCGACGTCCAGATCGGCGTCCTGCCCGGGCGCGGCGTCGCCGTAGAACCGCGCCATCATGGGGCCGGCCGTCTCGAGGCCGGCTTCCTCCACCAGTTCTCGCAGGCGCCGCATCGAGGCGCCGATCCGGGCGAGCGGCCCCCGGCTCCGCAGAGAGACCACGGGTCGAGCCGGCACGGCCACGATGTCCACGTCGTACTGCACGCCGTCAGCCTACCGCACGACCGGCTTCACGCCACGCTCACGATCCCGCCGGTCTCGGTGACCAGTCCGTCGCGGCGGAGGCGTTCGACGAGGTCGGCCGTCTCGTCGAGCGGCCGTCCCAAGGCGGCGGAGAGGTCGGAGAGAGACTGCGGCCCGGCGTCCAGCAGCCGCCGCAGCAGCCGGGCCCGCTTCTGCCGCCGCGATCCTTCGAACGCGCCCTGGCGCGTGCGCGACGCTATGCCCGTGGCCCGCGACGTCAGTACCAGGGACCCGTAGTCCATGAGCGCATTGTGCCAGTCCCGGCTGCGCCCACGCGGCAGCACTGCGTCCGCGACCGCCTGCAGCACGGTATCGGTGAGGTCACCGGGCAGTCCGAGCTCGTGCGTGAGGACCCGGCGCACGTTGGCGTCCACCGCGGCGAGGTCGTCGTTGTGTGCGAAGACGAGGACGGCGCGTGCCGTGTACGGGCCGATGCCCGGGAGCGCGCGCAGGCCGTCGAGGCTGCGCGGAAGCTCGGCGGGGCGGCCGTCCGGTGCGGCCGCCACGGCTGCCACGGCGCACTCCCGCAGCCGCCGCGCCCGGTTGTTGTAGCCGAGGCCCTGCCAGCGCACGAGCACGTCGGCGAGCGGCGCCGCGGCGAGGCTCTCGAGCGTCGGCCACGCCTCCAGCCACTCGACGAAGCGCGGCGTCACCCGAGCCACCTGGGTCTGCTGCAGCATGATCTCGCTGACCAGGACCGCGTACGGGTCCGTGGTGCGACGCCACGGCAGGTCGCGCCGGTTGTCCTCGTACCATGCGAGCAGCCGCTCCTGGAGCGCACGGGTGCGTCGCGCGGACGGCAGGGGAGAGGCGCCCGCAGGGCTCATGTGTCGTGCGCGGGGAGGACCATCGCCGAGAACCCTAGCAGAAGGCAGGGGCGCCTCGTCGACTCCTCCGGCGCGGGACGGCCGCTTGGCCCTTTGGGAGCGGAAGACGCGGACGGGCGGGGCGGCCGGGTGGGCGCCCCCCCCGGCGCCGGTCGCGGCGGGAAGTCCGGGCGGTCAGATCGGCCGACGCGGCAGCG
>CAIYOD010000106.1 GCA_903927755.1 uncultured Thermoleophilia bacterium | reverse complement strand
GCCCGATCGACCCCGCAGACATCCGCCGCAGCGAGACGAACGCCCGCCACCGTGCGGAGCGCGAGGCTCAGGTCGCCGGCGCTGAGTCCGACTGGATCGCCCAGGCGCTCTACCACGCCGAGGTCGACCGAGACGTACACTGCCTCCGAGCCGGCACACGCAGACTCCAGGGCTTCACGGGCGACTGTCACGACGCCGGCCTCAGCGACGTCGGCGAGACCGTAGCGGAGCACCCCGAGCGCGGCGCCGGCGCGCCGGGCCCGTGCTTCGTCCGGCGCGCCTCGGTCACCGATCAGGACCACGTTCCGCGGAGCGCAGACGCCGAGCTCCAGGGCGCGCATCCAGCGTCCCGCGCCGGAGTCGGCCGCCTCGAAGTCGAGGTCCACTCGCGGCGAGAAGGCGATCACACCGAGGCGGCCCTGCAGCTTGCCGGCGAGCACCTGCAGTACGGGGACAGTGACCAAGGCGTCGCCGCCCAGGATGAGGGGGGCGGCGCCGGCAGCGAGAACGTCGGCCACGCGTTCGTGCGCGCGCACGAATGTCGCGGCGGAGTCTGCCGTGTCCGCAGCCACGTCGCCGTAGTCCGCCACGCGCACGCCGGACTCGGCCTGGGCCGCCACCAGCCACCCTGCGTACCGCCGTGAGGCGGCGCGCACGGCGGCCGGCGCATCCTGCCAAGCCCCGAGCGGCAGACCGAGCACCGCGAGGTCGCTGCCGAGCAGTCCGTCCGCTGAGACCAGCGGCGCGCCCATGAACGTGATGGGCTCAGGCGAAGGGGCTGGCGGCGGGGACGACCCGGCCGCCTCCCGCCAGACCCGGCCGAGCTCCTCGCGGTCCACGACGCCGCTCACCAGCGCCGCGAGACGCGCTGCGCGTCGACGGCGTCCTGGTCGACGGTGATGCCGAGTCCCGGAGCGTCCGGCACCACCACGACGGAGACGCCGTCGCGCCGCTCACTGCGCAGACCGACGCCGATGTCGCGTTTGAGCCCCGCCGGCCGTGAGGGCAGGTCGGCATCGCCGTGCACAGCGTTGGCCAAGGCCACGTTGAGCTGGAAGTGGGCCGCCAGGCCCAGGCTGCTCTCGCCCATGTTGCCGATCATCACCGTCACCCCGGCGGCCTCGGCGATGGCGTTCACCTTGAGGGCGTTCAGGATGCCGCCGGTCTTCATCAGCTTGACGACGATCATGTCGCACGCGCCTGCACTCACGGCCGCCAGTGCCTCGCGCGGGCCGCGCACGCTCTCGTCCAGAGCGATGGGCACGTCCACGCGCTCGCGCACGAACCGTGCCGCGGCGAGGTCGTCCATGCGCACCGGCTGCTCCGCGAACTCGATGCCGTAGGGCTCCAAGCGCTTGATGGCGGCCACCGCCGTCTTCGCATCCCACCAGCCCTGGTTGGCGTCCACGGTGATGCGCGCCACCGGGCCGGCGGCATCGCGCACTGCGGCGACGCGCTGCTCGTCACGCTCCGGCGCGTCGCCCACCTTGATCTTGAACACGGAGATGCCGAGCTCTCGAGCCGTCCGGGTCTTGGCCGCGAGCTCCTCGGGCTCGTCCCAGCCCCACGCGATGACTTCGGTGAGCCCGTCACGAGTGCGGCCGCCGACGAGATCGCTCAGCGGCCGCCCCAGCGCCTTACCCTGCAGGTCCCACAGCGCCATCTCCAGACCCGCTTGGGCCGCCTGGTTGCCGACCGTGAAGAGCTCGCGCTCCCAACAGCGCACGATGGCCTCGACGTCGAAGGGGTCTTTGCCCACGACTGAGGGACCCAGGTACTCGCCGATGACGTCCTGGACGGTCCACAGCGTGTCGCCGGTGAACTCGTACGCCGGGCAGGCCTCTCCGTACCCCACGAGACCCTCGTCGGTCTCCACGCGCACCAGGTCGCAGGGCCCGGCGGCGAGTGCCGACGAGGCGATGACGAACGGCTCCTCGTACTCGAGCTCGAGCGTATCGACGTGCACGGCAGTGATCTTCACGGCGGGACTCCGGGGTGCAGACGGGCGGGGCACGGCCAGTCTACGCCATGCCGGCCGGCTCCCGGAAGGACAGAACGGAGAGCACACGTCTGAACTCCAGTCACAGCGATAGAT
>CAIYOD010000105.1 GCA_903927755.1 uncultured Thermoleophilia bacterium | reverse complement strand
TGTACTCCGAGTCCATCTCGAGCAGGCCGCCGGGGAACTCGTAGGCCTCCATGAGGCCCACGAACTCGTCGGCGCGGAACTCCTCGGGGACGTGCACGCCGGCCTCGGGGTTGCCCTTGTAACCCTGCAGCTGACCGGTGCCCAGCAGCTCCAGGATGACGACCGGCGTGAAGGCGGTCTGAGCGACGACGACCTGGGTGCCGTACTTCTGCACGCAGTCCTGGTTGTCGGCGACCTGGTAGAGATAGAGCTCGCGCTGCAGGCCGTCCTTCTTGCCCTTGACCCAGGTGCCGGCGGCCGTCTGGCCGATGTACTTCTTGCCGATCTCGTTGGGGTCGGGGGCGGCGGCGGCGATGACGTCACGCGGCGCCACCTGGACGCCCTTCACATTGATGGGCTCCTTGGAGTCGATATTCACCGACTTGAAGATGTCCATGGCCTGCATGAATTCGTCGCCGAGGGCGTACTTGAAGGTGGCCTTCTTGTTGCCCTTGAGAAATGCCTCGGAACGGCCCAGACAGATGACCTCTTCGTGCTCGACGTGCGCGACCTCGACCTCGCCGATGCCCTCGGGGAGGAAGAACTTCTCGATCTCGGCGAACGGCTCGACCGTGTACCAGCCCTTGTCCTTCTCCCAGATGATGGCCGGCTGCGTGCACTCCTCGATGGTCGTCCAGATCGAGAAGCCGAAGCTGATGCCCTTGGCGCCGGGGATCTCGAGGTTGGAGCCGTCGCGGATGCCGATCTCCTCGATCTCGTCGAAGAAGTGGTCGGCGGCGTAGCGCGCGTAGAGGTCGGCCATGCCGGGCTCGACCCCGAAGCCGGACAGCGCCAGCTTGCCGGTCTTGACGAACTCGGCGTCGAGCGGGAACTGCTTGTCGCCGAGCTTTACGCCGCAGGGACCGATCTGGCCGCCGGGCACCGGTTCGGACACGGTCATGGCGGTGTCCAAGTAGTGCGTCTTCGCCTTGAGAGCGGCCTGCAGGAGCATGGGGTTGAACTCGGGGGCGCACAAGTTGCAGATGATGTCGACGCCGGCCAGCTCGGCGAGCGCCGCAACCTCGTCCGGGTCGCCGGCGTCGACCTTCTCGGCGACGAAGCGCGGATCCTTGAGCTTGTCGACCGCGGCCTGTGCCTTGGCGAGGTTGTAGTCGGCGAGGACCATTTTCTCGAGCCACTCGCCCTTGGGGTCGCGACGCTTCGCGATCTGGGCCATAGACTCGCCGACGCCGCCCGTACCGACGATGAGAACCTTCATGCTCCTTCTTCTCCTTGAGGTGTCGTGTGCGCGCCTGGGGTCGCACGATCAGAACTCCCCACAGGCGTCCGATGATTCATATTGTATAACCTCTTGCTCTGACTTCCAGTGTCAAATTAGCGGTCGTGAAGGTTTGACGACGGGATCCGCAGAACGGTCGTACCGGCGTCTGGAGGGGGACCGCCTTACCCGCCGACCTTGTACATGGTGCGCTCGCCGAGCCCGCTGACGACCTTGGCGTACCCGCCCAGCTCGGCGTCGAGGGCGGGGTCGCCGGTGTCGACGAGCAGCGGCCGGCCCTCCAGCGACAGCAGCTTGGTCTGCGTGGCGATGACGGTGATCGCAGCCGTGCCCACGCGGCGGATCACGGCGGGGCTGATCTGCTGGTTGCCGCGCCCGAAGATGTGCCCTTGACCGCCGATCACGGTGACCACGATGTGCGCCGCAGAGTGCGCCTGCAGAAGCCCGAGGAGGTCCTCCTCGGTGAGATCGCTGCCGGCGAGCGTCCCGTCGCACACGGCGTCGACGCCGAGGAGCGTCTTCGCGAGGCCGAGGCGGGTCATGATGGCGCGCGTGGTCGTGCCCGGCCCCAGGATGTACAGAGCGCCGGGACTCATCTCGCGGATCACCTCGGTGGCGATGTCGTTGAGGGCGCGCTCCTCGCCGGCCACCCCGCCGGCCTTGGCGCTCTGCGTGAGCCCGCGGGCATACGGAACCGACAGGTAGCCGTAGAGGTGCGCCGAGACGCGATTCTCGCGAAAGGCCTCCTCGTCGATGTCCATGACCTCTCCCTCGCGCAAGCGCACGGCCGCCGGGCGTTCGTGAAGGAAGAGCGCAGCCACATCGCCGGCGGCGGCCGGCGTCGTAGCGTAGACGGCAGAGTGGATCTTGACGCCGGCCGGCACGCCGATCACGGGCACGCCCAGGCCGACGGCGTTGCAGATGTTGCGCGCCGTGCCGTCGCCGCCGGCGAAAAGGATCAGCTCGACGCCGGCGGCCCGAAGCTCGCGGGCCGCCTGCTCGGTGTCGGCCGGCGACGTGAGCACGAACTCGCCGGCCGCGCCCAGAGCGGCCTCGTCATGGCCGTCGCCGCGGACCGCGGCCGCCCACGTCGGACGGCCGCGGAAGGTGCCCAGCACGCGCGGCTCGAAGCCGCTCGCGCGCGCCTCATCCGCGCCCATCTCCCCCGGCCAGGTGACGACCTCGACGTGGTCACGCACGCGCCCCAGGCGCGCGAGCGCCAGCCGGGCGCGCCGCGGCGCGTCGCGCACGGCGCCCAGCTGGAGCGCCCGCCGCAGGATCTGCGCGCCGTCGCTGCCCTTGAGGCCGACACGGCCGCCGACCCCGGCAACAGGATTGACGATGAGCCCGAGGCGCTTCACCCGGGCGTCCTCATGAGCGCTTCTTGCCACCGCGCTTCTGGCGATTCGGCCGCGAGCGACTTCCGCTGCGCGCGGGACCCGGCTTCGACGCGGGTTGCCGCTTCAGCACGGTGAAGAGGTAGATCGCCATCGCGGGGGCCAGCACGAGCAACAGCCCCGGCGTCTTGGTGACGATGCTGAGGACGACCGCGACGAGGACGGCGACGAACACCAGCGAGTGGACCATGCGCACGCTGAAGGCGGTGATGCGACGCCCGAGCATCCACAGGTCGAAGGCGTCGATCGTCATGACGAGCGCCGCCAGGGCGGCGAAAAGCAGCGACACGACGACGGCCGGCTGGCGCCAGCCGTCGACCGCGTCGCCGCCCATGATGGTGAACGCCAGCGTACCGGCGCCGATGGCCGTCATGAACAGGATCGTCAGCCCGAGGGAGCGCAGCACTCTTTGGCCGACCGTGAGGTCTTGGGGCATACGGGGGTTCTCCTCGCCCTCGGGCGGGGCGGCGCCTGCGGCGCCGC
>CAIYOD010000104.1 GCA_903927755.1 uncultured Thermoleophilia bacterium | reverse complement strand
GCGAGGACGCCGACCGCGCCGCGCACCTGCGGCGGCGACGCGTCCGCCCGGCGCGCGACCACGACGCGGCTGCGCGGGTCGTGGTCCACCGCGCCGTCCACGCCGCCGGCCAGCGCGGCCGCCTGCTCGTCCGAGACGCGGCTGCAGAGCACGACGGCGTTGTGCTCGAGGAAGCGCCGGGTGATGGCGACCACCTGCTCCACCGACTTGCCCTCCGCGTACACGACCTCGGGCACGCCCTTGCGCGCCGCGCGCGAGACATCGAGGAGGGCGAAGTCGCCCACCGAGACGTAGCCCAGGCTGCGCAGCCGCTCGGCGCCGTCCCCGGCGGACAGCCTGCCGGCCGCGACGTCGGCGAAGAGATCGTCGAGAGAGTGGTCCATGCAGCGGGATTAGGCGCCCCCGGCCGCAATCCTGCCCCGCAACCCCCGCGCAGATGGACGGTTGTCCCATGGCGCTACTACAGCAAAACGAGGATAGTGTCGACACCTGCTGTATAATGCGGAGCAGAATCGTCCAAGAAGGGGCCCGTGCCGGACGCCACGTATCACGTCTATAGAGCAGAACAACGCCGTCGCCGCCGCTGGCCGTACATCGTCGTAGCGGCGGTTTGCGTGTTTGCGGCCGTGGTCGGCTGGCAGCTCTACGGCGTCCCCCGCGTCTCCGCTGTGACGCCGGGGCCGGACGCCTTCGTCAAGAATCCTTCCACCACGCTGGTCCTCGACGTCAAGGGCCTGGCCAAGCTGAAGGACCTCGCCGTCACGCTCGACGGCAAGGACGTCACCACCGCCGCCGAGCGAGACGGCGACACGCTCACGCTCGCCACGAGCGACCTCGCCGACGGCGAACACGCAGTCGCCTTCAGCGCGCAGAGCTCCAACCTCTTCCGCCACGAGGTCCGCAAGGACTGGCGCTTCACCGTCGACACGAGCATCCCGACGCTCAAGCTGGACGGCGCCGCCGACGAGGGCCGCATCAACACCGATCCGGCCACCTTCAGCGGCAAGACCGAGCCCTACGCCACCGTCACGGTCGTCGACGGCGACGTCAAGGCAAGCGGCACGGCCGACTCCTCCGGCAAGTACGCCGTGAGCGTCAGGCTGCCGGACGGAGCGTCGGACGTGGAGATCACCACCACCGACCGCGCCGGCAACGCGACGGCCAAGGACCTCCACGTCTTCGTCGACGCCCAGCCGCCGGTGCTCAAGGTCACTTCGCTCGACAAGACCATGAAGAAGGCCGGGATCTCCGTGCGCGTCAAGGCCACGGACCAGCTCGGCGTGCCCACGGTCAAGTTCGTCCTCGACGGCGAGGAGCGTGACCTCACCGGTCCGGCCTCCAAGACCAAGTTCAAGGCAGCCAACCTCGCCCAGGGCAAGCACGTCATGGTCGTGACCGCGGCCGACAAGGGCGGCAACGTCGTCACCAACAAGCAGGTGTTCACCGTCGACAGCACCGAGCACTTCGGCAGTTCGGCGATGTGGCCGGGCGCGCGCGGCAAGGACGTCAAGGAGCTGCAGTCCAAGCTCGTCAACGCAGACGTGTACTCGGGCAAGAAGTCGGGCTTCTACGACGCCGCGACCGAGAAGGCCGTGCGCAAGCTCCAGGCCAAGTACGGCCTCGAGGTCGACGGCGTCGTCGGCGGCAACGTCCTCAATGCCCTCAGCGGCCAGATCGTCGTCGACCTCGGCGACCTCAAGCTGTACCTGTACCGCGACGGCAACCTGATCAAGAGCTACTCCGTCGCGACCGGCTCTTCCACCTACCCCACACCCACAGGCTCCTACGTGGTCACCTCCAAGATCATGAATCCCACCTGGTTCCCGCCCAACTCGGACTGGGCCAAAGACGCCGAGCCCATCCCGCCGGGCGTCGCGAACCCTCTGGGCACACGCTGGATCGGCACGAGCGCCCCCGGCGTCGGCATCCACGGTACGCCGGACGACTCCTCCATCGGCTCCTACGCCTCGCACGGGTGCATCCGCATGCACATCTGGGAGGTCGAGCAGCTCTTCGAGTACGTCGTGATCGGCATGCCGGTGATCATCCGCCAGTAGGCGCGCGCCTCGGCGCCCGCCTCGCCGTCCTCGCTCCACAGCTCGGCAGCCGCTCCGCGCGCCTCGGTATACTTGTCGCACGACTGACCGCGGAGGCGCGCGCCGCCTCCGCCGCTCCCGGGAGAACGATGGCCGATATCTCCGCCTTCAGAAGCATCCGCTATCGCGACGACATCGCGCTCGACGACGTGGTCGCGCCGCCCTACGACGTGCTCTCGGCGGCGCAGGCCGCGGAGCTCAGGGCGCGCAGCCCGTACAACGCCGTGCACGTCGATCTCCCCGTGCCGCCCGGCGCGGCGGCCGACGAAGAGGCCTATCTCCGCGCCGCCGCCACGTTCAGCGCCTGGCGCGATGAAGGCGTGCTCCTGCGCGACGAGCTCCCCGGCATCGTGGTCGTCGACCAGACGTACACGGGGCCGGACGGCCGGGAGCGCACCCGCCGCGGCTTCGTCGCGCGGCTGCGCCTGGCCGACCTGGACGAGCGGGTCGTCCTGCCGCACGAGCGTACGCACGCCGGCCCCAAAATCGACCGGCTGCGCCTGTACCGGGCGACGCACGCCGACGTGAGCCAGATCTTCCTGCTCTTCGCCGACGACGACGGCGCCGCCGGCGCGAAGCTGGCCGCCGCGGCCGCGGAGCTTCCCGACGCCGCCTGGCGAGAGGCGCACGACGGCGACGGCAACCGGCACGTCGCGGCGGCCCTCGCCGGTCCCGCCGCGGAGACGGTCGCGGAGGCGCTCCGCGGCCGGTCGGTCTACATCGCCGACGGGCACCACCGTTACGAGACCGCCCTCGCCTACCGCGACGAGCGACGCGCCGCCGGCGACTTTAGCGCTGACACGCTGATGGTCTACCTCTGCAGCTTGAGCGACCCCGGGCTCACCGTGTTCCCCACGCACCGTCTGCTGCGCGGCATCGAGCCGCTCTCACTCGACGATCTGGTACAGCACCTGCGCCCCTTCTTCGACGTTGTCGGCGACCCGGTGACGGGCCTGGACGCATGCCGGGCGGCACTCGATACCCTGCCGGAGCAGGCCGACCCCGCCAGGGTCTTCGGCCTGTATCTGCCGCGCGAGGAGACGTGCATCGTCGTCAAGACGCGCGAGCCGGCCGCGACGGAGCGGCTCACGGCCGACGGGTTCTCGCCCGCCGCTGCCGGCCTCTCCGTGACCATGCTGCACGAGCTGCTCTTCCGCGAGGCGCTCGGGCTGGAGCACGACGACGCCGAGCGCTTCGTCGACTACGCCAAGAACGTGCCGGACGCCCTTGCCGCGCTGCAGTCGGGCGACTACGAGCTCGGCGCGTTCCTCAATGCCACGCTCGTCGACCAGGTGCGGGCGATCGCCGACCAGGGCGAGGTCATGCCGCAGAAGTCGACCTACTTCTATCCCAAGTTGCTGACGGGCCTCGTGTACGACGCGCTCGGCGACTGACGCCGGCGGCGCCGTCAGTCCGCGGGCCGCGTCACCGCGGTCGCGGCGGCGGCCGGAGCAGCCGCGGCGCCCGCGGGAGCCTGCGGCACCGCGCCGCTCGCGGCGCGCTCCGCATCCAGCGCCTTCTGGCCGCCGTACATCTTCTTGAAGATGAAGTACGCCGGCGGCCCGGTCAGCGCCGCCACCGTGCCCCAGATGAAGTAGTCCCAGCCGTTGCCCCAGGGCGACATCGCGAACACCGCCACCGTGATCGGCACCACGCACATGGCGATGAAGGCCGGGGTCTTCAACCCGACCTTGAACGGCCGCTCCAGCTCGGGCTCGTTGATGCGCAGCCTGGTCGCCGAGATGTAGATGGTGATGTGCGCAAGCATCAGCAGGAAGACGTCGATGACGATGAGCGTCTGGAAGCCGTTGCGGACCAGGACGGCGTCCACGACGGCCATGAGCACGATGGCGGCCCAAGGCGTGCCGTACTTGGGATGCGTCTTGCTCAGAAACTTCGGCGCGAGCTTGTCCTTGGAGAGTACGTACGACGGACGCGCCCCGGCGGCGAGGAAGGCGAGGAACAGGGCGAAGTTGCCGGCGAGCATCGCGGCGAGGAACAGGTAGCGCAGCACCTGGCCACCGACCTCGCGGCCGACGCCCATGAAGTCCAGAGCTCCTTCAGTTCCCCAAGCGCTGAACTGGCCCACGTCGGCCAGACCGCCGAGCGTGGACAGCACGTAGAAGCCGATCACGATGGGCAGGGTGATCATGAGCGCGCGCGGGATGACCTTCTGCGGCTTCTGGATCTCACCGGCCATCGTCGACAGCGATTCGAACCCCGAGTACATCCAGATGCCGACGCTGAGGGCGACGCCCACACCGCCGATCAGCGAGTTCCCCGGGAGGAGCATCACGCTGAAGGGGTTGTGGTGCCAGTTGGCGAGGCCGATGACCGCCAGGGCGGCGAACGGGATGAACACGATGATCTGCATCACCACCAGCATCCAGGCGGCGAGCTGGATGCCGCGGACGTTGATGTAGGCGAAGATCGCGATGAGGACGACGGCGATGCCCCAGCGCACCCAGTCGTTGAAGCCGAACCAGTTCTGCATGTAATCAGACGTGAGGGCGATGTAGACGGCTGAGTCGACGAAGATCGAGAGGACCCACCACCAGCCGGTCTGGAAGCCCATGAACTCCCCGTTGGCGCGGCGGGACCAGCGGTAGAGGCCGCCGTCCTCGGGGAGCGCCGAGCCGAGCTCGGAGCACACCAGAGCCTGCGGCAGGCCCCACAGGAACGGCAGGACGAGGAGCAGCAGGAGGGCGAAGCCCGGGCCGGAGCCCGACACCATGTCCTCGATCCCGAACCCGCCCGAACACACGAACGAGAACACCACGAACACGGCCACCCAGACGCGCATCGGCACGCGCCTCAGGCCATCAGCCACCTCACTCATCGGCCATCCCCTCGGCTCAGACTCCCACGGACCCGCGCGGGCGCCGTCGCGCCGGGCGGCGCTAGGTTCCCGCGACGCGAAAAAGATACGCCGATTCGGGGAGCCGCGACGACGATAATCGCGTAATCGTGGCGAAATGGAGATTATATTCGTGGACAAGATGGAGTGTTGATGCGAAAAGCATCCGTTCAGTGCAGGCCCTTTCGGACGCTCGTCCGAAGCACCGCGGAGGAGGTGTGCCCGCCGGCGACTGGCATCACAGGTGATGGCATCCATGGCATCACTGGCGACGGCATCCATGGCATCACCAATGATGCCACCTGGAGAGAGCAGCCCCTGCCGGTGCCCGCGGCTTCACGACGCGGCGGGCGGCGGCGCGGTCCGGTGGCGGCGCGGTCCGGTGGCGGCGCGGTCCGGTGGCGGCGCGCTCAGGTGGCGGCGCGCTCAGGTGGCGGCGTCGGCGCGGCGCTGGAGTGCCGCGAGGGCCGCCGCCTGGTCGTCGCTGTACGGCAGCGAGACCTGGCCGGCCAGGAGCTGCTCGACGCGCTCGCGCGCGGCGTCGACCGTGGTAGGCGAGCCCTCCGCGCGCCACGCGTCCCAGCTGCTCTGCACGCCGAAGTCGCTGAGCGCCCACTCCCCGGCTCGCACGCCGGTGCGGGTGGAGCGCTCGCCGAGGAACGAGCCACAGGGGCCGACCTTGTCGAGGACCTCGTCGAGCCAGAGGTCGTCGCGCACCGGGACACCGGCCCGCGCCTGGCGGGCACGGCGGATGACCTCGACGTCCAGGACGATCTGCTCGAGGCAGAGCACGGTCGCGCCGCCCAGAAGGCCGGGCCCGACGAGGACGTCCGGATCCGCCAGGGCGACGAGCAGCGCCCCGTCGGCCTTCTCCCAGGCGGTCTGCAGGTCCGGCTGATACGTCTGCGTGCAGAGGCCCGAGGACTCGGCCGGCAGGCCGTAGTAGCGGGCCATCTCGGTGCCGGCGACGCAGAGCACGGCATGCTCGACGGCGCCGGCGGCATAGAGGCCGGTGCGCGGGTCCATGCTCGCCACCACCGGCGCGTAGAAGACCGGCGTGCCCGGCGCCGCCGCCTGGACGAGACAGAGGGTCCCGATCGTCTCGCAGTTGGCGGTGAGCAGCGTGCCGAGGCGGCTGCCGGGCGCGGTGGCGCCCTGCAGCGGCATCGGCATCACCGCCACCGGCAGTCCGTAGTCGCGCAGCTCGAGCCAGGTCTGCGTGTAGTCGTGTTCGATCGTCAGCGGCGAGGCCGGCGTGATGAGGAACGACAGCGGCATGCGTTCGCGCACCTGGTCGGGCCCGCCGAACACGATGTCGAGGATCTCCTTGAGCCACGGCGTCAGCTCCGGCTTGCCGAACGAGTCCTGCACGTGCTTGCCGAAGGTGGCGAAGACGTCGGCGAAGTAGCGCACGAAGCCGGCTGGACGCTCGTAGTCGGCGGCGTACTCGGTGGGGCACCAGTAGAAGCCGACGTCGTCGAGCGCGTCGAGCACACGCGTCGCCGCCCGCCAGTCGTCCACACTGGTCGGGCGGCGCTCTCCGGTCACGGCATCGACGACGGAGGTGGCCCCGCCGTCGGCCAGCAGCGTGAACTCGCCGGCGCCGACCGGGAAGCTCCAGTCCGGCCGGCGGCCGTGGACCGTGAACGAGCGCGTGGCCTGCGCCAGCAGGCTCTCTACGAGGTCGGCGGGAAAGCGGACCCGGCGCGTCGCCTCGTCCACCTCGGCGCCGGCGGAAGCCAGGATCCGGCGCCCCTCGGCCGTGTCGCAGCGCAGGCCGACGGTGCTCAGCACCTTGAGCGTGCGCTCGTGGACCTGCGCCTTTTCGTCCTCTGAGAGGACCTGGATCTGCGTCCGCATCAGACCGCGTCCTCCGCTGCCTCGGCCTCGGCGATGGCGATCGCCGCGTCGCCGGCCTCGCACGACGGCGTGCTCGGCCCACCATAGATGGCCCGGAACACGTAGTACAGCACCGGGCCCGAGAGCAGCGCCGCGAACCCGGCGATGCCGTACCAGCCCACATCCTGGCCGAACAGCTTGAAGCCCGTGATGCCGAAGAGCTCGGTGCTGCGGTCGATCGCGTTGACGTAGATCGTGAACGCGACGATGAGGATGGGCGGGATCACCATGGCGACCATCCCGCCCGTCCCCAGAGGCACGCGGAACGGCCGTTTGAGGTCCGGCTCCCTCACGCGCAGGCGCACGGCCGAGATGAAGATGAGCACGTAGGCGGAGATGAACAGGATCACGTCGATGACCACGAGCTTCTGGAAGGGCCCGACCACGAGCACCGCGTTGATCACGGCCATGAGCACGATGGCGGCGGCGGGCGTACCCCAGCGGCTCACCCGCGAGATGCCCTTGGGGAACAGCCCGTCCTGCGCGATCGCGAACAGCGGGCGCGCGCCCGAAGCCAGGTAGTCCAGGTACAGCGCGAGGTTGCCGAGCAGCGCCGACCCGAGGAGCGCATAGCCGAGCGCCGACCCGCCGATCCTCTTGCCGATCTCCACGAAGGAGAGGTAGCCGTCTCCGGCGGTCGTGGCCCACGTGTCCCAGTTTCCGTAGGCGGCCAGGCCGGCCAGCGTCGGCAGCACGTACATGAGGATGATGAAGGGCACCACCAGCATGAGGGCCCTGGGAATCACCCTCTGCGGGTTGCGGATCTCACCCGAGAGGGTCGACATGGACTCGTAGCCGGAGTACATCCACACCCCGATGGCCAGGCCGAGGGCGAAGACCCCGCCGGTGCCGAAGAACGGCACGCCGGGCGCGGTGACCGGCGTGAACGGGTCGAAGTTCCACTTGACCAGCCCGACCACGATGAGCGCGAAGAACGGCAGCAGGATGAGGACCGCGAAGGCCGTGGAGCTCAGAGCCACGAACTTGACGCCCAGGATGTTCATCACCGTGAACACCATGATGACCGCCCAGGCGATGAGGTAGCCGACGAAGTTGCTGAAGTCCAGCCAGTTCTGCAGGTACTGGATCGCGAGCACGACATACACGGCCGAGTCCACGAAGATCGAGAGCGACCACCACCAGGCCGTCTGGAACCCCCAGAAGTCACCCAGACCGCGGCGCGCCCAGACGTAGAAGCCCCCCTCGCCGGGGATCGCGGAGCCGAGCTCGCTGGCGATGAGCGCCATGGGCAGCGCCCAGAAGACGGGCAACAGGACGAGGAGCAGCAGGGTGAGCCCAGGACCCGACGACGACACCATGTCCTCGATGCCGAACGAGCCGCCGGACACGAGGATGTAGATCATGAAGAACACGGTGATGACGCGGACCTGCGCCCGCTTGAGACTGCGGACAGATGTGCCCGTGGCCGGATCGATGCTCATGCGCTCCCCCCGCGCTGCGGTACTCGCGAACGGTCGCGGACCGTCCGGAACGGCGGGTCCACGACCTGTGCTCAAGTATGGGCTCGCGGGTGGGGCGCCGCCACGGCCGATTCCTCGGCAAAGTTGGCGGCATCGCCTAGACAAACCTCGGGACCAGCGCCGGCGAAGGGCGGCGAGGGGCTGAGGAGCAGGGCGCGGAGCATCCGCCGGTCGCCGGCGCCGAGCTTGCGGAGCACCGCGCGGCAGTGCGTGCGCGCGGTACTCGGGGAGACGCAGAGGCGCGCGCCGACGGCCGCGGTGGTGAAGCCGCACAGCAGCAGCACGAGCACGTCGGCCTCGCGCTGGGTGAGGCCCGCGGCTGCGACCGTGTCCGCCGCCGGCAGATGCGCGAAGCGCGGCAGGCCGGCGGCGGCCGTGAGGCGCAGCACCACGTCGACACAGCGATGCGCGCGGTGCGCCGCGAGCAGGCCGGCGGCGCAGGCGCCATAACCGACGACGAGTGGGGCCGGGTGGCCCTGCGGCGCGGCGCGTGCCTCGGCACAGACGCGGCGACAGTCATCCGCCCGCACGAGCGAGACGAACACCACCGAGGGGGCGAGGCCCGCGCCGCAGGCGCTCGCGTCCTCGGCCACGCGGAAGCCCAGGGTCTCGGCGGCCGGCACGACGAGGAGCCGCGCCAGCGGATCCGGCTCGAGGACGAGCGCGGCGGGCGGCTCTGCACTGACCCGGCCGGCGGCCCGCCGAGGCGGGCCG
>CAIYOD010000103.1 GCA_903927755.1 uncultured Thermoleophilia bacterium | reverse complement strand
GCCGCCTCCTCGCCGGCCAGGGCGCGGCCGGGGCCGGCGGCCGGTGCGGCCGCCTCCCGCCGGCCGCGGAACGCCGCCGGCCGTAGTCGCAGCAGGAACCACGCGCTCACGAGATAGGTGAGCCCGTCGATGCCGATGCCCCAGCCGGGGCCGACCGCCGCCACGAGAAGTCCGGCGAACACGGCGCCGAGGGTGATCGACACGCTCATCACGAGACCGCTGAGCGCATTGGCCTGCTGGAGCCTCAGGGCGCTCACCACCTGCGGGATGAGGCCGACCGCCGCCGGCCGGAAGAAGGCCTCGCAGACACCCATGCCGACCTGAAGCAGGGCGAGGTGCCACACCTCCGCGACTCCGGCGATGAGCAGGGCCGCCGTCGCGCATTGCAGTCCGAAGCGCAGGAAGTCCGCGACGAGCATGACCTTCTGGCGCGGCAGCCGGTCGGCCCACACGCCGCCGATCAACAGGAAGATGGCCAGGGGCACCAGGTTGGCCGCCTCGACGATCCCGATGTCGGTCGCGGAGCCGCCGATCTCGAGCACGGCGAAGGGGAGGGCGACCACGGTGAACATGACACCGACCACGGAGGTGGCCTGCCCGAGGAAGAGCTTGCGGAACTCGGACTCCCGCAGCGCGGCGAAGTTGTCGGCGAGCTTGCTCACCGGAGCATCCTACTTGGAGGTCCGGCTGCGGTCCCGACTCGCCGGCCGGCTACTCGATGTGCGGCAGCCACCGGAGCCAGCCGGGCAGCCACCAGTTCCACCGGCCCAGCAGGCGCATGGCGGCCGGCACCATCAGCACCCGGATGACGGTCGCGTCCAGCGCCACCGCGACGGCGAGCCCGACGCCGATCGCCTTGGTGATGACGATGGAGGTGAAGGCGAAGGACAGCCCGACGACGACGATGATCAGGGCGGCACTCGTCACGATGCGTCCGGTGCGCGCGAGGCCGAAGCTGACCGCGCGCACGTTGTCGTGGGTCGCATCCCACTCCTCTCGCATGCGCGAGAGGAGGAAGACCTCGTAGTCCATGGAGACGCCGAAGACGGTGCAGAACAGCACCACCGGCAGTTCGGCGTCGATCGCTCCGGTCGCCGTGAACTGGAAGAGCCCCTCCAGGTGTCCCTCCTGGAAGATCCAGACCATGGCCCCGAACCCGGCGAGCAGCGAGAAGGTATTCATGATGACCGCCTTCACAGGAAGGACGACGCTGCGCAGCATGAGGAGGAGGACCAGGCCGGTGATGCCGACCACGAAGGCGATGATCCAGGGGAACCGGCTGTAGATGGCGTCGACGAAGTCGTGGACGGTGAGCGACGCGCCGGCCACATAGGTCGTCGTGCCGGGCGGACCGCCGTCCCTCAGGATGTCGACGGCGAGCGCCTGGGCTTCGGACGAGGTCGGAGGCGCTTCGGGCACGACCCGGAAGAGCGTCGTCCCGGGAGCCGTGGTGGCGGCGGCGAGCTTCTGGGCGCCCTTGACCTGCTCGGCGCCGAGCATGCCCTGGATGAGGCCGGGCAGGTCGGCCTCCGTTCGCGGCGCCGCGTCCTCGCGGGGGGTCGAGGACGATGCCCCTTCGACCTCCTTCCAGAACGCGCCCGCGTCGGCAGCCGACTCCAGGCCCGGCAGCGTCACGATACTCGTGACGCGGTCCACGCCGGGGAGCGCCTCGAGCTCCTGCCCGTAGGCGAACAGGCGCTCGAGGTTGGCCGGCGCGAACGGGTCCTGTTCGCCCTCCCACGTCACCAGCACCTCGACCGGCGAGAGCGCGGCCGCGTCGAAGCGGGCCAGGAGGAGCTCGTAGCCCTCTCGCGACTCGGAGCCGCGCGGCAGCGCCGTCGCGCCGGGGATGTCGGACTCGAGGCGCAGGACCGGCCACGCGAACACGAGGACCAGCGCGATGGTACCCACGAGCACGGGGACCGGGTGACGCATCACCCAGTCGCTCCAGCGACGCCAGAACAGCCCGTCGCCGCTCTTGCGTCCGAAGACGCGGAGCGAGTTCACGCGGGGACCGAGCATCCCGAGCAGCGCCGGCAGGAGCGTCAGGGCGGCGAGGACGCTGACGAGCACGACGAGCGCGCCGCCCAGCCCCATGGAGCGCATCGACATGTACGGGATGCTCATGAGGCCGAGCAGACCGACGACGACGGTGATGCCGCTGAAGAAGATGGAGCGGCCCGCGGTGGCGACCGTCGTCTCGACCGCCTCGGCCACGGTCCGCCCCGCGGCGAGCTCCTCCCGGAACCGTCCGACCATGAACAGCGCGTAGTCGATGCCCACGGCCAGGCCGAGCAGGGTCGCGACGTTCAGCGCGAAGACGGAGATGTCGAGGACCTGACCCAGCAACCAGAAGATACCGAGCGTGACGGTGACGGCCATGCCCCCGCCGATGACCGGCACGGCGGCGGCCACGAGAGTCCCGAAGATGAGGACCAGCACGAGGATGGCCACGGGGATCGTGTAGCTCTCCGCCGTGCGGAGGTCCTCGCCGGAGCGCTGCTCGAGCTCCGCGTATACGGCAGGGTCGCCCGTGAGGTACGTCGTGAGTCCGCTGGGCCTCAGCGCGCGGCGCAGCGCCGGGATCTGCTCCTGCACCTGCTCGCTGGTGCCGTCGAACTCGAGGACGGCGAACGTGGCCGTGCCGTCGGGCGAGATGAAGCTCGCGTCGCCGGTGCTCTGCGCCGTGCGGACGCCGATGAGACCTTCGAGGCCGGCCTCCTCTATGCCTGCGAGAGTCTCCCGCACCTTCGCCCGGAAGGCTGGACCGCGCGCCGAGAGCTCGTCGCTAGTGAAAACGATGGTGAGGCTGGCCGGCCCGAAGCCCAGGCGCTGCTGCATCTGCCGCTGACCCACCTGCGAGGGTGAGGAGGGGTTGGTGAAGCCGCCGCCCTTGAGCTGCGCCGCGACGCTCACGCTGGCCACGAGACCGGCGGCGAACGCCAGCGACCACAGGATGACGATCAGCTTGCGTCGTCGGTAGACCGACCGCCCGAGCGCGGCGAACACCAGAGACCCTCCCCGAGAAGCGCCGTTCGAACGTATACTACGCGGAACCGAACCTGCCCCTCACGGGCGGACACCGATGAGCATGCCTGGACAACTCGAACGTACATCCGCTGGTGGCGTCGTCGTCCGCACGGACGGCGGGGTCGAGGTGTGCCTCATCCGCCCCACCGGACGCTCTGTGTGGGGCTTGCCCAAGGGCGGCGTCGAGGAGGGGGAGACCCTGGCGCAGGCGGCCCTGCGCGAGGTCACTGAGGAGACCGGCCTGCTGGGGGTCGTCGAGCAGGAGCTGGGCTCGATCGACTACTCCTTCCACTCGCGCGAGCAGGGCGGGCGCATCCACAAGACCGTCCACTACTTCCTCGTCCGCGCCACGGGCGGCGACACCTCACGGCACGACCACGAGGTGAGCGACGCGAAGTGGGTGCGGCTGCGTCAGGCGCTGCGGCTGATGACGTACCCCAACGAGCGGGAGATGGTTCGGCGGGCGGCCGAGGCGCTGGGTCGCCCGGTCACCGACTGACGGTCACGCCCACGCGATCGGCTGATGCGCCTCGCGGGCGTGGTTCATGCTCCGTCCGAGCACCGTCAGCATCTCCTGCGCGTTCACGTCCACGAAGTCGTAGTGCGCCAGTGCGAAGGTGAGTTCCGCCGGCGCGCCGTGACCGCCGCAGGACGACCCGAGCTCGCGGCGGATGCGCTCCGCGGCCCCCGCGAGCCCCCGGCGACTGATGTCGGGGAGCACCAGCACGAAGGCGCCGTCGGCCGTGAGACCGACGCTGTCGTAGCGCCGCAGGTTCTCGCGCAGGCAGTCCCCGATCTGATGCAGGTCGGCGCGCGAGGGCCTTCCGGCCTCGCGCCGCTTCTCCTCGTGCCGGTCGACCGCCAGCTCGAGCAGCCCCAGCGGCAGGTCCATGCGCTGGCACCGCTCGACTTCCAGGGAGAGGCGGTCGCCCAGCTCGGCGGGCTTGATCGCGCCGCTATCCACGTCGAGTGGTGACGACTCCTCCGCCAAGCGGCGCAGCCGCTCGATGGTCTCCGCGAGGCCTCCCGCGTAGCCGGCGGCGACGCGCGTCAGGGCGACGTTCTCGAGCGCGAGCAGACGGCAGGCGGCGGCCTCGGCCTCGTCGCCGCCGCCTTCCAGCAGCCTCCCGCGCACGGCTTCGCTCCCACAGCCGTAGGCGTCGAGGACGTCGGTCACGGGCACGTTCTGGGTGAGGCCCGCACCGCGACCGGCGGATTCCAGAGCGTCGAGAAAGGCCTTCTCGCTCCCGGCGAGCGCCAGCGAGAGTTGAGGGAGGGCCGGTTCCCAGAGGTCCCGGGCACCCTCGCTCAACGAGAGATCGGCCATCTTGATGTCGCTCGTGGGATGCACCCAAGCTCCCTGGCCGTCCCGGCGCCCCGAGTACGAGCGCCTTCCTTTGACATTGTACCGTCGGCAGGAAAAGTACACACTCGTTTGCAGGCCGTCGCGAACGAAGGTGAGGACACATGGACGTGACACTGCTCGGCACGTTGGGCTGGATGCCGCGCGGAGCGCGAGAGACCACCTGTTTCGCCGTGCGCTCCGGCCCGAGCCTCCTGCTGTTCGACGCAGGCACGGGCCTGCGTCGGTTGCTCGACCCGGAACACGTCGGCCTGCTTGCGGGAGCCGAGGAGGTGCACCTCTTCCTCAGCCACTACCACCTTGACCACGTCTGCGGGCTCGCCTATCTCTCGGGCGTCCTCGCGGGCCACGACGTCGTCATCCACCCGCCCGCCGAGACGCTGACGGGAGTCGACCCACTGGCCGCCGTGGCCGAGCTGGTCCGGCGGCCCTACAACCCCGTCGACCTCGCCGACATGAAACGGGTGCGCGTGCGCCCGGCATCCGCCGAGAACGAGGTCGCCGGTCACGTCGTCCGCCTGCGGTCGCAGCATCACAGCGACACCAGCGTATCGTTCCGGCTGGATGACGAGCTCGTCATCGCGACCGACACGTCACCGGACCCGGATGCGGCGCTGTTCGCCGAGGGAGCCGGCCTTTGGCTCCACGAGGCGTGGTACTGGGCCGGCGACCCGGCGCTCGCCGCGGTGCCGGAAGAGCTGCGGCCGGGGTACGCCGCACACAGCGAGGCGACGGCCGTCGCCGGCCTCGCCGCGCTGGCCGGCGTCGCCCGCCTGATCCTCGTCCATCTGAACCCGCTCGCCGGCGAACGCTCGTATCTGCCGATGCGCGACGCGGCGCGAACGGTGTTCGCCCACACGGACGTCGTGGACGATGGGACGGTGGCGGCCACATCGGCTCCCGTTTGACACATTCGCCCGCGCCCGGCGAGGATGCGTCCGTGGCCCGAGCATGATCCGCTTCCGCGACAAGCGCTTCCTCGCCGTGGCGATCGTCATCGCGGCGCTCGTCATCTTCGTGCTGCCCGCCTTCGTCGCCTTCCGCTATACGGCGCCCGAGCAGCGCGGGCAGTTCCTCACGAGCCCGTGGCGTGGCTGGAGCTTCGCCTACGCGGCGCTGGCCGTGCCGGGCAACGCGGAGCTCAAGACCTCCGGCATGGCGCTGCGCAAGGCCGACTGGGTGTTCAAGGGGACCGTCGTCGACCCCCGTGAGGTGCAGTTGCTGTTCGTCAAGCGCAAGCAGCCGTACACGTTCACGCACCACATCGACGGACGCACCCTCACCAGCACGGTGGAGCCGACCTACCGGTTCATCTGGCAGGTCGAGGGCGCAGTCGAGACGATCTCGGACCGCGGCGACTCCATCGTCGCGCTCCTGGACTACAAGTCGGGGAGGATGCTCTACGACATCCGCGACGACCTGACGCCGGCCGAGCTCGCGCCGGAGCCGGGCGACACCACGACCCCCAGCCCAGCGCCGTGACCGACGATCGCCGCGGAGGACGGAGATGACGATCATCGCCGCCGCGTTCTACGAGACGAACTGGTTCAAGGCGGTCGTCTATATCGTCATCGCGGTGATCATCGCGCGCGTGGTCGACTTCGTCCTCGCGCGCCGCGACAGGGCGATGGCCAAGCTCCTCGGCAAGACGCCCGACCGCGCCGACCGCACGCGCTACATCATGATCCGGCGGCTGGTCTTCGTCGGCATCCTGTTCATCGGCATCGGCATCGCCCTGATCCAGATCCCGGCGGTCAGCACCCTCGCCCGGGCGATGCTCGCCTCGGCGGCGATCATCGCCGGCGTGATCGGCATCGCCGCACGCGCGCCGATCGCGAACCTGGTCAGCGGCGTCATGATCGCTTTCGCGCAGCCGGTGCGTCTGAACGACTACATCAGCGTCGACGGCGAGTTCGGCACCGTCGAGCAGATCTCACTCATCTACACCTACATCCGCAGCGCCGACGGACGGCGCGTCGTCATCCCGAACGAGGCGTTCGCCATGAAGGCGGTCCACAACTACTCGATGGGCTCGCCGGGCAGCATGGTGACCGTCGACCTCGCGCTGCCGCTCGACGCCGATGTGGAGCGGGTCGCCCAAGCGATGCTCGAGGTCGGCGAAGCCCTCGCGCCGGCGCCCGTGGGCAAGGAGGACAGCGTCGAGGTCGCCGACGTCAGCGGCGGCTCGGTTCGGCTGCGCCTGCACGCCTGGGCCGCCGACCCGCTGCGGCGTCGCGAACTGGCCAGCGATCTGCGCGCCGCCCTGCTGCGCCGCCTCACCGGCGACGGCCTTATCGGCGATGGCCCTCTCGGCGAGGAACGGGCAGATGGAGGCGACTGAGCTGCCGGAAGGCGCCGGGGACGCGGCAGACGGCGGCGCGGACGGGCAGCCTGGCGCCGGCGCGGAAGCGACCGGCGGCGGCCTGGCGGACGCAACCGAGCCGGCCGACGAGTCCGGCGCCACGGAACCCGCGGTGAGCCGCCCGCTCACCCGCGCCATCGCCGTGGCCATCGGCAGCCGCATCCTCATCTTCGCGGTGGCCTTCGCCGCCGCCGCCCTGATCGGCATGCACGGCCTCCCCGTCGGCTGGCGCTTCCCCCTCCGGGCAGAGGTCTTCAGCGGCTGGCTCGGTTCGCTGTTCAATCCCTGGGCGCACTGGGACGGCGTCTGGTACATCAAGATCGCCACCAGCGGCTACGCCGACGGCGACGGCAGCACCGCATTCTTCCCGCTCTTCCCCATGATGCTGCGCTACGTCGGCGTGCTCCTGGACGGCAACCTGCTGATCACCGGGATCGTCATCTCGCTGCTCTGCTACGCCGGCTGCGTGTGGCTCCTGTATCGCCTGGTGCGGCGGGACTTCGACGAGTCGCTGGCCGGCCGGGCCGTGATCTACCTCGCCATCGGGCCACTCTCCTTCTTCCTCCAGGCGGTGTACACCGAGTCCCTGTTCCTGCTGCTGTCGCTGGCCTGCTTCGTCTTCGCCCGGGAAGGACGCTGGCGGCTCGCGGGAGTCATGGGACTGCTCGCCACGCTGACGCGCAGCACCGGCGTCCTCTTGCTCATCCCCATGGCCTACTACTACTATGAGCGCCGCGGCTGGAAGCTCAAGAAGACCGACTCGCACGTCGCCAACCTGCTCATGGTCGTCGAAGGCCTGCTCGTCTGGATGACCTATCTGGCGCTCGCGTTCGGCAAGCCACTGGCGTTCTCGACCGCGCAGGCGCAGTGGGAACGCGGCGTCGGCGCACCCAACTACACGGTGACGCGGGCTATCGTCGCCACCATCTACGGCCTACGGAAGATCGTTTCCGCGGAGTACTACCGGCTCTTCTGGGAGGCGCCCAGGCCAGGGTCTGAGTACAGCACGCTGGGCACCAACATCCTCAACCTGTTGTTCTTCGTGGCCGCCGCGCTACTCCTGTGGTACGGGGCGCGGCGCCTGCCCGGCGCCTACTCGTGGTACGCGCTGGCGGCGCTCGCGTATCCGCTCTTCTTCCCGAGCAAATACGTGCCGCTCATGTCGTATCCGCGCTTCACACTCACGATCTTCCCCCTGTACGTGGCCCTCGCGCTGTACACGCGCGACCGCCCGCGGCTGCACAAGGTGGTGGTGGCCGTCGGGGTCCTGCTGCTCATCGGGTTCACGGCCAAGTTCGCCGTGTTCAGCTGGGTGGCCTGAGGCCGACCGGGCAGACGGCCGGCGGACTGACGACGCGCAGCGGCCGGCGGTGGTCAGGGGCTCGCGGACGAGCCCGGCGACGGAGTCGCTCCGGGAGAGGGCGTCGTGACGCCGGGCGCCTGGGTCCCATCACCGGCGTCGATCCGCTCGAACACGTAGACGCCGTCCTTGGCGTAGACCGAGCGGAAGTTCGTGTCCAGCACCAGGCGGCCGAGCGCCAGCGAGTGCATCTGCTCGTTCTCCTTGTCATAGAAGAACGGGTGCTTCTGGTCCACGATCACCCAATCGGCCGCGGCGAAGTACGGGAAGATGTAGGCGACCCGGCGCGCGGCCAGCTGCGCGCCGGCGTTGTTGTTGGCCGACACGACGGCGTCCTCGGGGATCATCGCCACAGCCTCGTCCAGCGCCACGTCGTGCGACGTCCTGGCGTAGTCCGCGCCGTCGTAGGCCGCCCCCGGAAGCGAGAAGGGCAGCGGCCCCAGGAAATAGTTGCCGGCCAGGGCGCAGAGCAGCACGAGCAGAGCCAGCGTGAAGCGCTGCACGCGCTCGCCCTTCATCTGCTTCTCCGCCTTGCGGAAGCCGCCGCCGAGCCAGCGCCACAGGCGCATGACGCCCAACACCGCGGCGGCGTACAAGAAGGGGATCTCGAGCGCCGTGTAGTGGAACTCGATGCGGCGTTGGTACACCGTCGACGAGAGCGCGTTGAGCCCGTACTCCGGCAGCGCGATGAGCGTCGTCAGGGGGCTGAGCAGCGAGGTGAACCCGAACGGCCACAGCAGCGCCAGCCAGTAGTGCAGGTTGGATGCCGAGGTGAGGTCGGACGCCGTCTGAACGGGGTGCAGGAGCGCGTTCTTGGCGACGGCTCCCGCGCCGTCCCCGTAGTCGCCGTACCGCGCGATGAACGTGCTCTGGTCACCGTTGTAGTGTGGGATCACGCCCCAGACCGCGACCGCGAACCAGGCGATGCCCAGCACCGTGACGACGAGCGGCCAGAGCGACCGCTTGCGGAGCGCGAAATAGGCGCCCATGAAGGCGATCACCAGCGGTACGGTCTCCTTGCAGGCGGCGGCGAGCACGAGGAAGATCGCCGCCCTCACCCAGCGGTCCTCATCCAGGTACAGGAAGGCCCAGAGCAGCAGGGGAGTCGCGAGGGCGACCGGGTGAAACTCGTTCAGGACCAGGAACCCCAGAGCAGGGTAGAGCAGATAGGCGCCGGCGAGCAGCGCGCCGGCGCTCGGGTCGCGCGTGGCGCGGGTGCCGAGGCGGTAGGCCGGCCACGCGCCGGTCGCGACGATCGCCGCCTGCGCCGTGAGGAGCATCACGGGGCTCGGCCACACGAGCCAAGGCAGCGCGAACAGCGCGAGGATGGGATCGACGTGCGAGCCGAGTCGCGACATCTGCCGCGGCTTCAAGTCGCCGGTGGTGATCTCCAGGAAGTGGCCGTGCGCCGTGTTGTACACGGCCTGGACCATGTTGCCGAGGTCGTAGCGGGCGTCCATGTACGCCCTGTACTTGAGCCACGAGAGCAGGGCGTAGATCGCCGCGAACAGGATGGCGCCGCCGATCACGTAGAGGGCACGGCGGCGGAAAAGGATCTTCATCTGCTCGTCGTCAAGCTCCTCGATGGGCCCGAGAGAAAGCAGGCCGCCGGGCCGTGGCGACGAGACGGCGGCCGACTTCCTGGTGCGGCGCTGCCGGCTCACGCCTCGCGCCTCCGGCGTAGCAGCAGCTCGACGCCGACCACGAGGCCGACGAACAGCAGTTCCATCGCGGTCACCCAGACGCGCAGGAGCAGCGCCCAGACGAGCGCGACGCCGCCGGGAAGCCGGCGCGCCAGCGAGGCAGTGAGCACGGCCTCACGCACACCGATGCCACTCGGGATGAAGAACGCGATCATGCCCGCGACGTAGGCCAGCGCGTAGGCCACGATGCACAGCGGCAGCGCATCGATCTCGAGGCCGGTGATGGCCCGGGCGAGCAGCCATGCACCGGCTCCGGCGACCATCCAGTCGACCATGAAGAGCACCAGGATCGTGAGGACGGCGCCGAACCCCAGGGTGACGTCCAGAGGCGGCCGGTGGAACAGGCGGAGCAGCCGTCCGGCGAGCGGCCCGAACACCCGCGGGTGCATGAGGGCCACCAGCACGGGGATGGCGAGGAGGCTCAGAGCGGTCAGCCCCGGCCGGTACTCCCAGAAGGGGAAGAGGACGGCGATCGCAAGAAGGGCCGAGCACACGCCGATCGCCTGCTCGTAGACCATCGCCGCACTCACACGCTCGACTGACAGGCCCTGCGAGTGGCTCATCCAGGCGCGTCCCACGAACATGAACACGTTGCCGGGCACGTAGCGGGCGAGGATCGATTTGCCCCACACCGACGCCGCCGGCCAGAACGGGCTGGGCGCGCCGCAGCCGCGCAGGAGCATCCACCAGAAGACCGCCTGGGCGAAGTAGTAGACGAGGAACGCGAGGCCGGAGGCGACGAGCCAGACGGGATCGAGCGTCCAGTCGAAGTCCTGGATGGTGCCCCACGAGCGGATGAGGTAGGCGATGAGGAAGTAGGCGGCGACCACCACGAACGCCACCTGAACGAGGCGGACGACGACGCGTCGGCGGCGCGACGCGACCTTCGGTGTGGCGCCGTCCGCAGGCGGCCGCGGCGCCTCGTCGGGGCGCTGGCCCGTCGGCCCTGCGGCGGTCACGGACGCTCCAGCGCCGCGAGCAACTCGCCGGCCACGGCGGCGGGCGTGAACGCGCGCCGGTAGAGGGCGAGTCCACCTCTGCCGAGACGGGCGCGCTCGCGCGCGTCGAGGAGCCGGCGAAGGGCGGCCGCCAGGGCGGCCGCGTCGCCGGCCGGCGTCAGCAGAGCCGTTTCGCCGTCACGCAGCCACTCCCGGGCGCCGTCGCTGTCGGCGGTCACGACCGGTCGGCCGCAGGCCAGCGCGTCGAAGACCTTGTTGGGCACCACGCGCGCAGCCTTCTCGGAGCCGCCGAAGACGCCCAGACAGACGTCGGCGGCCAGCGTGTGTGCGCGTAGTTCCCCGGCCGGCAGTTCGCCGAGCCACTCGACGTTGGTGAGCCCCCGGGCCGCGATGCTGCCCCTCAGCTCAGCCGAAAGCTGGCCCTCGCCGATGAGCACGAAGCGGAACGGCTCGGATCGCAGCAGCTCGGCCGCCGCGAGCACGACCCCGGCCCCGTGCAGCGGACTCCACTTGCCGTACTGCAGCACGGTGAGCGGCTCCCCGGGCGCCGGAGTCCCGGCGACCCCATCCGCCCGAGGCTCCGGCAGGGCCCCCACCGGCACTACCGCCAACCGGTCGCGAGCCAATCCGAGCGCCTCCTGATAGTACGTCGCGTGCGCCCAGGTGTCGGCGAGGACCAGCCGAGGCAGGCGGAAGGCGACCTCGTCGATGGCCCGGATGGCCGCGGCCTTGGCTCCGCCGCTGCGCACCAGCCCGCGGTCGCCGGCGAAGGTGTCGAGCAGCGAGACCAGCGGGTCGAAGACGAGGCGCGCGTGGCGGAAGGCGGCGAGGAGCCGGCCGAACGGCACCAGGAAGTGCCCCGGATAGCCGACGATGATGGCGTCGACGGCGAGGCCGCCACGGTGCTGGGCGAGAAGACGGGCGTGAGCCGCCGCGACCCCTCCGGCCAGCCGCGCCGCTCCGCGTGCGCCGGCCATCTCGGCAGCCGCCATCCGCGGCAGTGCGGCCTGGAACTCCAAGACCTCGACGCCGTGCTCGCGGAGACCCGCGATGAGCACGGCGTTGCGAGGGTAGTCCGGCTCGTACGTCCCGAAGTACGCAACGGCTCGGGTCACGGCTGTGCGGCGGCTCCGGCGGCGTCCGGCGACGCGGCCTCCCCGCCATCTCCGGCGGCGGACTCGGGCGTAGCCTCGGGCCGCCCGGGCTCCAGCAGGACGGCGACCTGAGTGGGGTCGGGGCCCCTGCGGGCGCGCGAGTTGGCGATCAGCTCGCCGATGAGCCCCAGGCTGAGCAGCTGCACGCCGACGATGATGAAGAGCGCCCCGAGCAGGAGCAGGGGGCGCTGGCCGATCGGGTTGCCGAAGACCAGCTTGTCGATGGTGAGGTACAGCTCGACCAGCACGCCGATGAAGATGAGCAGCGTACCGAAGCCTCCGAAGAGATGCTGCGGCCGGTGCTGGTACCGGCCGAGGAACATGACCGTGAGCAGATCGAGATAGCCCCGCATGTACCTCTGCCAGCCGTACTTGGACTGGCCGGCGGTGCGGCGCCGATGGCTCACCTTGACCTCGGTCACCTGGAAGCCTGCCTGAGCCGCGACCACCGGGATGTAGCGGTGGAGTTCCCCGTAGATGGAGATGGTCTCGATGACGTCGCGCTTGTAGGACTTGAGGCCGCAGTTGAAGTCGTGCAGCGGGATGCCCGAGGCCTTGCGCACGGTCCAGTTGAAGAAGCGCGAGGGGAGCGTCTTGTTGATCGGATCCTGGCGCCGCTGCTTCCAGCCGGACACCAGGTCGTAGCCCTCCATGAGCGGCGCCGTGAGGTTGGGGATCTCGGCCGGGTCGTCCTGGCGATCGCCGTCCATAGTGACGATGTAGTCGCCGCGGGCGGCGGCGAAGCCGTGCGAGAGCGCCGCCGCCTTGCCGAAGTTGCGCCTCAGCTTGACGACGCGTACGTCGTCACGGGCTTCGGCGAGCCCCTTCATCACCGGGAACGAACGGTCTGTGGATCCGTCGTCCACGAAGACGATCTCGTAGGGGCTGCCGTACGCGGCGAGCGCCTCGTCGATCTCTGCGACGAGTGGCTCGAGGCTGTCCGCCTCGTTGTACACGGGGATGACGAGTGAGAGGAGGCCGTCCATACGGCTCACAAGGATACAACGTCGCGAGCGGCGGCGGCGGAGCGGCGTCGAGCGCCGCCCCCCGCCCTCAGATGTCCTCGGCCTCGTCCAGACGGATGCGGACCGAATCGTCCGCGTGCAGGACTCGCTGCGCGACCTCGAGTTCGGCGGCGGGGTCGTCGCCGGCGAACGCCTCGCGCGCGCGCCGCCCGATCACCTGCACGTCCTCGTTGACGCTGCTGTTCAGCAGCGCCGCGAGGCGAGGATTCTTCACTTTCAGCTTCACCCCGAAGAACTCGAGCTCGCCGTTGTCCTGGAGGTCGCCTTCTGACTGCATGGGGGCCATGACACAAGTATCGACGGGCGATAGCCCGCCGAAGAGGGCCGCTGGACGAATGTACCGGGCGGCCCTTGCCCGCGGACAACGACGAACGGGCGCCCCGGCGGGCGCGTCTCTCATCCAGGAGCCGCCCGCCCTCGATCGCCCACGGCGCACGCTGGCGGGGGAGAAGACCGCTTGGTAGCATGGGAGGCCATGCTGATGAGCAGGAAAATCTGGCTTGTGCTGGCGATCTCAGCGCTCGTCGCGGTCTCGTTTGCCGCCAGCGTCGTCGCCGCCCGGAAGTCGACCGAGAACCGCGTCAGATACGTGACCCGCGGTCTCGACTACCTTCACGCGCGCCAAGGGGACACCGGCGGCTTCGGATCCCCCGGCAGCACCGCCTGGGCCGTCCTCGGCGCCGTCGCAAGTGGCGAGCGGATGGGCTCCAGCGCCTGGACGGTGAAGGGCAAGAACGCCTTTGATTCGCTGGAGACCACGGACATCGTCGCGCAAGTGAGCGCCGCAAGCCTGAACGCCCCTGAGACCTACGCTCAGCTGATGATGGCCTACATCGCCATGGGCAAGGCGAACTCTATCGCCGCCGCCGGCAGCAAAGACGTCAACCTGGTGACGCTCCTCCTCAGCTACCAGAACACGGTTGACGGCTCGCCCACCAAGGGAGCGATCGTTCCGAGGCCCACCTCGACCTTCGACGCCGCGGTGACGACCAGTTGGGCGATTCTCGCCCTGCACAACTACGGGACCAGCCCCAGTGATCCGAGCTTCCGGGCGGCGGCAACATGGCTAGCCGCCCAACAGAACGTCCTGCCCGGCGATCCTGCGGCGTATGGCGGCTTTCCTACCAGTGTCGTCGGCGACGCCTCGAACCCGTTCGCGACGGCGCTGGCGTACCAGGCGCTCACCGTGAGCTCCGACGGCACGGATTGGGATCCCGCCGCCGCACGGTCCTTCCTGCGGACCGCCCAGAAGTCCAGCGGCGGGTTCCCGGCAACGCCGGGCGGCGACACCGACGCGGAGGCGACCGCCACCGCCGTCCAGGCCATCCTCGCCATGGGCGAGCACCCGGAGGACGCGGACTGGACCGTCGGGACCAACACGCCGATATCGGCCCTCGAGAGCCTTCTCGAGACCAACGGCTCCTACCGTCTCACGGCCCGGAGCCACCTGCGGCCCGTCACGGTGACCGGTTGGGTCCTTGTCGCGCTGAACCGAAAGCCTTTCACCACCTATCCGAAGAACCCCGGCAACGCACACACGGCGTTCAAGTTCCGACCGCTGTTCAAGAGCGTCTCCCCCAAGAATGGAGCGAAGTTCAAGTCGCACGTCGTCCTCATCCGGGCGACGTACACCGACTTCTATCCCAAGGGCACCGGCATCAAGCCGTCGGCCGTGCGTCTGTACGTGGACAGCCAGAACAAGACCCGGCCGGCCGACATCGGCAGGTACGGGCTGCACCTGCAGCTCAAGAACGTGCCCAACGGCGACCACACCTACAAGATCGAGCTGCGCGACAACGCCGGCAACACCAAGGCGATCGAGCGCAAGTTCGTCGTCGCCGTGCCCACGCCCGTCCCCACCCACACACCGACGACGCGCCCGACGTACTACCCGACGGTCTATCCGACGGTGTACCCGACCCGCACGCCGACGCCTAAGCCGTACACCACGGTGACGCCCACGCCGTATCAAACAGTGACGCCATACCCTTACGACAGCCCGACCGCGTCGGCAAGCCCCCTCGTCACCGGCTCGCCGGTCCCGTCGCCCAGCACGTCGGCCAGCCCGGCGGGCGCCGGCGGCAGCGGTGGCGGGGGTAGTGCCGCCGGCTTCGTGGGTGGTACCCTGCTCGCCATGCTTCCCATCGGCGCCGTCGTTTCGTACCTGCTCCTTCATCGTCGCGAGGAGCTTCTCGGCACCGCCAGTCAGGGCACCGTCCTGGCCGGCGGCGGCAGCCCGTGGCAGCGCTTCAAGCAGACTCTCGCCAGGTCCAAGGACCTGACCCGGCCGTCGTCGCGGGAATGAACCCCGGGTGAACGACCTCCAGCAACTCATCTATGACATCGCCCGGATCCTTCTGTGGCCCGTCCTCATCGCCGCGATCGTCTGCCTCGTGTGGGTGCTCATCGAGCTCGGAGTGCTGCTGTACGAGCTGTGGCTGCGGTTCCGCTACCGCGATCTCGACGCGCTCGAGGTCCGCGCCCTGCGCGCACGGAAGGCGTTCCGGGACGGCAAGCCCCGCACGGCGTACCGGTACCTGCAGGAGAACAACTACTCGCTGGTCGTCGTCCGCTTCCTCTACGACCTGATCCGCAACTACCAGACGGAACGGCTTGCGGCCAAGCCCCTCAAGCTGCTGCAGGAGTACGAGTTCTACACCATCAAGCGGCTCGAGCGGACGCGCATCCTGGTGCGCATCGGCCCCATGCTGGGCCTCATGGGCACCCTCATCCCGCTGGCGCCGGCCCTGGTAGGTCTCGCCAGCGGCGACGTGGAGGCGCTCTCGGAGAACCTCATCACCGCGTTTTCCGTCACGGTCATCGGCCTCCTGATCGGCGGCATGGCCTTTCTCGTCAGCATCGTCCGTGACCGCCTGTACTCGCAGGACATCTCCGACATGGAGTACCTGCTCGAGCTGCTCGAGGGCTCGGATGTCCGGCTCCGCTCCGGGCGGCGGCTCTCCAAGACCGGCGTCTGGGACAGCGAGGAGCCCATCGAGTACGAGGTCGCGGACGAGGATGCCGAGCGCGCGACCATCGTCACGCTGCCCGAGACGCCGGACGAGCCGCTGCTCCCGGTGGCCGCCACGCAGGCCGGGGGCGCCGGCCCGAGGTCTCCGCAGCGCGCGCCGGTCTCCCCCGCGGGGATGTCCACCGTCGGGCGGACCGACGAGGGCGACGGCCTCACCTTCGACGACCCCAGCATGGACTGGAGCCGGGACGACGATCCCTTCGCCGGCCTTGGTCCCGTCGACCCCGAAGGCACGGACGATCCGAAGCCCAGAGGCGCCGGCGGCCCCTCGCGTCGTCGCTGAGCGGTCATGCCGTCGAACGACGACCACTCCAAACTCCAGAACCTCGGCACGGTCATGGGCGCCCCGGAGAACGGGCTGCGCTACATGCGGCGCCGGAGGATCGGCACCGCCGACCGCAACGGCGATCCGCTCGATGGCATCGTGAACCTCTTCGACGTGGCGCTCGTGCTCGCCGTGGGCTTCCTCGTCGCCGCGCTCTCCGCGGCCGGCGTCAGCGGCCTGCTCACCAGCGAGAACATGACCATCGTCACCAACCCGGGCACGCCCCAGATGCAGGTGATCGTCAAGGATGGCGACCAGATCACCAAGCTCGACATGCAGTCGGGCGCGGAGGTGGAGGGGATGGGGACGCTCATCGGCTCGTTCTACAAGCTCGCCGACGGTACGGTCGTCTACGTACCGGCCGGCGAGACGGCGCCGAGCGGAGCGACGCCAGTGCCGGGCGCGACGCCCACTCCGGGCGTGACGCCCACGCCGGGAGTGACGACGGTTCCGACGACGCCGGCGCCCGGTGTGACGCTGACACCCGAGGCGACCTCGCTGCCGACCGCGCCGCCCACGGCGGGGACGTTCTCAACGCCGACGCCCGCGGTCACGCTCGAGCCGGACATCGGCACGCGCTGACGCGCGGAGCGCTCGTCAGCCGAGCGAGCGCAGGAGCTCGACGAGGCGCCGCAGTTCGGCGGCGTCCTTGAAGCCGATCTGGATGGAGCCGCCGCGTTTGCCGGTGCGGATCAGCACCGGAGCCTCGAACACCCCGTAGAGCTCGTCGGCCAGCTCCGCATAGTCGCGGCCGGCGGCCGGCCGCGCCGCAGTCGCGGCCTCTTCCGGCCCCTTCTCCCCCAGCTGCCGCACCAGCGCCTCGACCTGGCGCACGGTCAGACCCTCCGTCACGACCAGCCGCGCGACACGGCGGCGCTCGCCGTGATCCGGCAGCCCCAGCAGCGCGCGTCCATGGCCCTCGGTGAGGTCGCCGCGCTCGAGCATCGCCTGCACCTCGTCGGGCAGGTCGAGCAGCCGCAGCAGGTTGGTGACCGAGACGCGACTGCGCCCGACGAGCTCGGCGATTCGCTCGTGGGTGAGACCGAACTCGTCGACGAGGGCCGCGTACGCGAGCGCCTCCTCGATCGCGTTGAGGTCCTCTCGCGCCACGTTCTCGGCGAGCGCGATCTCCAGCGACGAGATCTCGTCGGCCGGGCGCACGAGCGCCGGGATGTAGTGGAGGCCGGCGAGCTTCGCGGCGCGCAGGCGCCGCTCGCCGGCGATCAGCTCGAAGCGGACGCCGGTGGGAGCCGTCGCGCCGTCGGGGGCCGGCTCCTCAGCCTGCAGCGGCCGCACGACGACGGGCTGCACAACGCCGAGCGCCTTGATCGAGGCGGCCAGCTCCTGGAGCTCGTCGTCGGAGAACGAGCGGCGCGGCTGCCGCCGGTTGGCGCTGATGTCCGCCAGCGGCAGCTCCCGCAAGCGGCCCTCGCCGAGCGACGGTGCGGCGCCGGAACGGCCGAGCGCCGCGCGGCTCTCTCCGATGAGCGCCCCGAGCCCCTTGCCCAGCGCCTTCTTGCCGGCCCCTGAAGGCCGTCCTTGCGACTGCTGGGTCTGCGGATCCGGATCGCGAGGGTCAGTCACGGGAGACGACCTCCTTGGCGAGATCGAAGTAGGCGTCGCTGCCGGCGCAGGTCGCATCATAGCGCGAGATAGGGAGCCCGTGACTCGGGGCCTCGCTGAGCCTGACGTTGCGCGGGACGATGGTCTGGAACACGTGCTCACCGAGGTGCTGCCGCACCTCGGCGGCCACCTCGCGCCCGAGGCGGGTGCGCCCGTCGTACATCGTCACCACAACGCCGAGGATCGCGAGCCCGGGGTTGAGATGCTCCTGCACGAGGCCGACCGTCTCGAGCAGCGCCGCAAGTCCCTCCAGCGCGTAGTACTCCGCCTGCACCGGGATGAGCACCTCGCGAGCAGCGACCAGCGCGTTGATGGTGAGGACTCCGAGTGACGGCGGGCAGTCGACGAAGACGTAGTCGTACGCGCCCACGTGTCCGGCGAGTGCGTACTCGAGCACGAACTCGTTGCCGTCTGCGTTGGCGAGCTCCACGACGGCGCCGGCGAGGTCCGGACAGGCAGGCACGACGGAGAGGTGGTCGACGGTGGTGGGCACTGTCGCGTCGCCGATGCCGGCCGCGCCACCCAGCACGCCGTAGCTCGTCAGGCGCGGGTCCTCGGCGCGGACGCCGAGCCCAGCTGAGGCGTTGGCCTGGGGGTCCATGTCAAGCAGGAGGACGTCGAACTCAGCCTCGGCCAGACAGGCAGCGAGGTTGACGGCGGTGGTGGTCTTACCGACCCCGCCCTTCTGGTTGGTCACGGCGATGACGCGGGTCACCGGGCTCCTTTCGCGGGCACCGATACTAGCAGAGATGTCGCGGGAGCCGGCGCGCCGCAGGCGCGCCGCGTCAGGCGCCGAGCGGCCGCTTGGCGGCCATGCCTTCGCGCCGGGGGAGCCAGTCGCCGGCCGGCTCCGACTTGCGGAAGACGGCGCACACGGCATCGTCCAGCGGCGACGCCGCCAGGGGGAAGGATGGCTCCTGCGTCAGGCCACAGCGTTCACCGGTCACCGCCGCCGCGTCGCGCTCTTTTCCGAGCGCCTGCCGCGTCTTGCTCGCCAGCAACACGCCGTCCTCGGCGAGCAAGGGAGCGGCGAGCTCCACCAGAACGGCGAGCTCGGCGACGGCCCGGGCGAGCACCACGGCGTGCGCCTCGCGCCCGGCCGACCCCGCGGCGGAGTATCGTTCGCTGCGGGCGCACACGACCCGAGCTCGACCGGTGAGCCCGCTCGCCTGCACGGCCTCCTCGAGAAAGGCGCACTTCTTCGCGACCGAGTCGAGGAGGATGATGCGGACGCCCGGCAAGGCGACGGCCAGCGGGATGCCGGGGATGCCGGCGCCGGCGCCGAGGTCGAGCCACGCGCCCTGCTCGCGCTCCTGCAGCTGCGGCACGGCCAGCAGAGCGAGGGAGTCGCCGATGAGCGTGTCCACCACTGCGACCGGATCGGTGAGCCCGGTCACGTTGGCTCGGCGCCAGCTCAGCAACAGACTGACGTAGGCGGCGAGCGCGTCGGTCTGGACCTCGTCCAAGCCGTGCGTCGCCCCCACCCGATCGAGCGCCGCCCGGGTCCTGAAATCGTCGCTCATCGCGCCCGCTACCGCGGCCCTATCGGGCCGTCGCCTCGCGGATCGCGGTGGCGAGCGCGTCGACGTCGGCCGGCGTGGTCTGCCAGGCGCACATCCAGCGCACGACGCCGGCCTCTTCGTCCCAGATGTAGAAGTGATACCGCTCGTGCAGCCGCTTGATCACCGCCGCCGGCAGCGAGGCGAAGACGGCGTTGGCCTGGACCGGGTACGCCAGCGCAACGCCCGGCGTGGCGGCGACGGCTTTGCCGAGCCGCCGGGCCATGGCGTTGGCGTGACCGGCGGTCTCGCGCCAGAGATCGCCGTCGAGCAGGCACAGCAGCTGAGCCGAGATGAAGCGCATCTTGGACGCGAGCTGCGTCCCCTGCTTGCGCGCATAGAGGTAGTCGGCGGCGAGCTCCGGCCTGAAGAAGACGACGGCCTCCGCACCGAGGAGGCCGCTCTTGGTGCCGCCGAGGGTCAGCACGTCGACGCCGCACTCGGTGGTGAGCTCGCGCAGTTCGAGCCCCAGAGCCTCGGCTGCGTTCACCAGCCGGGCGCCGTCCATCTGCAAGAGGAGCCCGGCCTCATGCGCGATCCCGGCGAGGGCGGCGACCTCCTCCGGCGTGTACACCGTGCCCAGCTCGGTCGACTGGGAGATCGAGGCGACTTTGGCCTGTACGTGGTGCTGGTCGCCGAAGCCGGTGAGCCGGGAGCGCAGCAGCTCCGGCGTGAGCTTGCCGTCCGGCGTCGGGACGTCGACGAGCTTGGCCCCGGCGATCCGCTCCGGCGCCCCGCACTCGTCGACGTTGATGTGCGCCGTCTCTGGGCAGATCACCGCCTCGTAGGGCCGCAACACGGCCGAGAGAGCGGTGACGTTGCCGCCCGTGCCGTTGAAGACCGGGAAGATCTCGACGTCGCCGAACAACTCGCGGAGCCGCAGCCGCAACCGCGCGGTCCACTCGTCGTCGCCGTAGGCCTGGGCCCAGCCCTCGTTGGCGGCGGCGATCGCCTCGAGGACGGCGGGGTGCGCCCCCGCGTAGTTGTCGCTGGCGAAGAGGGTGAGCGGAGCGCCTGCGGCGCCATTCACGACGCCACCTTCTTCGCGAGCGACTCGTAGAACATGTTGAGCGGGAACTCGTCGTCGAGCACCCGGTCGATCCAGGCGCGCGGCTCGGCCTCGTCGGAGAAGACGCGCTTCTCCTCACGCCACTGCGACCCGAGGTTGGGCGTCACGTAGCGCGAGACAAGGTCATGCGCAGCGATCCAGTACGTCACCTTGCTGGTCTCGATCCCGTGCCGGTACAGCTCCTCGACCAGCGTCCGCAGCTCGCCGACGGCGCCCTCGACGCGCTCCCAGTCGATCAGGAGCCGGTTGTCCGTCCACCGCACCACGCCACGGTCGTGCAGGTAGCCGAAGAGAAGTTGCCCGCCGAGGCCGTCGTAGTTGCGCACGCGGTTCCCGGTGATCGGGAAGCGAAGGATGCGGTCGAACAGGATCGCGTACTGGACGTACCGGGCGAAGGGAAAGCCACCCCGAGCGAGTTCCCCGGCCGTCCCGTACGTGGCCAGGTCGACCCGCAGTTCCTCCAGCGAGTACATCCAGTAGGGCAACCGCTGGCGGATCATGAACGGGTCGAAGGGCAGGTCGCCGTGGCTGTGCCAGCGGTCGTGGATCATGTCCCACAGGATGTAGGTCTCGAGCGCGAGGTCCGCCGACGAGGCGAGCGCCATGGCCTCCGGCGGCATGTCGATCTTGAGGACATCGACGCCCCGGAGGGTCGAGCGGCGGAATCGCGAGGACTCCCGATCGCAGAAGATGGCGCCGAAGTGGTTGGTCGGCCGTTCGGCGACGCTCACCGTCTCGGGGAAGAGCACCGCGCACTCGCTGTCGTAGCCCGCGGTGTTGTCCACCAGCTGCACCGGCACGAACTTGGCGTTGTCGTACAGCTCCCGCTCGATCTGCTCGACGAACCCCGGCCAGGGAGTGCGGGTGATCAGCGCCTCGAAGCGCGTGTCGGGCGAGCCGTTCGGCGTGTACAGAGGGAAGACGACGAGGTTCTCGATGCCGTCCTCGCGGTGCAGCTCGGGACGGAAGCGATCGAGAGACGCCCTGAAGTCGGGCTTGCCGCAGCCGCCCTCGACCCAGTCCTGCAGGTCGACGACCACCTGCGCCAGGTACTCATCTTCGTGAGAGAAGCGGGGCGCGAGATCCGCGATGGCCTCGGCCATCGTCACCACGAGCGCCCGCACCTCGCCGACGTCGTGAGCGTCGAGATCGACCTCGCCCTTGGGCTCCTGCAGGAGCCGGAGCGCGTCGGTGGCGTCCCTGAGGCGCCGCCACGCGGGATCCTGCGCGGCCTCCGAGACGACGGCGGTCGAGTCGGAGCGGAACGCCGCCAGCGCGACCCAGTACACCAGGTTCAGCCAGAGCTGCCGATTGTCGCGCCGAGGGAGATAGTCGTCGCCGAACAGGTCCGAATCGGAGACCACGACGACGCGGCCCTGCTTGTACGACGTCGCCGCCACCAGGGCCGCTCCGGGTGGATCGGCGGTCTCGCGAGTCGTGAGCACGACGGCGCCGCGATCATCCGTCGCCAGCGCCCCTGCGCGGTAGAAGCCGGCCTCGCCGACACGGTTGAGGATGCCCGGCTCGGCCGTCTTGGGCGCCGCCTCGCCGACGACCCACGACGGCACACCGTCGTCGGGGTCGTAGTCGAACACGATCGTGTTCTCGAACCGCACGCCGAAGGGCGCCAGCAGTTCATCGAGATTGCCGCCGTACTTGTCCTCTTCTTCTTCGCCGAGGACGATGAGGCCGCCGCCGGCGGCCACGAAGGCGTGAACGGCGGCGATCTCCGAGGGCGAGAAGCGCGGCGAGTCCTCGCCCACCGCCCGCTCCCACTTGGGGTCGCTGGGATGGGCGATCACGAGCACGCCGGCGCCGGCAAGAGCTACTTCATCCAGCGGGCGGCCGACGGTGGTGGCGACCTCGAAGTCCCGCGCCGTCAACTCTGCCGCGGCAGCGGCATAGGAGGCGGCGGCAGGATGAGAGGGTCGCATCCGCGCCGCTGCATCCGGCCGGATGGACCACGCTTCACCGTGGTGTTCGTCGAACAGCACCTTTGCCACGGTGCGCTGGCGCAGGGCATCGAGCATGGGGACCTCCTGCCCACGGGATTCTGACGCGACGTCGGCGCGCGACGTGACAAGTCCTGGTGAAGAGGTTCTTCCTGCGCCGGTGTCGGCGCCAAACCCTCCAGGCGTGACCGTCGCCCGTCCCCGGCGCGGCTAGAGGTCGCGGCGCTTGGTGAGGACGAGCACGGTGCCGCCCTCGTCCGGCTTGCGCAGATCGAAATCGTCGACGACGGCGCGGATGATCGAGATGCCCATGCCGCCTTCGGCCAGGTGGAAGTCGCCCAGATTGCGGCACTCGGGACAGTCGTCGTCGTCCTCGTGGAACCCGCCGCCTTCGTCCTGGATGAGGACCGTGACGCAGTCGCTGTGCACCGTGAACTCGAGGTGCACCAGGCCGTCATCGTGATCGTAGGCGTGCCGCACCGAGTTGGAGCACGCCTCGGTGAGGGCCAGCTTGAGGTCGGCCACCGCGTCCTCGGAGTAGCCGCCCCGGGAGCGGAGCAGTCCGGACAGGGCCAAGCGGCCGAGCGAGACGAACTCGGCTTTCGCAGGGATATCGAGCTTCACATAGTCATCCACGGCCGGAGAATCCTATCCACTCGGGGGCTGGCAGGCCAAGGGTCCAGTCCGTTACGTGCGTCGCGACGGTCACTTCTTGAGAGATGTCCGAACGTTCACGTTCGCCCCACACATCGCACAGAATGTACCCCGCAGCGCCACATCCTCAACCGCAGAGCCGGTCCGGCGGACCAGGAGTCGTTTACAGTTCGGGCAGACGGTGTTCTCCCCTTCGTGCCCCGGCACGTTCCCCAGGTAGACGAACTCGAGACCGGCGTCGTGTCCGATGCGCACGGCATCCTCGAGCGTCGGTATCGGCGTGGGCGGCACATGCGCGAAGTCGAGATACGGCATGAAGCGAGTGACGTGCCACGGCGTGGCCGGCCCCAGCTTGTCGGCGATCCAGTCGGCGATGCCGCGCAGCGTCGTCTCGTCGTCGTTGAAGGTCGGGATCACGTTGGTGACGATCTCGACGTGGCAGCCGTAGTCCGTCTGGGCGAGCTCGGCGGCGGTGAGGACCGGCCCCATGTCCGGGATGCGGCACAGCTCTTTGTATTGGGCGTCGCTGAATCCTTTGACGTCGACGCGGTAGGCGTCGATGTGGGGGCCGAGGACATGGAGGGCGTCCTCGGTGATGAAACCGTTGGTGACCATCACCGTGTACAGACCGTGCTCATGCGCAGCCTGGGCGCCGTCGAGGATGTACTCGAGCCAGATGGTCGGCTCGTTGTACGTCCAGGCCACGCCCTGGCACTCGTTGTTGGCCGCCAGCACGGAGAGGTTGCGGATGGGCAGGTCGCGCAGGTCGCGCGCGGCCTCGGCCGGATCGGCGTGCGCGATCTGCCAGTTCTGGCAGTGCCGGCAGGCGAAGTTGCACCCCACGCTGCCCAGAGAAAGCACCGTCGTGCCCGGGAAGAAGTGGTAGAGCGGCTTCTTTTCGATGGGGTCGGCGGCGACGCTGCACACCCTGCCGTAGGTGATGGCGTACAACATCCCGTCACGGTTGACGCGCGCCCGGCACGTGCCGCTCTTGCCGGGCGCGATGCGACAGAGGCGAGGGCAGACGTGACACTGCACCACGCCCTCGCCCACCGGCTCGTACAACATCGCTTCGTGCCAGTCTTCGACCGTAGCGGCCATGATCACTCCTTCGCGCGGCCGCAGAGGCCGATGAGACTGTCGGTGGCGTCGGTCAAGGGCTCCCGATTCTACCCTGCTATACTCGGCGTGCCGACCGGCGGCCGTCGTTGCCGAGGCTCCGGTCACTCTCACCATGACCCCTGCGCCCGCCACTCCATGACCGAGCCGCCCGCACCCGCCGGGACCATCGCCTACCGCGCCGGCGGGTCCATCTACCTCAACCTCACCAATCGCTGCTCCAGCTCCTGTGAGTTCTGCATCCGCGAGTGGACCGACGGCGTGTACGGCGAGGACCTTCGCCTGGACCACGAGCCGGAGCTCGACGATGTCACCCAGGCGATCGAGGTGGCGTTCATGGACGGACGGGCCGATGAGGTCGTGTTCTGCGGTTTCGGCGAGCCGACGATGCGGCTGGACGTGGTGCTCGCCGTCACGGAGTGGCTGCGGTTGCGGCGCATCCGCAGCCGCCTCGACACCAACGGTCACGGCCAGCTCCTGAGTCCGGATGTGGACGTGCCGGCGGCCCTGGCGGCGGCCGGCCTCGGCGCCGTCACCGTCAGCCTCAACGCGGCCACGCCGGCAGAGTACGACCGCGTCTGCCGGCCCGTCTTCTCGAAGTCCTACAGGGCCGTCCTGCGTTTCGCCGAACAGTGTCTTGCGCATGGAATAGAGACCACGCTGACCGCCGTCGACTATCCGGGCGCCGACTTGCCCGCGGTCGCCGACCTCGCGGCCGCCATGGGCGCGGGCTTCCGGGCTCGCGGCTACGCGGCGCCGCGCGCGCGCTCAGCTGCCGAGAAGGGAGACCACTGATGGCCGAGTCCGGGGCGCGGATCCTGCTCGTCGACGACGAGGAGGCGATCCTGAAGCTGCTGCGGTTCCCTCTCGAGAAGGAGGGCTATCAGGTGGTCACTGCGCGCGATGGGGACGAGGCCCTCGAGACCTTCACGCGGGAGGACTTCGACCTCGTCATCCTCGACATCATGCTGCCGCACGTGGACGGCATGGAGGTGTGCCGCCGCATCCGCGCCCAGAGCATCGTGCCGATCATCATGCTCACCGCCAAGAGCGACGAGTTCGACAAGGTGCTCGGCCTGGAGATCGGCGCCGACGACTACATCACCAAGGACAAGTTCAGCCTGCGCGAGTTCCGCAGCCGCGTGCGCGCGCAGCTGCGCCGGGCCGAGATGAGCCGCAGCGCGGAGGCCACCAAGAAGGAGGTCATCAAGGTCGATGACCTCGAGGTGGACGTCCTCAAGCGCAACGTCATCGTGCGCGGCGCCAAGGTCGACCTCACCTACATCGAGTTCGAGATCCTCAAGACGCTCATCTCCCACCCGGGCAGGGTGTACAGCCGCCAACTGCTGCTTCAGCTGGTGTGGGGCGACAGCGACTACCGCGACTCGCGCACCGTGGACGTGCACATCCGCCACCTGCGCGAGAAGCTCGAGACCGACCCCAAGGACCCCGAGTTCATCTTCACGGTCCGTAACATCGGCTACAAGTTCCGCGAGTTCTAATACGGTAAGGCGCCGGTGCGCCCGACCCTCACCTGATGTTCCGATCCGTAAAGAACTGGCTCACGCTCCTCATCGTCGCCCTCGTCGCCTTGGCGATGCTGGTGGCGTGGGTCTACGTCGTCCCGCCGCTCCAGGGACGCCTCACCGACCAGAAGCTCGCCGACGTGCGCCTCAACGCCCGCCTGATCAGCGAGACCGTGAGCCAGTGGCTCAAGTACGACTCCAGCTCCGGCCAGCTGATCGTCACCGACCAGAACTCGCTCGACCTCACCGTCAGCAGCATCGCCGCACGCCTCGGCGGACGGGTGATCGTCTACACCCGCAACCTCGTCCCGCGCAAAGACTCGGGGAGTCAGGATCCCCTGGACGTCGCCGACTACCCGATGCTCGAGAAGGCGGTGAAGCAAGGGAAGGTCACGCAGGGCACGGTGAACACGGCCAACGGCCGCGTGGCCGCCACGGCCGTGCCGCTGTACCTGGGCCGCACCGTCGTGGCCGCGGTCCTGGTGATCTCGTCGCTCGAGGACGTGGACAACGCCGTGAACGCCATGCAGCGCCAGTTGCTGTTCGCCACGGTCCTGGCTCTGGCCATCAGTCTGGTGCTGGGTTACATGGCCTCATACTTCATCGCGCGCCGGCTGAAGCGCATCGAGCGCAGCGCCGAGCTCATCGCCGGCGGCGACCTCTCCGCCAAGGTGCCCGAGACGGTCGAAGACGAGATCGGGCAGCTGGCCGACACCTTCAACGTGATGGCCGACAGGCTGCGCAGCGCCTTCGCCCAGGTGGAGTACGAGCGCGACCGCGTCGAGGTGCTGCTCAACGACTTGAGCGAAGGCGTGATCGGCGTCTCCGCCGAGGGCAAAGTGACCATCGCCAACCCCGCGGCGGCGATCCTGCTCGACGCGCCGATGCCCGTCGGCGCAACGATCGAGGAGGCGCTCCCGGCCGACGTCGCGCAGCTCTGGCGCGACTCCCAGGAGGACGCCGACTTCGACATGATCGTGTTCGCCCACGACGATGTGACGCTGGAGGCGACCACGTATCCGGTGGCCGGCGACGCCGACTTCACCTCGATCGTCGTGCTGCGAGACGTGACCGCGCAGGCGCGGCTCGAGCGCGCGCGCCGCGACCTCATCGCCAACGCGTCACACGAGTTCAAGACGCCGCTGTTCTCCCTCGCCGGCTCGCTGGAGCTGATCGACGAGGGAGAGCTCAGCCCCGAGGAGCAGAGCGAGTTCCTGCAGATCATGCGTCAACAGGTCGACCGCCTGAGGACCATGGCCGTCAGCATGCTCGACCTGTCGCGCGTCGAGGCGGGCTCGTTCGAGCTCAACCCCGAGGACGTGGATCTCGTCGCCATCGGAAGGTCGGTGCTGGACGAGTTCCAGGCGCAGGCGCAGTCCAAGCAGGTGGCGCTGTCGTTCGAGGGCGAGGACGGCCAGACGGCGTGGTGCGACGAGCAGCGCCTGGTCCAGGTGCTCCGCGCCCTGATCGACAACGCCATCAAGTACTCGCCGTCCGGCAGTTCCGTCCGGCTCTCGTCGCTGCTCGAGGAGAAGGAGGCCGTCCTGGTCGTCGACGACGACGGTCCCGGCATCCTGAGCAAGGAGCTCCCGCACGTCTTTGAGCGCTTCCACCGCGGGCGCGAGGAAAGGGGCACGACCACCGGCGCGGGCCTCGGCCTCTCGATCGCCCGCGAGCTCACGGAGATGATGAGCGGCAGCATCACGGCCGAGTCGCCGCCCGCCGGCGGCGCATGCTTCACCGTCAGGCTGCCCCGTACCGCGGGCGAGCGCAGACGGCGGGCTTCCTCCTGAATAGGCGTAGCCGGGTTCACAAGCCTTAACCCACGCCGTGCGGTTGCTTAACACCTCTGCAGGGGAGAGGTAATAGCCGAACGGCATGGTCAAATCACGATTGATTACCGGCCAGGGCGGGCGAGTGCGCTTTCCCTGAGGGCCGATCTCGAGAACGAAGGGAAGCACGCATGAAGCTCAAGGGATTCCTGGCAGGCCTTGCCGGCGGCGCCGTAGCGGCCGCCGTCGTCGTCCTCCTGCTGGTGTTCGTCTTCGACCTCGGAGAGGTCAATAAGACGATCGTGCAGGCCACGGCGGAGACCCCGACCGTCTACAGCACCCCATCGTCGACGACGACCGGCGCGCAGACTCCGGAGCAGATCTACAGCACCCTCTCCGGCGGCGTCGTGATGGTTCTCTCGAATTTCGGCACCTCCGGTACCGACCCGCTGGGCCAGACCCAAAGCGCGCAGGCGCTGGGCACCGGATTCGTGGTCGACAAGGAGGGCTACATCCTCACCAACGCGCACGTCGTGGACGAGAGCGGCCAGCGTGCGAGCAGCGTCACCGTGGTGTTCAACAAGGGCGGCTCCGAGACCCAGCGCGTCCCGGGCCAGCTCGTCGGCGTGGACGTCGGCAGCGACGTCGCGGTCATCAAGGTGGATCCGGGCAAGGTGGACCTCAACCCGCTGCCGCTCGGCGACTCGGACGAGGTCGCCGTCGGCGAGCCCGTCGTGGCCATCGGCAACCCGCTCGGCTACGACTTCTCCATCACCTCGGGCATCGTGTCGGCGACGGGGCGCAGCCTTCAGGCGCCGAACGGCCAGACCATCCCCAACGGCATCCAGACGGACGCGGCCATCAACCAGGGCAACTCAGGCGGTCCGCTGATCGACGGCGAGGGCAAGGTCATCGGCATCAACGAGCAGATCGCCTCGTCGGGCGGCGGCAACGACGGCCTTGGGTTCGCCGTGCCGATCAACACCGCCATCCGCTCGCTCGAGCAGCTCAAGACGAACGGCAAGGTCCAGTACGCCTACATGGGCGTCGGCCTCAACACCCTGACCAGTGACATCGCCGGGATGTTCAACATGAAGTCGCAGGGCGGCGCCCTCGTCGAGTCCGTGTCGCCGGGCGGCCCGTCCGACAAGGCCGGCATCAAGGGCGGCACCAGAACGGTGACCGTCCAGGGCCAGCAGTTCGTCATCGGCGGCGACGTGATCGTCAAGGCCGACAACACGGAGATCAAGTCGGCCGACGATCTGATTGCTTTCCTCGGCACCAAGAAGCCGGGCGACACGATCACGGTCACGGTCGAGCGCGACGGCAAGACGCAGGACCTGCAGGTCACGCTCGTGGAACGCCCGAGCAACCTCTGACCGAACGGAGGCGCGGTGCCGAGCAGGCGCCGCGCCTCGTTACTTTCCGGGCCGCCTCCCACTTTTTTGGGTAGGCGGCCCACTTTTTTTGACAGGCCGCTGTCCGCGGGTGTATACCGGGGCTCCGGAGCCACCACCAAGAACGACGGAGGGTCGTTTGCTCACGCTCGATGCCCGCATGCAGGCGCTGCTGCCCATCGTCCGCGGTCTGGCCGAGATGTTCGGCTCGGACTGCGAGGTCGTCCTGCACGACGTCCGGCGGCTTCCGCACTCCATCATCGCCATCGAGAACGGGTCCGTCAGCGGCCGCACCATCGGCGACGTGCCCACCGACCGCATGCTCCGCAACCTGCGGAGCGCCGACGAGAGCCAGGATGTGCGCCTCTACGTCTCGTCACACGAGGGCAAGACCCTCAAGTCGCTCGCCGTGACCCTGAGGGACGAAGACGGCGAGCCGTACGGCCTGCTCGGCCTCAACTACGACATCTCGGAGGTCGTGCAGGCTCAGCGTGCACTCGCCAGTTTCACCGCCGTCGCCCGCCTCGGCGGCGCTGCCCCCGAGGCCGGCGAGATCTTCGCCGGCGACATCCGTGACGTGGTCGCAGGCATGGTCACCAAGGCCGTCGGCGAGATGGGCAAAACTCCGGCCGCCATGACGCGCGAGGAGAAGATGGAGGTCGTGAAGCGCCTCGAGGAGCGCGGCGCCTTCCTCGTGAAGCGCTCCGCGGAGCAGGTCGCCGACGCTCTCGATCTCTCCCGCTACACGATCTTCGCCTACCTCAAGGAGATCCGCCGCGGTGACGGCGGCGGCACTGGTCCGGAGGGCGACCAGTGACCTGCGGGGGCGTTACCGGCACGACCGGCGTGCGACCCGATGCGGCAACCGTGGGAGCCCTGTACGACATCATCGCCGGCTCCGGCGTCCGCTCGTTGGCCGTCGTCGGCCTCGTCAAGAACGCCGGCAAGACGACCGTCGTCAACGCGCTCATGGCCAACTGCCCGCTGCGCTTCGGGCTCACGTCGCTCGGCCTCGACGGTGAGCGCACCGACCACCTCACCGGCCTCGCGAAGCCGAGCATCACCCCCCCGAAGGGGACGCTCGTGGCCACGACCCAAGGTTCGCTCGAGCGCTCGCGCTACGCGATGGAGCCGCTCGAGGAGTTGCCCTTCCACACCCCGCTCGGACGCGTGGTGATCGGGGAGGCCCTCGGCGAAGGCGCCGTGGAGGTGAGCGGGCCGACGACGCTCGCCGAGCTCCGCTTGACCGTGGAGCGGCTGCAGGCGCTGGGCGCCGACCAGGTGATCGTCGACGGCGCCATCAACCGCATCGGCAGCGCGTCTCCGCGGGTCAGCGACGGCGTCGTGGTCGCCACCGGCGGCATGGTCGGGGACACGCTGGACGACGTACTCGAGACGACCGTCGGCGCGATCGATCTGCTGACACTGCCAGGCGTGGCGCCCGTGACGCGGAAGCTCGTGGGCGAGCACGCGGCCGCAGGCGCACGTGCCGTGGCCTTCACGGCCGGCGGCGTAGCCCACCCGCTCGAGCTCGCGACCGTCATCGGCGAAGGCGTCACCGTCGCTCGCGAGGTCGAACGACTCGGCGCCGACACGCTGCTCGTCGGCGGCGCCCTCACCCAGGAGTTCGTCGACGACTTCACCCGCGTGCTGCCGCCGCGCACCGAGCTGCGCGTCGTCGTGCGCGACGCCACCGTCCTCGTGCTGCCGCCGGCCATGGTCGGCCGCTTCCTGCGCCGGGGCATCCGCCTGGAGGTACTCACGCCGCTGCGCGTGCTCGCGCTCACGGTCAATCCGTTTCGCGTGCCGCAGCCGTACCAGCCCAGGGTCTTCTTCTCCGCGGTCGCCGAAGCAGTCGGCGACCGCGTGCCGTTGTTCGACGTCGTGAACGGGTTCGCCCGGCTGCCGGAGGGTAGCGAGGCAGATCCGCGAACCTCCGTCTCCCCCTGACGAAAGTGGGTGGTCAAGTGAACGATGCGCTCCGACTGAACGGTGACCTGGTCGACCGCGCGCGAGCCGCGGCGAGCGCGATCGCCGACGACATCCAGCAGCACATCGAGGAGCATACGACCGACACGACCGAGCGTGCCACGCTGCGCCTGCTCGGCATCGCCGGCGTGAACGAGATCGACGTGCCGCTCGTCAACGTGGTGGCCGAGCACGCTCGCGACCTGCTGCCCGGCGGCATCATGCGCCCGTTTGTCGACCTCATGATCAAGACGGGCACGAGCGCGCAGGAGGCCGCCGCGGGCGTAGCCGCCGGCGACCTGGTCCTGACCGAGGTGCCCGCCGACCGGCGCGCCGCCGCAGAGGCGCGCGCCGTCGAGCTCGCCGAGGAGGGCGTGGCGCGCATCGACGCCGTCCGCGCGCGCCGCAACGAGCTCGTCGCCCAGACGGGCGAGCCGCTGAAGCCCTACGTGTACGTGATCGTCGCCACCGGCAACATCTACGAGGATGCCGCCCAGGCCCAAGCCGCCGCCCGCGCCGGAGCCGACGTGATCGCCGTCATCCGCACCACGGCGCAGAGCCTGCTCGACTACGTCCCCTTCGGTGAGACCACCGAGGGTTTCGGCGGCACCTACGCGACGCAGGAGAACTTCCGCCTCATGCGCGCCGCTCTCGATGAGGTCGGCGAGGAGCTCGGCCGCTACATCCGCCTGTGCAACTACGCCAGCGGCCTCTGCATGCCGGAGATCGCCACGATGGGAGCGCTAGAGCGCCTCGACATGATGCTGAACGACTCGATGTACGGCATCATCTTCCGCAACATCAACATGCAGCGGACGTTCGTCGACCAGTATCTCAGCCGGCTGATCAACGCCCGCGCCGGCATCATCATCAACACCGGCGAGGACAACTACCTCACGACCGCGGACGCCTTCGAGAAGGGGTACACGGTCGTCAGCTCCGACTTCATCAACGAGGCCTTCGCCCTGCGCGCCAACCTCGAGCCCTGGCAGATCGGCCTCGGCCACGCCTTCGAGATCAACCCGCAGACGCCCGACCAGGTCGTCTACCAGATCGCCGACGCGCAACTCGTCCGCCAGCTGTTCCCGGGCTACCCGCTCAAGTACATGCCGCCTACCAAGTACATGCCGGGCGACATCTTCCAGGGCCACATCATCGACGGCATGTTCAACTTCACCGGCATCTTCACGGGCCAGGAGATCATGCTGCTCGGGATGCTCACCGAGGCTCTGCACACGCCGCTCCTCCAAGACCGCTACCTGAGCATCAAGAACGCCAAGTACGTGTTCAAGAGCTGTCGCGATCTCGCCGGCGAGGTCACCTACAAACCCGGCGGCATGATCGAGCAGCGCGCCAACGACCAGTTGCTCAAGGCCACCGAGCAGCTCGAGCACGTCCGCGACATCAGCCTGTTCAAAGCGCTCGAAGACGGGGAGTTCGCCGACGTGAAGCGCGACCCGCAGGGCGGCCGCGGCTTCGAGGGCGTGTTCAAGATCACGCCGGACTACTTCAACCCGTTCTTCGCGGCGCTGCGTGAGGGCCGGATGTGCGGGGCTCCTGAGGGTCCGGCCCCCGGCGGCGCAGCCTCGGCCACGGAAGGAGGGCACTGATGCTTATTCGACCGTACGGTGATACTCGCGATGATGGCATCATCCAGTTCTCTTTCACGCTGCCCATGCCCTACTCGATCAAAGCCGCCGACGTCGGCAAGCAATTCCTCGAGAAGCTCGGGTTCCACACCGTGGGCATCGCCGAGTGCAAGGCCATCGACCCCGAGTACACGCTGTTCGTCGCCTACGGGCGCACGGACACCGGCATCGATCCCGACGAGGTCAAGGGCGACTACCTCGAGGTCGAGGAGATGGACTACTACGCCATCAACGGCCTCATCAAGGAGAAGCTCGGCCGCAAGCTCAGCGTCGTCGGCGCGGCGATCGAGAGCGACGCCCACACCGTGGGCATCGACGCGATCATGAACATGAAGGGTTTCGCCGGGAACTACGGGCTCGAGCGGTATCCTGAGATGGACGCACTGAACATGGGGTCGCAGATCCCCTGCGCGCAACTGCTACGGACGGCGCTTGAGCGTGAGGCCGACGCCATCCTGGTCAGCCAGATCGTCACGCAGAAGAACATCCACGTGCAGCACCTCACGCAACTCATCGAACTGCTCGAGGCCGAAGGCGTGCGCGAGCGGTTCGTGCTCGTAGTCGGGGGGCCGCGCATCAACAATGCGTTCGCCAAGGAACTCGGCTACGACGCCGGGTTCGGGCCGCGCACGACTCCGCTCGAGGTGGCGTCGTTCCTGGCCCAGGAAGTCGTGCGCAGGCACGAACAGGCCTGACCCGGTAGCATACGCATGAACTACTTCCATCAATGTGTCGTGATGCAGAGCGTCAGAGTCGCGTCGGGGGCTGCAACCACACACGCATAGGCTCAAGGAGGCCGCAGTGTCTGACAACGACATCGTCATTCTCTCTGCAGTACGAACGGCGCAAGGCCGGTTCCAGGGTGGCTTCGCCGGCACGCCGGCCCAGGAGCTCGGCGCCATCGCCATGACCGAGGCGCTCAAGCGCGCCGGCGTCACCGGCGACCAGCTCGACGAAGTCATCTTCGGCAACGTGATCCAGGCCGGTCTGGGCCAGAACGTCGCCCGCCAGGCCGAACTGAAGGCCGGCATCCCGGACAGCGTGCCGGCCATCACCGTGAACCGCGTCTGCGTGTCGAGCGCGTCCGCGCTGGCGTGGGCCGCGGCCAACATCAAGGCCGGCGACGGCGAGGTGTACCTCGTCGGAGGCACCGAGAACATGACCCGGGCGCCGTGGGTGCTGCAGAACGGGCGCAGCGGCTACCGCATGGGCATGCCCACCGACAACATGTACGACTCGATGGTCTGGGACGGCCTGTGGGATGCCGCGAACAACTACCACATGGGCGTGACGGCGGAGAACCTCAGCGAGCGGTTCGGCATCAGCAAGGAGGCGCAGAACGAGGTCGCCTACCAGAGTCAGTTGCGTGCTACAGCCGCTATCAAGGACGGCCGCTTCAAGGACGAGATCGTCCCGGTCGTCATCCCGCAGCGCAAGGGCGACCCCAAGGTCGTGGACACGGACGAGTGCCCACGCGAGACCACGCCCGAGATCCTCGCCGGCCTCAGGCCCGTCTTCAAGAAGGACGGCGGCGTCGTGACCGCCGGTAACGCGTCCGCGATCGCGGACGGCGCGAGCGCAATCGTCGTCACTTCGCGCAAGAAGGCCGCCGAGCTTGGCCTCAAGCCGATCGCGCAGCTGGTGAGCTATGCGACCGCCGCCTGCGACCCCGCGATCATGGGCTACGGCGAGACGCTGGCCGCCCAGGCCGCTCTCGAGAAGGCCGGCCTCACCAGCAAGGACGTACAGCTCGCCGAGCTGAACGAAGCGTTCGCCTGCGTCGCCGCGCTGGCGATCCGCGAGCTCGGCCTCAGCAGCGACATCGTCAACGTCAACGGCAGTGCGGTCGCTCTCGGCCACCCGCTCGGCAACACCGGCACGCGCATGATCGTGACGCTCATTCACGAGTTGCAGAAGCGCGGCCAGGAGATCGGCCTCACCGGCGCCTGCGTGGGCGGCGGCCAGGGCGCCGGCTCGGTCATCAAGGTAGAGGGCTGATATCGCCCACGACACGACCCCGGATGAGCCGGGCGCGAGTGACGCTGACGCCGCTCGCGCCCGGCCTCCCTTCGGGGGGAGGGAGCAGGGATGAAGGAAGGCAACAAGTTCGGAGCGCACCGGGTCATCGAGCCCAAGGGAGTCCTGCCACAGCCGGCATGGAAGATCGACAACACGATGGAGATCTACGACAACGAGATCCTCATCGACGTCGACACGCTCAACATCGATGCGGCCAGCTTCACCCAGATCGAGGAGGCCGAGGGCGGCGACGTCCAGAAGATGGCCAAGCACAGCCTCGGCATCATTGCCGACCGCGGCAAGCACCATAACCCCGACACGGGCTCAGGCGGCATGCTGCTCGGCACGGTCGCGGCGATCGGCGACAAGCTCAAGGACCGCGACCTCAAGGTGGGCGACCGCATCGCGACCCTGGTCTCCCTCTCCCTGACTCCGCTGAAGGTAGAGGAAGTCATCTCGATCAACAGGGACACCTGCCAGGTCAAGGTCAAGGCGCAGGCGATCCTCTTCGAGACCGGCATCTACGCCAAGATGCCCGCCGACATGGACGAGCCCCTCGCGCTGGCGATCCTCGACGTCGCCGGCGCTCCCGCGCAGGCCGCCAAGCTCAGCAAGCCGGGCCAGACTGTGTTCATCATCGGCGCCGGTGGCAAGAGCGGCCTGCTCTGCGCCTACGAGGCCAAGAAGCGCGTCAAGCCGACCGGCAAGGTGATCTGTCTGGTGCACGGCGATGCCGGCAAGAAGCGCCTCGAGAAGTCCGGCTTCGCCGACGTGATCATCCAAGGCTCGGCGACCGATCAGCTCTTCGTCTATGAGGAGGTCAAGAAGGCCACGGACGGCGAGATGGCCGACCTCACCATCAACTGCGTCGACATCCCCAACACGGAGATGGCCTCCGTCCTGGCGACCAAGAACGACGGGATGGTCTACTTCTTCAGCATGGCGACAAGCTTCACGTCTGCCGCCCTCGGCGCCGAGGGCATCGGCGCCGACACGCTGATGATCATCGGCAACGGCTACACCAAGGACCACGCGGTGATCTCGCTCGAGGTCGTGCGCGAGAGCCCGATGTTGATGGAGATCTTCAAGAGCACGTATGCCACAGGCGCCGGCAACCCCGAGCCGGTCGGTCTGAAGGCCTGACGGCGCGCGGCGTCCCTGGGCTTCCTGGGCAGCCGCACCCCCAGCGTGATGAAAGGGAGGCCCCCTCGGGGGCCTCCCTTTCTGCGTTTCACGTGAAACAGACCGGCGACCGACCGCCGCGTTTCACAGCCGAGGG